>CANBWY010000001.1 GCA_947373245.1 Comamonadaceae bacterium
ACACCTACGCCACCGCGCGTTTGCTGATGCACACCATCGCCAAAGAGGTGTTGGGCAAAGAGGTGCTGCACGCCGACATGGGCCAGCACTACGCCGAATATTTCCCACAATTCATCCACAAGGGCGTGGAAAACGACTTGCTCGACGAAGCCATGCTGCAGTTCGACCTGCCGCGTTTGGGTGCTGCGCTCAAAGCTGAGCGTGATTTGAAGTTTGATTACCTCGGCCTGCAAACTTTGTATGACCGCTACTTTTTGCACGTGCGCAAGAACCGCATCGAATTGCCACAAGCCTTCTTCATGCGCGTGGCCATGGGACTGTCGCTCAACGAAGTGGACCGCGAAGCCCGCGCCATTGAGTTCTACGAAGTGCTCTCTTCTTTCGATTTCATGTCGAGCACGCCCACGCTGTTCAACAGCGGCACCTTGCGTTCACAGCTCTCTAGCTGTTACTTGTCCACCGTGCCTGACAACTTGGACGGCATCTATGAGTTGATCAAAGAAAACGCCTTGCTGTCTAAATTTGCCGGCGGCTTGGGCAACGACTGGACACGTGTACGCGCTCTGGGCAGCCACATCAAGGGCACCAATGGCGAATCACAAGGCGTCGTGCCGTTCTTGAAAGTCGTCAACGACACGGCCGTGGCTGTGAACCAAGGCGGCAAGCGCAAAGGCGCTGTGTGTACTTATTTGGAAACTTGGCACTTGGACATCGAAGAGTTCCTCGAGTTGCGCAAGAACACGGGTGACGATCGCCGTCGCACCCACGACATGAACACCGCCAACTGGATTCCCGACTTGTTCATGCGTCGCGTGATGGAAAAAGGCGAATGGACCTTGTTCTCGCCCTCCGACGTGCCTGATTTGCACGACTTGTTCGGCGCCCCCTTCGAGAAAGCCTATGTGGCCTACGAAGCCAAAGCCAAGCGCGGTGAAATCAAGCCCAGTAAAACGGTGCAAGCCACCGACATGTGGCGCAAGATGCTCACCATGTTGTTTGAAACAGGCCACCCATGGATCACGTTCAAAGACCCATGCAACGTGCGTTCACCCCAACAACACGTGGGCGTGGTGCACTCGTCTAACCTGTGTACCGAGATCACGCTCAACACCAGCGACACCGAAACTGCCGTGTGCAACTTGGGCTCCGTTAACTTGTCTCAACACTTGAAAGACGGCCCCAACGGCAAAGAACTCGACCACGACAAACTCAAGCGCACCATCAAAGTGGCCATGCGCATGCTGGACAACGTGATTGATATCAACTACTACGCCGTCAAAAAAGCGCGCGACTCCAACCTGCGCCACCGACCTGTCGGCATGGGCATCATGGCCTTCCAAGACAGCTTGTACGAAATGCGCGTGCCTTACGCCTCACAAGCAGCTGTTGAGTTTGCTGACCGTTCGATGGAAGCCGTTTGCTACTACGCTTACTGGGCGTCCTCTGAATTGGCCAAAGAACGCGGCCAGTACGCCAGCTACAAAGGCTCTTTGTGGGACAAAGGCATCTTGCCGATCGACTCACTCGACATGCTGGCCGAAGCACGCGGAGGCTACCTCGAAGTGGACCGCGCCAAGACCATGGATTGGGACGCCCTGCGTGCCAAGATTGCCAAAGACGGCATGCGCAACTCCAACTGCGTGGCCATCGCACCCACCGCCACCATCTCCAACATCATTGGTGTGGACGCATCGATCGAGCCTTGCTTTGGCAACTTATCCGTCAAGTCCAACTTGTCTGGCGAATTCACCGTCATCAACCACTACTTGGTACACGACTTGAAACGCCTCGGCTTGTGGGACGACGTGATGGTCATGGACCTGAAACACTTCGACGGATCACTGCGCCCCATCGACCGCGTGCCACAAGAAATCAAAGCCTTGTACGCCACCGCCTTCGAAGTAGAAGCTACTTGGTTGGTGGAAGCCGCATCACGTCGCCAAAAGTGGATTGACCAAGCGCAGTCACTCAACATTTACATGGCCGGTGCCTCTGGCAAAAAGTTAGACGAGACCTACAAGCTTGCATGGTTGCGCGGCTTGAAGACCACCTACTACCTGCGCACATCCAGCGCACAACAAGTTGAGAAATCAACCGTGCAAGCAGGCTCACACAACGCTGTGTCTTCAGGCCCGGCCACCAGTGGCATGAGCGCACTTGAAGCCGCCGCCGCTGCAGCACACGCGCAGATGAATGCCATCCCCGCCACCGACATCAAATTCTGCGGTGTGGATGACCCCACCTGCGAATCGTGTCAGTGATACAACAAAAACACGCAACGAAGTTCACGAATGCTTTGCGTTTGCCTTCGTTGCATTCATAATTCGTACATTGGATAATTTTTTATGCTGACCTGGGACGAAGAAGTCAAACCCTCATCGCCATCACCTTTTGCAAGCGGCACCTCTAGCCGCTCGATGGAGCTCCCGCCTCTTTCTGAAACACCGGCCCTACAGCCTGTTGCAGTGGCACGCACGTTGAACGACGGTGCCACAGCACCTGCGGCCTCACACACCAGCGCAGCAGAGGCACCCAGCACACGTCGCGTGACGGCCGCTGACAAGCGCATCATCAATGGTCAAACCGACGTCAACCAGTTGGTGCCTTTCAAATACAAATGGGCTTGGGAAAAATACCTCGCCACATGCGCCAACCACTGGATGCCGCAAGAGGTGAACATGACGCGCGACATCGCGTTGTGGAAAGACCCCAATGGTCTGACCGATGACGAGCGCCGTCTGATCATGCGCAACCTCGGCTTCTTCGTGACCGCCGACTCCTTGGCGGCCAACAACATTGTGTTGGGCACTTACCGCCACATCACGGCACCCGAGTGCCGCCAATTCTTGCTGCGCCAAGCCTTTGAAGAAGCGATCCACACACACGCTTACCAATACATCGTCGAGTCTTTGGGCTTGGACGAAGGTGAAATTTTCAACGCGTACCACGAAGTCAAATCCATCCGCGACAAAGATGAGTTCCTGATCCCGTTTATTGACGCGATCATGGACCCCAACTTCCACACCGGCACACTGCAAACCGACCAAACACTGTTGAAGTCGTTGATCGTGTTCGCTTGCTTGATG
The DNA here is from genome assembly GCA_947373245.1 of Comamonadaceae bacterium. Lineage (GTDB taxonomy): Bacteria > Pseudomonadota > Gammaproteobacteria > Burkholderiales > Burkholderiaceae_C > Limnohabitans. The sequence continues at coordinate 3,087 of CANBWY010000001.1, forward strand.
GAAGGCTTGTTCTTCTACGTGGGCTTCACACAGATTTTGGCCTTGGGTCGTCAAAACAAAATGACAGGCGCGGCCGAGCAGTACCAATACATCTTGCGTGACGAGTCCATGCACTGCAACTTTGGCATTGACTTGATCAACCAAATCAAACTCGAAAACCCACAACTGTGGACGGCAGAGTTCAAAGAAGAAATCAAAGCCTTGTTCATGCAAGCCGTTGAACTCGAATACCGCTATGCCGAAGACACCATGCCACGTGGCGTGTTGGGCTTGAACGCCTCGATGTTCAAAGGCTACTTGCGCTACATCGCCAACCGACGCGCCACGCAAATCGGTTTGGAAGCCCTCTTCCCCAACGAAGAAAACCCCTTCCCTTGGATGAGCGAGATGATTGACCTCAAAAAAGAACGTAATTTCTTTGAAACCCGCGTGATCGAGTACCAATCTGGTGGTGCTCTGTCTTGGGACTGATGGCTTAATAAACACACATGTCACCGAATTTGTTCACCACACGCACAAGCACCCGTTCACGAGGTGCGGTGGTGGACTCACCCTGTTCATGGGGTTGGACCCGGGTCCAGCGCCATGAATCGCTTTGCACACACAAAAAAACCGTGCGAAGTGTTTTACACCCAATGATCTAAATTCGATCTAGGAGAACAGAAATGGCAACTGCAAAACCCATGGCCGCTAAAAAGGCCCCTGCAAAGAAAGCTGTCGCGGCCAAAAAGCCAGCAGCCAAAAAAGTCGCGGCTAAAAAGCCAGCAGCTAAAAAAGTAGCGGCCGCAAAGCCTGCTGCTAAAAAAGTTGCAGCTAAGAAGCCAGTGGCTAAAAAAGTAGCGGCTAAGAAGCCAGCAGCCAAAAAAGTCGCAGCTGCAAAGCCAGCGGCTAAAAAAGTAGCTGCCAAAAAGCCTGCTGCTAAGAAAGTTGCAGCTAAAAAAGTTGCAGCGAAGAAGCCAGCCGCTAAAGCAGCAGCAGCTAAAAAACCAGCTGCCAAAAAAGTAGCAAAGAAAGCAGCGGCTAAAAAGCCTGCTGCCAAAAAACCTGCTGCTAAAAAAGCCGCTAAAAAGCCTGCTGCAAAGAAAGCTGCGAAAGCACCCGCTGCCCACGCACAGACAACGTTGAACCCGCAAGCTGCTTGGCCTTTCCCAACAGCAAGCAAGCCTTAATCGTCACTGATCAAGGCTACGGTTTACCGTTCGCTCAAGCCCGATGCCGCAAGGTTTCGGGCTTTTTCTTCACCCCTTGCCTTATGACGCTACCTGACGTTTCTTATCTGCGCCTTGAAAAAACAGGTGCGGTGATCATAGACATTCACGTCATCCCGAACGCCTCACGCACACAGGCCGATGGCTCTCACGATGGGGCATTGCGTGTACGCTTACATGCCCCGCCCGTGGATGGCAAAGCCAATTCAGCACTCATTGCATGGTTGGCAGACGCATTGGGCTTGGCCAAACGAGATGTAGAACTGATCCGTGGCCAGACCGCCAAACGAAAACAGCTGCGGGTCAGCGCAGCTGCTTGCGACAAAGCCGATTGGCCAGCCTTGGCGATCTAAGGCGCTTGCGGGCTCTCTGTTTAGGCGATGGTCAAACCATCTACTGTGTAGTTTTGCGGGCCACGCTGGGCAATTTTTAAGGCGCCCACTTGGTTGCCTAAGGCTGCACATTTCGCCAGCGACCAACCTTGCTCCAAGCCAAACAACAGCGCACCGCGCCATGCATCGCCACACCCTGTCGGGTCCACCACCGCTGCTGCTTTGATCGGGGGCACAACGGTTTTCTCGCCATCCACCCACACCTCACAGCCATGGGCGCCCAAAGTCACGATCAGGCCCTGCACGCGGCGTGAAATATCGGCATAGCTCAAGCCTGTGCGATCACTCAGCATCTTGCCTTCGTAGTCGTTCACCGTGACCCAAGTGGCTTGGTCGATGAAGCGCGCCAAATCAGCGCCATCAAACATGGGCAAGCCTTGGCCTGGATCAAACACAAAAGGAATGTCTGCCGCATTGAATTGCTCGGCATGCTGCACCATGGCATCTCGGCCATCGGGCGAGATGATGCCGAGTTTGATATCTGCACGTTTTTCAATCTGGGTGGTGTGCGCTTGCATCATCGCGCCAGGGTGAAACGCCGTGATTTGGTTGTTGTCCCGGTCCGTCATGATCATGGCTTGTGCGGTGTACGTGTCTTGCACTTGGCGCACGTACTCGGTCGAAATACCCAGCGTCTTCAAACGCTGCAAATAGTCAGCCGCATCGGTACCCAAAGTCGCCATGGGCAACGGTGTGCCACCCAAGACTTTCAAGCTGTAGGCAATATTGCCAGCACAACCGCCAAAGTCACGGCGCAACGCGGGCACCAAGAACGAGACGTTCAAGATGTGCAGCTGGTCAGGCAAGATTTGCTCAGCAAATCGGCCTTCAAAGCTCATGATGGAGTCGAACGCGAGCGAGCCGCAAATCAGCGAAGCCATAGAAATTCTTTCTAGAAATTAAGGGTAAAAAATCAGCGCTTTGAAGCCCGTGATGCGCTGGCTGACTTTGTCATCCAAGTCGAAATTCAGTGTGGACCGTACATCGCGCAGCGCTTGCACATGGTCTTTGACCGCCATTTCATCGGCAGTGAAAACACGGCGCACCAAGACTTGGTCTTGCAAATCGGTGAGACTCAATTCCAAAGCAGGCATGGCCACCGCATGGTGTTGCGTGTTTTTCAAGCGCAATTGCACGGTGTAGCCGCCTGCTGGGCTTTCGATGAAGCTACTGCTTTCAATCAATACCGCATCTGGCTCACGAGGCCATGTGACCTCGCAGGCGCACATGGTCGACAGGATGGGCTTCAAAGCCGGCTCTTCTGCGGCCAGCCAATTGCGCTGCGAGACCAACAACTGCCACAACAACGCCAAGCTCAAGAGAACCACGCCAGCCAGCCAACCCAAAGGCGGTATGGCTGGCTTGCTGGTGTTGGTGTTGGTACTGCTGCTGTCGGCAACCGGCTTAGCCTCACTCGCAGCGACAGCAGGCGCCATCGCCGCACGAAACAAAGAAGGCGCATCGCTACTCGGCGTGGGTAGCGCAGGCACATCAGACTGCACGTCAAAATGAAGCGCCGCCTCAAACACATGCGCACAACGACCACACCGCACCCACCCTTTGGCCAGCTCAAGCTGTTGGGGCGATACCTTGAAGGCAGTCGCACATTGGGGGCAGTGGGTGATGTACATCAGCAGTCGGCGGTCATCAAAATCCAACCGTCTTCAGCGTCGCTCACCTGCAAGCTGCAATAAGGCGCGTAAGCGTCTTTGAGCTCTTGGGCTTGTCGCTCAAGAATGCCCGCCAGCACCAAGTGTCCGCCTGCGGCCACATGGCTACGCAGCAGCGGCGCCAGCACCTTCAAAGGCGTGGCCAAGATGTTGGCCAGCACCGTTTGGTAGCGGCCCGTGGCTTTGTCTGGCAAACCTGCGTTCAAGCGCACGTGGTTGGCGTCGGCATTGAGCACGGTGGCTGTCACCGCCGCTTCGTCAATGTCAACCGCGTCAATCGTGTTCGCGCCATGCAAAGCCGCACCGATGGCCAAAATGCCAGAGCCGCAGCCGTAGTCGAGCACGCGTTGGTTCGCCACATCGTGTGTGGCAATCCAGCGCAAACACATGCGTGTGGTGGGGTGCGTGCCCGTGCCAAATGCCAAACCGGGGTCTAAGCGAATGACTTTTTTGGCTTGCGCAGGTGGCTCGTGCCAGGTGGGAACAATCCAAAATTCGGGCGTGATTTCAACAGGTGCAAATTGCGACTGCGTCAAACGCACCCAATCTTGGTCGGCCACCGGCTGAATGCCCAACACGTCGCTTTTGGCAAAGAAGTCTTGCAAGGCCAGTAAACGCGAGGCATCTTGCGCGGCCACTTGCTCCGCAAACAAGGCCACGATGCGCGAACGCTTCCAGCCTTCTTTGGGGGGCGGCATGCCGGGCTCGCCAAACAAGGCTTGCTCGGCATCGGTTTGGGCATCGGCGTCTTCGACGGATACGCTCAAAGCATCAAGTGCATCCAGCGCCTCGCAAACAGCTTCCACGCTGTCTTCGGGGCACATCAGTCGCAACTCAAACATCAGCGCTTGTGAGCAGCGAGCCACTCTTCCAAGTAATGAATGTTGGTGCCACCGGCCATGAACTTGGCGTCCACCATCAATTCGCGGTGCAGCGGAATGTTGGTGTTGATGCCTTCTACCAAAGTCTCATTCAAAGCCGTACGCATGCGTGCCAAAGCTTCGTCACGGGTGTCGCCGTGCACGATGATCTTGCCAATCATCGAGTCGTAGTTTGGCGGCACGTAGTAGTTGGTGTAGATGTGTGAGTCCACGCGCACGCCAGGGCCACCGGGCGCATGCCACATGGTGATGCGGCCGGGCGATGGGATGAACTTGAACGGGTCTTCCGCATTGATACGGCACTCGATCGAGTGACCGCGTACATGAATGTCTCGCTGTGCAAAAGGCAACTTCAAACCAGCCGCCACCATGATTTGCGTTTTCACGATGTCAATGCCAGTGATGTATTCGGTCACTGGGTGCTCCACCTGCACGCGGGTGTTCATTTCAATGAAATAGAACTCGCCGTTTTCGTACAAGAACTCAAACGTGCCCGCACCGCGGTAGCTGATCTTCTTGCAAGCCGCAGCACAACGCTCACCGATCTTGTCGATCAACTTGCGTGGAATACCAGGCGCTGGCGCTTCTTCGATCACTTTTTGGTGACGACGTTGCATCGAACAATCACGCTCGCCCAAATAAACGGCGTTCTTGTGCTTGTCAGCCAAGATTTGAATTTCGATGTGACGTGGATTTTGGAGGTACTTCTCCATGTACACGGCGGGGTTGCCGAAGGCGGTCCCGGCTTCCGCTTTGGTCATTGCCACAGCGTTGATCAAAGCTGCTTCGGTGTGCACCACGCGCATGCCACGACCACCACCACCGCCAGCGGCTTTGATGATGACGGGGTAACCCACGCTCTTGGCAATGCGTTTGATAGCGGCAGGATCGTCTGGCAACTCGCCTTCAGAACCTGGCACGCAAGGCACGCCCGCTTTGATCATGGCTTGTTTGGCCGACACCTTGTCGCCCATGATGCGGATAGATTCAGCGGTGGGACCGATGAACTGGAAGCCGCTTTTTTCGACGCGCTCAGCAAAGTCGGCGTTTTCGCTCAAGAAACCGTAGCCCGGATGAATGGCTTCAGAGTCTGTCACTTCAGCCGCCGCAATGATCGCGGGCATATTGAGGTAGCTCAGGGTCGATGACGCGGGGCCAATACACACGGCTTCGTCGGCTAACTTGACGTATTTGGCGTCACGGTCGGCTTCGGAATACACCATCACCGCTTTGACACCCAGCTCGCGACAGGCGCGTTGAATGCGCAAGGCGATTTCGCCACGGTTGGCGATCAGGATTTTTTTAAACATGGCAGACCCGCCGTTATTCAATGATGAACAGGGGTGCGCCGTATTCCACAGCTTGGCCGTTCTCAGCCAAGATCTTGGTGATCGTGCCAGACTTGTCAGCCTCGATCTCATTCAAGATCTTCATGGCTTCAATGATGCAGATGGTGTCGCCTTCTTTGACCTGTTGGCCGACTTCGGCAAACGCCTTGGCGCCAGGGCTAGAAGAACGGTAGAAGGTCCCAACCATGGGTGACTTGACGGTGTGGCCAGCCGGTGCGGCTTCCGCCACCGGAGCGGCAGCAACTGGCGCAGCCGCCACAGGCGCGGCAACTGCGACAGGTGCAGCAGCCATTTGCGTCACCATGGCCACAGGGGCTGGTGCACTCTTAACGATACGGACCGTGCCTTCTGCCTCGGTAATTTCGAGTTCAGACACATTGGAGTCGGAGACCAGGTCAATCAACGTCTTGAGTTTTCGCAAATCCATAACTACATCCTATTTGTTGTAAATAAGTGCCTAATTTACACCAAGTTGCAGATCGACACTTGATAAATCTCGTCACTCAAGCCAGTTTTTGATCTCTTCTGACGTTAATTTACCCAGTTTTCGCTGAATCAAATGTCCTTGCGCATCTAACACCACCGTAAAAGGCAGCCCCCCTACGTCATTGCCCAGCTTTTTCGTCAACTCTGTCCCATTCAAGCCTGCCAAACCGATGGGGTAATGCACTGGAAATTGGCTCAGGAATTTGCGTACAAGGCTGGGCTGATCAATGGCTAAACCCAGCACTTGCCAGCTTTTTTCTTTATTTTGTTGATAAAACGCATCTATTAAGGGCATTTCTTCAACACAAGGGGTACACCAAGTGGCCCAAAAGTTGATCACCAAGGGCCTCCCCTGAAAGGTGCGCATTGCCAAGGGTTCGCCCGTTGGGGACTCAAACTCAGCTGCCCACAAAGCCTGCATGGCATCTATGGGCATCGCGCCAGCCGAATGACGCTTCCAAGCCACTCCGGCACCCGCCAAGGCCGCCAAAGCAGCGACGCTGCCGTACATGGCCGTGCGTCTATTGACAGCAAAAATCATTCAAAATCCTTTATCAATCTTTTTAATGCAGCCAAATCGCCACGTTGCGTTCGCCCCTGCCCATCCGGTTTCAAAGCGCCACGCAGATCATCTAAGTCGTAAATCATCAGATGCACCAGTACTTTTTGATCCAAACCAGGGCAGTTACACAAGATGCTCAGCGCATCCACGGCCTCGCCTTGGAAGCCTTGAACCGTGCTGACCTCATACCGAACATTGTGGTCTATGAGGCTGATTTCTGCTGATTTTGAGTCATCACAGAATAACTGCAGGTAAATATCCGACAACGCTGTCGCCGTGCCTCGCCAAACCGCCCCACCTATATACGGCCTGAAAGTAGCCATGCGCGCCATCCATACCGCCGCTAACTCGCGCAAGGCCGCCAATTCGGTGGGTTGGGTGTCAGCACAAAACAGGTGCAAGTATTCGCGGACGGCGTCTTCCACTTGGTCGTTGTTGGGCATCTGGGCGCGCGCATTCAAACCCAACTGCTTGACGGCACGGCGTTTGGCGAGGCCGTATTCCAAGCCCTCTTCCACCACCATGCGTGCCGCGGTCGCTGCAATTTCTTCTTGAACCGTATTCATATAAGTAGCGATTGTGAGGCTCTAGAGACTGCGACGCATGGAACGGCCCGATACACCCTCCTAAAATGGACCAATGCACATACATATTTTGGGAATTTGCGGCACGTTCATGGGTGGACTGGCTGCGTTGGCACGTGAAGCGGGCCACAAAGTCACCGGTTGCGATGCGGGCGTCTACCCGCCCATGAGCGACCAACTGCGCAGTCTTGGCATTGAGCTAATCGAAGGCTTTGGCGCCGACCAAACGAAGCTCAACCCTGATGTGTACGTCATTGGTAATGTGGTCTCACGCGCCCGCTTGGCCGATGGCTCGCCAAAATTCCCCTTGATGGAAGCCATTTTGGAAAGCGGCGCCACCTACACCAGCGGCCCACAATGGCTGGCTGAACATGTGTTGCACCACCCAAGCCAGCCACGCCATGTGCTGGCCGTTGCTGGCACGCACGGCAAGACCACCACCACGTCGATGCTGGCTTGGATTCTTCAAGCGGCGGGCCTAGAGCCTGGCTTCTTGGTGGGGGGCGTGCCCATGAACTTTGGCGTCTCGGCACGCCTAGGGCGCTTGAGCAGCCCTGCCGATGTGGCCGCACACCAACGCACGCCCTTCGTCATTGAAGCCGATGAGTACGACACGGCCTTCTTCGACAAACGCAGCAAGTTTGTGCATTACCACCCCCGCACGGCGATTTTGAACAACCTCGAGTTCGACCACGCCGACATCTTTGACAACCTCGCCGCCATCGAGCGCCAGTTCCACCACTTGGTACGCACCGTACCCGGCAGCGGCCGCGTGGTGGTCAACGCAGACGAAGACAGCTTGCAACGCGTGTTGGACCAAGGCTGCTGGAGCGGCATCGCCAAGTTTGGCGTGAGCGCCAATGCCACAGGCCTCCATGGTCCTGATGGCTGGTCAGTCCAAGGCGAGCCTGACAACTTTGCGGTGCTGCACCACGGCCAAGAAGTGGGCCGCGTGCAATGGGACATCACCGGTGTGCACAACCAGCTCAACGCCCTAGCCGCCATCGCTGCCGCTGAACACTTGGGCGTCTCACCCGCGCAAGCCGCTGCCTCGTTGACTGAATTTCAAAACGTGCGCCGTCGCATGGAAGTGCGCGGCACCGTGACACGCGCAGGCGGCGACATCACCGTGTACGACGACTTTGCCCACCACCCCACCGCCATCCGCACCACCGTCGATGGCTTGCGCCGCAAAGTAGGCCCCAACGCGCGCATCTTGGCGGTATTTGAGCCACGCAGCAACACGATGAAGCTGGGCACGATGAAGTCGCAACTGCCTTGGAGCTTGGAAGACGCCAACTTAGCGTTCTGCCATTCGGGCGGTTTAGATTGGGACGCAGTGGCGGCCTTGTCGCCCATGGGCACGCGGGCGTCGGTGGCGGGCTCTGTGGATGAAGTGATTGCGCAAGTGGTGGCTGCTGCGCAGGCGGGTGACCATGTGCTGTGCATGAGCAATGGTGGTTTTAGTGGGATTCACGCGAAGTTGTTGGCGGCGTTGGCTGGTTAACTTCTCTTTCGCACCACCAAAAGCCGAGAGCGTGGTATCTGATTTGGCGCCATCACAGCCCGAAGGGACGTTAAGCCAAGTCAGATACTGCGCTCTCGGCGTATCCGCCATGAATCACGAACGCTTGCGACGCGCCGCCACGGCCTCAGACAACACGTCCAACGAAGTCACGGAATCGTTCCAATCCAAGCAGGCATCGGTGATGCTCTTGCCGTATTCCAGCTGAGACACATCGTCTTTGCCTGGCGTGAACTTCTGTGCGCCACCTTGAATGTGGCTCTCGATCATCACGCCAAACACTTGGTTTGAACCGCCGCTGATTTGCGCGGCAATGTCACGCGCCACCACCAACTGACGCTCGTGCTGCTTGCTGCTGTTGGCGTGGCTGCAATCCACCATCAGGGTGGCTGGCAACTTGGCTTTGGCCAACTCTTCACAGGCGGCATTCACATTGGCTGCGTCGTAATTGGGCGTTTTACCGCCGCGCAAAATGACGTGACAGTCTTTGTTGCCCGAGGTTTGCACGATGGCGACTTGGCCGTTTTTGTGAATCGACAAGAAGTGGTGGCCGCCCGCTGCCGCTTGAATCGCATCCGTCGCGATTTTGATGTTGCCATCGGTGCCGTTCTTGAAACCGATGGGTGCAGAAATACCGGAAGCCAACTCGCGGTGCACTTGGCTTTCGGTCGTGCGCGCACCAATCGCGCCCCACGAAATCAAGTCGCCAATGTATTGCGGGCTGATGGCGTCCAAGAACTCGCTGCCCGCAGGAAGCCCAAGACGGTTGATCTCAATCAGCAACTGGCGTGCCATGCGCAGACCCTCGTCGATGCGGTAGCTCTCGTCCAAGTACGGGTCGTTGATCAAGCCCTTCCAACCCACGGTGGTGCGTGGCTTTTCGAAGTACACGCGCATTACGATTTCCAAAGTGTCGGCGTACTTCTCGCGCAGCGGCTGCAAGCGACGTGCGTAGTCAATCGCGGCAGCGGGGTCATGGATGGAGCATGGGCCAATCACCACCAGCAAGCGGTCGTCAGTGCCGTGCATGATGTTGTGAATCGTTTTACGCGTTTGCGTGATCAGCTTTTCCACAGGCGTTCCCTGAATGGGGAAGAAGCGAATCAAATGTTCGGGCGGAGGCAACACGGTGATGTCCTTGATACGTTGGTCGTCGGTTTGACTGGTGTTTTCAACGTGGCTTGGATAAGGGGTGTTCGTTTTCATGGTCTCGTCCTGAAGTTTGAGAAAAAGTGATTTAAGAATTTGGCAAAAAAAAACCGCCGGGGGTCCGGCGGTTGGTTTGGGAGTTCAGAGCGTTTGGGCTACGTTCAGATCTCTCGACCGCCGTGGGGGCGTGAGATAAAAAAGTAAGCAAAATAAAAACGGTTCGAACTCATAATTTGGAATGTAGCACAGGCAATCTAGCAGTTTGCTGACAAATCGCTAGGGTTTACGAGCGGCGTTTATGCCGTACCACCCACCGTCAACCCATCAATGCGCAAGGTGGGTTGCCCCACGCCCACGGGCACGCTCTGGCCCTCTTTGCCACAAGTGCCCACGCCGGGGTCTAGCTTCATGTCGTTGCCAATCAGGCTCACGCGGGTCAAGGCGTCTGGGCCATTGCCCACCAAGGTGGCGCCTTTGACAGGGTATTGAATCTTGCCGTTTTCCACCCAATACGCCAAAGAGGTAGAGAACACAAACTTGCCTGAGGTAATGTCCACTTGGCCACCACCGAAGTTCACAGCGTACAAACCTTTCTTGAGGCTGGACACAATTTCTTCTGGCGATTTGTCGCCGCCCAACATGTAGGTGTTGGTCATGCGAGGCATGGGCACATGGGCGTAGCTTTCGCGACGACCATTGCCAGTGGGCTTGACGCCCATCAAGCGGGCATTCATGCTGTCTTGGATGTAGCCCTTCAAGATGCCATCCTCAATCAACACATTGCGCTGGCTGGGGTTGCCTTCGTCGTCCACATTGAGGGAACCACGGCGATCCGCGAGGGTGCCGTCATCGAGCACCGTCACGCCTTTGGCGGCCACGCGTTGGCCAATGCGGCCGCTGAAGGCGCTAGAGCCTTTGCGGTTGAAGTCGCCTTCCAAGCCGTGGCCAATCGCCTCGTGCAACAAGATGCCAGGCCAGCCTGGGCCCAACACCACACTCATTTCACCGGCAGGCGCAGGGCGTGCATCGAGATTGGTGAGCGCGCATTGCACAGCTTCATCCACATAATTTTGTATCAGTGCATCGTCAAAATGGTCAAGCCCAAAACGGCCGCCGCCGCCCGCAGAGCCGACTTCGCGGCGACCGTTTTGTTCGGTAATCACGGTCACGCTCAAGCGCACCAAGGGGCGCACATCGGCCGCCAAAGTGCCATCGGCACGCACCACCATCACCACGTCGTATTCGCTGGCCAAACCGGCCATGACTTGAATCACGCGCGGATCTTTGGCACGGGCCATTTGCTCCACAAGGCCGAGTAGCGCTACCTTTTCGGTGCTGTTGAGTGAAGCAATCGGGTCTAAGCCGCCATACAAAGAACGGCTAGACGCCACTTTGCGCGTCGGCACTTTGACGCGGCCACCTTTAGCCGCTGCGCCAATCGAGCGCACGGTGCGTGCCGCGTCGAGCAAGGACGCTTTGGAAATATCGTCTGAATAGGCGAAGGCTGTTTTTTCACCGCTCACGGCGCGCACGCCTACGCCTTGGTCAATGCTGAAAGAGCCAGTTTTGACGATGCCTTCTTCCAAACTCCAGCCTTCGGAGCGGGTGTATTGAAAGTACAAATCGGCCTCATCCACCTTGTGCGCTTTGATCTCGGCCAAGGTTTTCGCCAAGTCGGATTCGTCCAAACCAAAAGGTTCTAACAACAGTTGACGGGCAATGGCCAATCGTTCAAGGGTGGGTTCGCGTGAAATCATGCGCGAATTATGACTGCACCAACTGTTTGGCCTTGGCCACAGACATCAATATCCCTAAGCCTAACCCCAGTGTGACCATGGCCGTGCCGCCATAGCTGATGAAGGGCAGCGGCACGCCCACCACGGGCAACATGCCGCTCACCATGCCCATGTTCACAAAGGCATAAATGAAGAAACTCAAGGTAACGCTGCCAGCCAACAAGCGGGCAAACAGCGTGGGGCCTTCTACCGCGATGGCCAAGCCGCGCAAAATCAAAAAGGCAAAGGCCGCAATCAACATCAAGTTGCCCACCAAGCCAAACTCTTCGCTGAAAGCGGCGAACACGAAATCGGTGGTGCGCTCAGGAATGAAGTCCAAATGGGTTTGTGTGCCTTGCATGAAGCCCTTGCCCCAAAAACCGCCCGAGCCAATGGCAATCATGCCTTGGATGATGTGAAACCCTTTGCCCAACGGGTCTCGCGTCGGGTCTAGCAAGGTGCAAATGCGTTGCTGCTGGTAGTCATGCAACACCGGCCAACGAAAACCATCAGCGCACAGCGTGGGTTCGAAAAACACCACCAAACCCACGCCAATCAAACCGAGAAGCAGGGGCGGCACGATCAGCCACCAACTCAAGCCTGCAAAGAAAATCACGGCCAGCCCGGCAGACAACACCAAGACAGCAGTCCCCAAATCTGGCTGACGCACGATCAGCGCCACGGGTACCAACAAGAGCACACCCGCCACCAAAAAATCGAGCGGGCGCAACTGACCTTCACGCTTTTGGAACCACCACGCCAGCATCAAAGGCATGCCGATCTTCATCACCTCGCTGGGTTGAATCACCACGCCAATGTTCAACCAACGGCGCGCGCCTTTTTTGGTCAAGCCAAACAGGGCCACAGCCACCAAGAGCGCCACGCCCACGGTGTATAGCGGCACGGCAAAGGCCATCAAACGCTGCGGGGGAATCTGCGCCACCACAAACATGATGAAACCCGCAATCAACATATTGCGTCCATGGTCAAAAAATCGCGCCCCATTGGCGAAACCCGATGAATACATGGTCAACAAGCCCGCGCACGCCAACAAGAAAATACCAAACGCCAACGGCCCATCGAAGCCTCTGAGCAAGGGCATCAAGCGCTGAAATGGACTGGATTTGTGGATGACGGTGGGCATGGTGGCGAGATTATCCCCTGTTGGGAGCCGTTGAGTGCCGCTGATAGCATGCGGCATGACCTTGTCCAACCCGCCATTGCCCACCACCCATGTGCTGTATTTGCATGGGTTTCGTTCATCCCCTCAGTCCACCAAGGCTCAGCAAATGGCCCAGGTCATGGCCGCACAATTTCCCCACGTCACTTGGTGGTGCCCACAGTTGCCCCCCTCTCCCAAAGCCGCGGCGGCCTTGATTGAGCGTGGCACAGCCAACTGGCCCGCCAGCAGCATGGCCGTCATCGGTTCGTCACTGGGCGGTTTTTACGCCACATGGCTGGCGGCGCAACGTGGCTGCAAAGCGGTGCTGCTCAACCCTGCCATCCACCCCGATCGTGATTTGGCCAAATACATCGGCGAACAAACGGCTTGGCACGACCCTGCCGAGCGCTTTTACTTTGCCCCCGAATTTGTAGACGAACTACGCGCGTTAAAAGTCGGCCCCATGCCCCACCCCGAGCGTGTTTGGGCACTCATTGCCAAAGGCGACGAAGTGCTGGACTGGCGCGAAATGACCGCCCGTTACCCCGGCGCTCACCAAGTCGTGCTGGCCGGCGGCGACCACGCCCTCAGCGACTTCGAAAGCCACCTGCCACAGGTGCTAGCATTTCTAGATTTGCAGCCCGGCGTTTGAGCCGAACATGGGACAATGCCCCGCATGTACGCATTGTTTGAAGAAGCTGGAAAATTCCAGACGGGCCGCATCCTCTCCGAAGCAGAAAGCTCGGCCCAAATTGAGTTGGAATCCGGCAAACGGGTCAAGGTCAAGGGCGCCCATTTGCTGCTCAAGTTTGACAAGCCCTCGCCTGCCGAGCTGATGCGCGAAGCGCGCACCTTGAGCGACACCATTGAACTCGACTTGGCTTGGGAATTCGCCCCCGAAGACGAGTTTGGCTTCGCTGACCTTGCCCGCGAATACTTCAGCGCGCAAGCCAACCTCACAGAGCAAACCGCCGCGCTATTGCGCGTGTACGAAGCGCCGCATTACTTTCGCCGCGCTGGCAAAGGACGCTTCAAAAAAGCCTCGGCCGAGGTGATTGCCCAAGCCCTGGCTGGCATCGAAAAGAAAAAACAAATTCAAGCGCAAATTGAAAGCTGGGCCGCCGCGCTGGGTCAGGGCACGTGCCCCGAACCCATCCAAACGCAGCTCTACAAAATCTTGTTCAGGCCCGACAAAAACGCGCCCGAGTACAAAGCCGTGGTCGAAGCCGCCCGCGCCACACACACCGCGCCGCTGGACTTGTTGCAAAAAGCAGGCGCCATCACATCGGCCTACCAATTCCATTGGCAGCGCTTTTTGTTTGACAACTTCCCCAAGGGCACGGGCTTTCCCAATTTACAAGCACCCGCCATTGCGGACGAGTTGCCACTGGCGAATGTGCAGGCGTATTCGATCGACGACTCGCAAACCACCGAGATTGACGACGCCTTGTCTGTCCAAGGCTTGGGCACGGGCACGGTCACATTGGGCATTCACATCGCTGCACCCGCTCTAGCTTTGAAGCCGGGCGACGCGATTGACCAACTGGGTCGCCAGCGTTTGTCCACCGTCTACATGCCAGGCTACAAAATCACCATGCTGCCCGACGATGTGGTGCAAACCTACACCCTGCAAGAAGGGCGCGACTGCCCCGCCGTGTCGCTGTATGCCACGTTTGACGAAGCCACACTGGCTCTGCAAAACACCGAGACACGCGTAGAGCGCGTGCCGATTGCCGCCAACTTGCGCCACGACCAGCTGGATGCCATCGTCACCGAAGCGTGGCTCAACGACGACCGCTTCACGCACGCCGCAGGCGTGCAAGAGCCCGCCATGCCGCGCCCCCAACTGGCGTTTATGTTTCGCTTGGCCCAGCACCTCAAAGCCCAGCGCGAAGTGGTGCGCGGCAAGCCAGAAAACTTCAACCGCCCAGACTACAACTTCCGCCTCGTCGGCAACGACGGCGCCGAACCCAAGGGCCATGAACAAGTGCAGATCAGCATCCGCCAACGCGGTGCACCACTCGATTTGATGGTGGCCGAGGCCATGATTTTGGCCAACAGCACCTGGGGCAACTGGATGGCCGAACTTGGCGTGCCCGGCATCTACCGCAGCCAAGCCAGCTTGCTGCCCGGTGTCAAAGTGCGCATGGGCACCAAGGCTTTGCCGCACGCCGGCATTGGCGTACCCAGCTACGCATGGAGCACCTCGCCACTGCGCCGCTACACCGACTTGGTCAACCAATGGCAAATCATTGCCTGCGCCAAGCACGGCAGCACCGCTGCTTTGGCGGCCCCGTTCAAACCCAAAGATGCCGAATTGTTTTCCATCATCTCTGCGTTTGACGGTGCGTATGGCGCGTACAACGCCTACCAAAACGGCATGGAGCGTTTCTGGACCCTGCAGTATTTGAAACAAAACAAGCTCACCGAGCTCAGCGCCACGGTGTTCAAAGTCTTCCCAGGCCAACCGCCCATGGCGCGCGCCGACGACTTGCCCTTGGTGCTGCCCATCTTTGGCGCCAACGACTTACAGCGCGGTGCGCGTGTGCAGTTGCGTTTGAGTGAGGTAGACGACATCACCCTCGACATCAGCGGCCATGTGCTGCACGTTTTAGAAGCTGACGCACCGACCAGCGCCCAAGAAGCTGAGATGACCGACGAGGAAGACGACAGCGCCGCAGGCCCCATTGCACTGGCGATGGACGTGAATGAGGCGCAAGCACCGGAGGTAGATGCCGCGTGATGCCATCGCGTTTTTCATGGGGCCGATGGACCACGCTGCAAAAAGCGTTGTTCATCTCGTTCGCTTTTCATGGCGCTTTGCTCACGCTACGCATCGCGGCTCCTGAACGCTTTGACAGACTGTTCAGCGACACGCCGCTGGAAGTGATTTTGGTCAATACCAAGGCCAAAGCCGATGCCCCAGACAAAGCGCAGGCCTTGGCACAAACCCAACTCGCCGGCGGTGGTGAACTCAAGGCAGGTCGCGCAGCATCGCCTTTGCCTAGCGCGGCCACCACAGCAGTAGGCGACATGACCGACGCCATGCAACGGCAAGTCGCAGCGATGCACAAAGAACAATCGCTGCTGCTGGCCCAAGTGAAAAATCTGCTCGCGCAACTGCCGCCGCCGCAACCCAAAAAATCGCAAACCGCACCCGATGAGGTCGAACAAAAGCGGCGTCAATTGCTCAAGCTCTTGGCCGAGATCGAAGAACGCATCAACCAAGACAATGCGCGTCCTCGCAAACACTATGTGAGCCCCGCCACCCAACAAGTGGTGTACGCGCTGTACTACGACGCCTTGCGGCGCAAGATTGAAGACCGCGGCACGCGCTACTTCCCCGCGACCAGCGGCGGGCAAAAGCTCTACGGAGAACTCACCATGATCATCACCGTCAACACCGATGGTCGTGTGCTCGCCACCGAAGTGGTCCAAGGTTCCGGTCAAGCCGACTTAGACCGCCGCGCCCAAGCCATCGCTACAGCCGCAGGCCCGTTCGGGGCGTTCAACGAAGAGATGCGCCGCCAAGCCGACCAATTGGCCGTGGTGTCTCGCTTCATTTTCAGCCGCGACAACACCTTGCAAACACGGGGCGGCGAAGCCGCCAACTAAGCCGCGATGCACCACCCCACCCGCTTTCGTCCTTGGCTACGCTGGTTGTTGTTGATCTTGGTCGCGTGGCTGGGCTTGCAAGTTTTCTTCCTCGCGCGCATCACCATCATGGCGCGCGTGGCCCCCGAGTCCACCGCGTTTGAGCGCTCCGAGGCTTGGCGCATTGCCACCTCGAAAGACCATTTGCGCTGGCGTCAGGATTGGGTGCCCTATGCCGACATCTCCAATCACCTCAAGCGCGCGGTGATTGCCTCAGAAGACGACATCTTTGCGCAACACGACGGCGTGCAGTGGGACGCAATTGAAAAAGCATGGGCCAAAAATGCCAAAGCCGAGTTGCTGGCCAGTCGTCGCGCCCAAGGTCGTGCGGTACCTAAGGTGGTGGGCGGCTCCACCATCACGCAGCAGTTGGCAAAAAACCTGTTTCTGTCTGGCGAACGCACCTTCATCCGCAAAGGCCAAGAGTTTGTGTTGACCTTGATGCTCGAAGCGGTCTTGGGCAAGCGCCGTATTTTGGAGATTTACCTCAACCATGTGGAATGGGGGGAAGGCGTTTTTGGGGCAGAAGCCGCTGCGCAGCATTACTTTCAAAAACCTGCTTCGCAGTTGAGCGCTTGGGAAGCGGGCCGTTTGGCCGTGATGTTGCCACGCCCCAAGTACTACCAAAAATTCCCGCAATCTGACTACCTCTCAGGTCGCACTGAAATCATCCTGTCGCGCATGGGCGGCGCCCAGTTGCCCTAAGCCCCATGCGTATTCTTGGCATTGACCCTGGGCTTCGCACCACCGGCTTTGGCGTGGTGGAAAAACACGGCAGCCAATTGCTCTACGTTGCCAGCGGCACCATCAAAACCAACAAAGAAGTGCAAGGCAATTTGGCGGAGCGCTTGAAAGTGTTGTTCGATGGGATCCACGAAGTGGTCGAACGCTACAAGCCCGAGACCTCGGCCGTCGAGATCGTGTTTGTGAACGTGAACCCACAAGCCACCTTGTTGCTCGGCCAAGCACGTGGGGCTTGTTTGACGGCCTTGGCGACTTGCCATTTGCCTGTGGCCGAATACACCGCGTTGCAAATGAAACAAGCCGTGGCAGGCCACGGCTTGGCCAAAAAAGAACAAGTGCAAGAAATGGTGAAGCGTTTGCTCAACCTCCCCGGCCTGCCCGGCCCCGATGCAGCTGATGCCCTAGGGATTGCCATCACCCACGCCCATGCAGGGCATTCAATGGCCATACTCGCCGCAGCGACCGACCTTCAACGCAAAACGAGTGGCATGTACAAAGGTGGACGCAGCCGCTGATCGCTGCCAGCGCCTTACCAAGCGGGTGCGAGTTGCGCCAAACCCGGTGGCGCTTGGCGTGCGTCGTCGAAGGTGACGACTTCATAAGCCTCAGGCTGGCTGAGCAACTCACGCAGCAGTTTGTTGTTCAGCGCATGGCCTGATCGAAATGCCACATACGAGGCAAGCAACGGCTTGCCAATCAAATACAAATCGCCCATGGCGTCGAGGATTTTGTGTTTCACAAACTCGTCGTCATAACGCAAGCCATCGCTGTTCAAGACCTTGTAATCGTCCATCACGATGGCGTTATCCAAGCCGCCACCCAGGGCCAAGCCATTGGCACGCATCATTTCAACGTCACGGGTGAACCCAAAGGTGCGTGCCCGCGCGATGTCGCGCGTGTAGTCTTGGGCGTCCATGTCGAACACCACACTCTGACCCGTGGCGTCCACGGCGGGGTGGCGAAAGTCGATCTCAAAGCTCAGCTTGTAGCCATGGTGCGGCTCAAGACGCGCCCACTTCACGTTAGCGCCCTCACCTTCACGCACTTCAACGGTCTTCAAGACGCGGATGAAACGCTTGGGCGCGTTTTGCTCCACGATGCCCGCGCTTTGCAGCAAGAACACAAACGACGAGGCCGAACCGTCAAGAATAGGCACCTCTTCTGCCGTGATGTCGATGTAGAGGTTGTCAATGCCAAGACCAGCACAGGCCGACATCAAATGCTCCACCGTGAACACCTTCGCATCACCGTGCGAGATGGTGGAGGCCAAACGCGTGTCCGTCACCGCCGTGGCCGTGACAGCAATAGCCACCGGTTGCGGCAAATCCACCCGGCAGAACACGATGCCCGTGTCGGGTGGCGCTGGGCGCAGCGTCAGTTCCACGCGTTGACCGCTGTGAAGACCGACACCCACCGCTTTGGTGAGGGATTGAAGGGTTCTTTGTTTAAGCACAGTTGGATTTTAGTGGATCACCTACGAAGAGGTGATTCACTTATTCAATCACGGTGATTAAAAACGCTTAGTCCGCTTGCTTGCGCAAGAAGGCTGGAATTTCGTAATCGTCCATGCCGCCCGAAGACAAGGCATCGACCTTGGCGGCTGCCGAGGTACGGTTGCCACGCCACACGGCGGGAGAGTTCATGGATTCGTAGTTGGGTTGTGCCGCAGCCGTGCCCACGCCCATGCCTGCCGCCAAACCGGCCAAGCCAGCCGAGGCCGCAGCCAACACACCCGCTGGGGATGCGTTGTTGGCTTGGGTGGTGGGGAAACTCATGCCATCGGTGCCAGTACGCAACACTTGCAACTGAGGTGCAGCGCGACGGCTACCCGCCAAACCTGTGGCGACCACGGTGACGCGAATTTGGTCGCCCAAGTTTTCGTCGTAAGCGGTACCGTAAATCACGTGCGCATCTGGCGACGCAAACTTGCGAATGGTGTTCATGGCTTCGCGCGACTCGGACAACTTCAAGCCGCCTTTGGCTGCGGTGATCAACACCAACACGCCCTTGGCACCCGACATGTCCACGCCTTCGAGCAGAGGGCAAGCCACGGCTTGTTCAGCCGCGATGCGTGCACGGTCTGGGCCGTTGGCCGCTGCAGTCCCCATCATGGCTTTGCCGGTTTCGCTCATCACCGTGCGCACGTCTTCAAAGTCGACGTTCACCAAGGCTTCCACATTGATGATTTCGGCAATGCCGCCGACGGAGTTTTTCAACACGTCGTTGGCGAAAGCAAAGGCTTCGTCTTGGCTGGCGTCGTCACCCAACACGTCCATCAGCTTTTCGTTCAACACCACGATGAGGGAGTCGACGTTTGCTTCGAGTTCAGCCAAACCGGCTTCGGCATTGCCCATGCGACGGCTGCCTTCGAATTCGAAAGGCTTGGTCACCACGCCCACGGTCAAGATGCCCATCTCACGTGCCACACGTGCCACCACAGGCGCTGCGCCCGTACCAGTGCCACCGCCCATACCGGCTGTCACGAACAACATGTTGGTGCCTTCCAACGCCAAGCGGATGTCGTCAATCGCGGCTTCCGCGGCTTCGCGGCCGCGCTCTGGTTTGCTGCCTGCACCTAAGCCGCTCACGCCGAGCTGAATCACTTTGTGGGCGTTGCTCACGCGCAGGGCTTGTGCGTCGGTGTTCGCTGTCACGAACTCCACGCCTTGAACGCCGCAGCTGATCATGTGTTCCACAGCGTTACCGCCGCCGCCGCCGACGCCAATCACTTTAATTTGGGTGCCTGAGTTGAATGCTTCAACTTCGATCATTTCGATGGTCATTTTGTTTCTCCTATCAATCTAAAAATTTGCAGTTGCCTTGAATTTGTTGTTTGCTTGTCTTTCATCACGCTCCTTCTATGAGGGTGGCGCGGTGGCTGCACAAGGTCGCCATCGTCGCCCGGCATTCGGACGCGATGGCGGTCGCTGCGGCGGACTGCCACGTGCGAGGTAGAGCATGGTGTGTGGTGGCATGTTTAAAAGTTCCCCACAAACCAATCTTTGAGGCGGTCCATCAACGAATTGACCGACCCACTCTTTTGTGACACTTTGATGCCGCGTTGGCGGTCTACGCCGGCCTCGGCCAGCAAGCCCATCACGGTGGCAGCACGGGGCTGCGACACCATGTCGGCCAAGGCGCTGTTGTAGTGCGGGATGCCACGACGCACAGGCTTTAAGAAAATGTCTTCACCCAGCTCCACCATGCCCGGCATGACGGCGCTACCGCCCGTCAACACGATGCCCGAGGACAACACTTCTTCGTAACCCGAGTCACGAATGACTTGTTGCACCAACGAGAAAATTTCTTCCACCCGAGGCTCAATCACGCCGGCCAGCGCTTGGCGGCTCAACATGCGGGGACTGCGGTCACCCAAGCCCGGCACTTCCACCTGCACCTCGGGGTCGGCCAACAGCTGTTTGGCGTAGCCCGATTCAATTTTGATTTCTTCGGCGTCTTTGGTGGGCGTGCGCAAGGCCATCGCGATGTCGCTGGTGATCAAGTCACCCGCAATTGGAATGACCGCGGTATGGCGAATGGCGCCATTGGTGAAAATCGCCACATCGGTGGTACCCGCACCAATGTCGACCAAGGCCACGCCCAACTCGCGCTCGTCGTCGGTCAACACCGACATGCTCGAGGCCAAGGGGTTGAGCATCAAGCTGTCCACATCCAAGCCGCAACGGCGCACGCACTTGATGATGTTTTCTGCCGCACTTTGTGCGCCCGTGACGATGTGCACCTTGGCTTCCAAGCGGATGCCACTCATGCCAATGGGTTCGCGCACGTCTTGGCCGTCAATCACAAATTCTTGCGGTTGCACCAGCAACAAACGCTGGTCGGTCGAGATGTTGATGGCTTTGGCCGTTTCCACCACACGGGCCACATCGGCTGCGGTGACTTCTTTGTCTTTCACTGCCACCATGCCCGTGGAGTTGATGCCGCGAATGTGGCTGCCGGTGATGCCGGTGTAGACGCGTGTGATCTTGCAGTCCGCCATCAACTCTGCCTCTTTCAAGGCCTGCTGAATGCTTTGCACGGTGGCATCGATGTTGACCACCACGCCGCGCTTCAAGCCATTGCTGGGCGCCACGCCCAAGCCCGCGAGCTTGAGCTCGCCGCCGGGCAACACTTCGGCCACGACCACCATGACCTTGGCTGTGCCAATGTCTAAGCCGACCACCAAATCTTTGTACTCTTTTGCCATAACAGCCTCGTTCTTTCTCGTCTTCTCTGTGCGTGCGTTAGCGTTTGGCGGGCACATCTTGTGTGCTCACCCCGCGCAAACGAATCGCATATCCGTTGTCATGTCGCAAATCTGCCGACTCCATCGCCGTCACTTTGCGACCTAGCTTTTGTGTGACTTGCGCCAAAGTCTTGGACACGCGTTGCACACGTGCCATCACGTCATCCACGCTGCCGCGTCCCAGTTCAATCACCGCGCCGTGCGCCAACTTGGCACGCCAGCTGCCACGGTCTGTGAGCGCTAGGCTGTCCACGGCCAAGGTCAATTCTTTGAAACTGGGCTCCAGCGCCAAATACATGGCCAGCACTTGCTGCGATTGGCTGTCAGGCCCGCTCAGGCGCGGCATCTTTTCATCCTCCCAATCGCCAGCGTTGACTTCAAACACTTCACCATAGTTGTTCACCATGCGCGACTCGCCGTCATCGCCCCAATAGGCCACGGGTTGGTGCTCTTGCAAGTTCACGCGCAGGTGGTTGGGGAATTCGCGTTGCACAGAAGCCAGTCGCACCCAAGGCACCGCTTCAAACGATTGGCGCACACGGCCCAAATCGACCGTGAAGAAATTGCCGGTCAACTTCGGTGCCACATTGGCACGCAGGGTGACATCACTGTTGTGTGCCACATCGCCGTGCACGGTGATGCCCGTCAAAGCAAAGGCGGGCAAGCGCACCAACGCCCACACACCGGCCATCAACGCACCCACCACCAAGCCTACGAACATGAGCGAAGCGGCCATGTGCATGAGCTTGACATCCAGCGGCACAGCCACCGAGGCATTAGCCTCGGGACGGGGTCGCATGTGGGTGGTGTAGCGCGAGGTCATGCTGTTTTTGCGCCTCTCACGTGGTCAAGCGTGGCGCTTTCCAAGAGCGTCAAGCACAAGTCTTCGTAGCTGATGCCTGCGGCACGCGCAGACATGGGCACCAAGGAATGGCTGGTCATACCTGGGGAAGTGTTCATCTCCAACAGGTAAGGCTTGCGGTCGGAGGCGCGCAGCATGATGTCGGCACGGCCCCAGCCACGGCACCCCAGGGCACGGTAAGCGGCCACGACCAAGCGTTGAATTTCTTTTTCTTCGGCCTCGGGCAAACCGCTGGGACAGTGGTATTTCACGTCGTCGGTGAAGTACTTGTGGTTGTAGTCATACGCACCATCGGGGGCGGCGATGCGCACCACGGGCAAGGCGCGGGCGTGCGGGCCATTGCCCAAAATTGGGCAGGTCAGCTCCTCGCCGGTGATGAACTCTTCACACAACAAGTCGGGGTCAAATTGCGTGGCCAACGCTGCCGCAGCAGCGATGGCTGAGGCCTCTGTGACTTTGCTCATGCCAATGGAGGAGCCTTCACGCGGCGGCTTCACGATCAAGGGCAAGCCCAGTTTGGCGGGAATGGCGGCAATGTTGTCTGTGGTTTGGTCTTCAGGCGACAACCACACATAGCTCGGCGTTGACAAGCCGACGGCACTCCACACGCGCTTGGTCATCACTTTGTCCATCGCCATGGCCGAAGCCATCACGCCTGAACCGGTGTAGGGAATGCCCAGCAGTTCGAGTGCGCCCTGCACCGAACCGTCTTCTCCATAGCGACCATGCAAGGCGATGAAGGCGTGGGTGTAGCCCTCGCGCTTGAGTTCGTCCAAGCCCCGCTCGGCAGGGTCAAATGCCGTGGCGTTGACACCTTGGCTTTGCAAGGCTTTGAGCACGCCCGTGCCCGACATGAAGGACACATCGCGTTCGGCAGACAGACCGCCCATGAGGACGGCAACTTTGGCGGTTTGGATATTGAAGGTCATGCTTAAACCAATTTTTCGCGCTTACGTTCTTGCACCAACTCCAGCACCTTGACTGGCACTTGGCCAATCGAGCCGGCGCCCATGCACATCACCACGTCGCCGTCTTGGGCGTTGTCGGCAATCACTTGGGCCATCTTTTGAATGTCGTCCACGAAGACCAAGGCTTCGTGGCCTGCCACACGCATGGCACGCGACAAGGCGCGGCCATCGGCGGCGGCAATCGGTGTTTCGCCTGCGGCGTAAATTTCGGACAGCCACAACACATCGGCGCGGCCCATGACTTCGACGAAGTCTTCAAAGCAATCGCGTGTGCGGGTATAGCGGTGCGGCTGAAACGCCAATACCAAACGACGACCGGGGAAAGCGCCGCGCGCGGCAGCCAAAGTGGCCGCCACTTCAACAGGGTGGTGACCGTAGTCTTCGATGAGCGTGAACTCGCCGCCATGCTTTGCCGCCACTTCGCCATGGCGTTGGAAACGACGACCCACACCTTTGAATTCGGCCAAGGCTTTTTGCAGCGCCTCATCAGGCACGTTCAGCTCCACCGCAATGGCGATGGCCGCCAAAGCGTTGAGCACGTTGTGCTCGCCCGCCAAGTTAAGCGTGATATCAAGGTCTGGCAAGGTGATGCCGTTGCGACGCTGCACGGTGAAGCACATGCGGCCGTTGTCGGCACGCACATTCACTGCACGCACTTGCGCGTCTTCGTTAAAACCATAGCTGGTGATGGGACGTGACACCTCGGGCAAGATGCTGCGCACGGCGGCATCGTCGGTGCACAAAATCGCTGCGCCATAAAACGGCATGCGGTGCAAGAACTCGATGAACGCAGCCTTCAACTTGTTGAAGTCATGGCCATAGGTGTCCATGTGGTCAGCGTCGATGTTGGTGACCACGGCCATCACAGGCAAGAGGTTCAAGAACGAGGCATCGGACTCGTCGGCCTCAACCACGATGTAGTCGCCCGAACCCAGCTTGGCATTGGCACCTGCGCTGTTGAGCTTGCCGCCAATCACAAAGGTGGGGTCCATGCCGGCTTCGGCCAACACGCTGGCGACCAAACTGGTGGTGGTGGTTTTGCCGTGGGTGCCGGCAATGGCCACGCCGGTTTTGAGACGCATCAACTCGGCCAACATCACGGCGCGTGGCACCACGGGCACGAGCTTGGCGTGTGCGGCCACCACTTCGGGGTTGTCGGCTTGCACGGCGGTGGATGTGACCACGGCATCTGCGCCCGCAATATTTTGGGCGTCGTGGCCCACATGGGTTTGGATGCCCAAGCTTTGCAAGCGTTTCAAAGCGGCGCTGTCCGACAGGTCAGAGCCAGAGATGACGTAGCCCAAGTTCAACAGCACTTCGGCAATGCCGCTCATGCCTGCGCCGCCGATGCCGACGAAATGGATGTGATGAATGGCGTGTTTCATGTTTGATCTCCCTTCGCTGCGAGTTGCTCGCACGCGGCCACGACTTTGGCAACCGCTTCGACTTGACGCAAGGCATAGGCTTTTTCAGCACAAGCCAACAAGGTGCGACGGGTCATGAATTGCAAACGGTCAGCCAAGTCTTGGGCTTTCAATTCGGATTGAGGAATCAACCAAGCGCCGCCTGCGTCCACGACGAAACGGGCGTTGCTGGTTTGGTGGTCGTCCACCGCATGGGGGAACGGCACGTAAATGGCGGCAGCGCCCACGGCGGCCAACTCGGTCACGGTGCTGGCACCAGCGCGGGCAATCACCACATCGGCGTCGGCAAAGGCTTGTGCGGTGTCGTCGATGAAGGGGGTCAACTCGGCTTGCACATGCACGTCGGCATACGCGGCGCGTAAGGCGTCAATTTGTTTGGCGCCGCTTTGATGCGTCACCACAGGGCGTTGGTCATGTGGAATTTTGGCGATGGCTTGAGGCACGAGGGTGTTGAGCGCTTGCGCCCCCAAGCTGCCACCCACCACCAACACGCGCAATGGCCCCGTGCGCTCGGCAAAGCGTTGCGCAGGCTCGGGCTGGTTCACAAAACCTGCGCGCAAGGGGTTGCCCACCCACTCGGCACCTGCCAACACCTTGGGAAAGGCGCTGAACACGCGCGTCGCCACACGGCGCAACACGCGGTTGGCCATGCCCGCCACCGAGTTTTGTTCGTGCAAGACCAAGGGCTTGCCACACAACACGGCCATCATGCCGGCGGGGAACGTGATGTAGCCCCCCAGACCCACCACCACATCGGGGTTGACGCGGCGCACCACAGACCCGCTTTGCCAGAACGCACGCAACAATTTGAAAGGCAGCAACGCCAAGGTCTTGACACCTTTGCCACGCACGCCACCAAACTGAACCGTCTCGTAGGCAAAGCCACGCGTCGGCACCAACTGACTTTCCATGCTCGGCGCGGGTGCGCCCAGCCAATGCACGTGCCAGCCTTGCGCACGCAACTGCTCGGCCACGGCCAAGCCCGGGAAAATATGACCACCTGTGCCGCCCGCCATGATGAGCGCGGTGCGTGGTGTGCTGCGTCGTGCTTGGCTCATAGTCGGCCTCCGTGCATGACCACGCGGTTTTCAAAGTCCACGCGCAACACCACGGCAATGGCGATGAGGTTCAACAAAATCGCAGATCCGCCGTAGCTCATCAACGGCAAGGTCAAGCCCTTGGTGGGCAAGGCCCCCAAATTCACGCCGATGTTGATGAAGGACTGAAAGCCCATCCAAATGCCCACGCCTTGCGCCACCAAACCAGCAAACACGCGGTCCATGGCAATTGCTTGACGGCCGATGTACATGATGCGGCGTGTCAGCCACATGAACATGCCAATCACAGCCACCACACCGACAAAACCAAACTCTTCGCCAATCACAGCGAGTAAAAAGTCGGTGTGTGCCTCTGGCAACCAATGCAGCTTTTCCACACTGCCACCCAAACCAACGCCAAATATTTCGCCGCGGCCAATCGCAATCAAGGAGTGCGACAACTGGTAACCCTTGCCCAAGGCATGCTCCATGCTCCAAGGGTCTAGGTAGGCAAAGATGCGCTCACGTCGCCATTCGGACGAAGCGATGATGAGGGCAAACACACCCACCAACGCCGTGGCAATCAAGAAGAACATGCGGGCGTTCACGCCGCCCAAGAACAAGATGCCCATGGCAATCACGGCGATCACCATGAAGGCGCCCATGTCTGGCTCAGACAACAACAGCAAGCCCACCACCGAGACCGCCACGCCCATGGGCGTGACCGCGGCGAAGAAGTTTTCCTTCACTTCCATCTTGCGCACCATGTAGTTGGCGGCGTAGAGCAACACCCCCAACTTGGCCAGCTCTGACGGTTGAAAGTTCATGAAGCCCAAACCAATCCAACGACGTGCCCCGTTGACCGATTTGCCAATGAACGGAATCAGCACCGCCATCAACAACACGATGGATACCACGAACACCCACGGGGCCACACGCTCCCAAGTGTTGAGTGGAATTTGAAAGGCCAACAATGCCGCCACAAATGCCACAAACAAAGACAAGGTGTGACGAATCAAGAAATACGTTTGCGTGTAACCCGCCCCCATGCGCGGGTTGTCTGGAATGGCAATAGAGGCGGAGTACACCATGACCAAGCCAAACATCAGCAACGCGAAGGTGACCCACACCAACGGTTGGTCAAAGCCTGTCACATGCACGGGCGAAGCCGCGGTGCGCGAGAACTCGGTGCCGTGCACGCGCACGGGCAAGGCATTCATGCCTGCCTCGGGCTCGGCGCCCCACAAGCGACGAATGCTGTGTTGCATGCGTTGCACGAAGGGGGCTTTGGCAGCTGCGCTCAAGTTGCTCACACCATGCCTCCTGCTTCTTCCACCAACTGGTTGACGGCGTTCACAAACACGTCGGCGCGGTGCGCATAGCTGCGAAACATATCGAGGCTGGCGCACGCGGGCGACAACAACACAGCGTCACCCGAATGGGCTTGCGCGTGACAGCACTTGACGGCGTCCTCCATCGTGGCAGCATCTAACAACGGCACGCCGCTGTGCTGCAACACCTCGCGTAAGGCGGGTGCATCGCGGCCAATCAACACCACGGCGCGCGCGTACCGAGAAACAGGCTCGACCAGCGGTGAAAAATCTTGGCCCTTGCCGTCGCCACCCAAGATGACCACCAAACGGCGCTCCAGTCCCAAGCCTTGCAACGCGGCCACGGTGGCACCGACGTTGGTGCCTTTGCTGTCGTCAAAATATTCCACACCGTTCAACACCGTGACCGCTTCCACGCGGTGTGACTCACCTTGGTATTCGCGCAGACCAAACAACATGGGCGCCAAATCGCCACCGGCACTGCCGGCCAACGCCAGGGCGGCCAGGGCGTTGAGCGCGTTGTGGCGGCCACGGATGCGCAGCGCATCGGCGGGCATCAAACGCTGGAAGTGAATTTCTTCTTCATCGTCTTTACGGCGTTTACGCGTTTCGTCTGCTTCCAGTGCGCGGACCAACCACGTCATGCCGTTAACGGTTTCGATGCCGTAGTCACCGGGGCGTTGCGGCATATCGCCACCGAAGGTGAGGTGCGCGCGCACTTGGGGTTTTTGCAATTTCACGCGAATAGGCTCGGGCAGCATGGCCATCACGCCTGCGTCTTCGCGGTTGAGCACCAGCACACCGTGCTTGCCAAAGATGCGCGCTTTTGCGGCACCGTAGCTGTCCATGCTGCCGTGCCAGTCGAGGTGGTCTTGCGTGAGGTTGAGCACGGTCGCTGCCGTAGGCTCGAAGTTGTCCACGCCGTCCAACTGGAAGCTGGACAACTCCAGCACCCACACCTGTGGCAAATAGGGATGATCCGCTGGCGGAGGGGGTGGCGGCACAAGCGGTGGCAAGTCCACTTCAAAAGCGTCTGAGGCCGAGGCGTCTACGCTGACGTCCTCGGTTTGCGTCTCTTCAGCCGCCAACGCCAACTGAGCCGCATGTGCTGACGCTTCTTGTTCTTTGGCCTCATCCGCCGCTTGTGCAGCTTCTTCTGCGGCGGCAATCACATCGGCGGCGGCTTGCTGCTCGGCTGCGTCGTCCAACGCGTGCGACAAGGTGTCAAGCAAGGTCGGGCCAATGTTGCCAGCGACGGCCACCTGTTTGCCGGCACGCTCTAGCAAACGTCCGGTGAGTGATGTGACCGTGGTCTTGCCATTGGTGCCCGTGATGGCCAACACTTTGGGGTAATAGGCTTGGCCGTTTTGTAACTCGCTCAGAGCTTGGGCAAACAAGGTCAACTCGGTGCCAACCCATAAGCCCGCAGCCACAGCGGCGTTCCACACCGGAGCGACCGACTCGGGGCTCAGGCCTGGGCTCTTGAACACCGCGCGCACGTCTTGGCCTTCAACCAAGGCTGCGTCGAATGGCCCGTGCACAAAGTTCACCTCCGGCAATTCAGCGCGCAGCGCAGCCAAATGCGGCGGCTCGGCGCGCGTGTCCACCACTTGCACATGCGCACCGAAGCGCACGCACCAACGTGCCATCGCTAGGCCGGAATCACCCAAGCCCAGAATTAGCACAGATTGGTTGTGGAGTTGTTGCATCGCCTTATCTCAACTTCAAGGTAGACAGACCCACCAAGCACAACAGCATGGTGATGATCCAAAAGCGCACAACCACTTGCGTTTCTTTCCAGCCACTCTTTTCGAAGTGGTGGTGCAGGGGTGCCATTTTCAAAATGCGTCGGCCGGTGCCGTATTTCTTTTTCGTGACCTTGAAGTACGTGACTTGCAACATGACCGACAAGGCTTCGACCACGAAGATGCCGCCCATGATGGCCAGCACGATTTCTTGACGCACGATGACAGCCACCGTGCCCAGCGCAGCGCCTAAGGCCAGTGCACCCACGTCACCCATGAACACTTGCGCAGGATGCGTGTTGAACCACAAAAACGCCAAACCCGCGCCGGCCATGGCCGAACAGAAAATCATCAACTCACCCGAACCTGGGATGTAGGGGAACAGCAGGTATTTGGAGAACACCGAGCTACCGGTGACATAGGCAAACACGCCCAAGGCCGAGCCCACCATCACCACCGGCATGATGGCCAAGCCATCCAAACCATCGGTCAAGTTCACGGCGTTGCTAGAACCCACGATGACCAAGTAAGTCATGATCACAAAGCCGAACACACCCAAGGGGTAGCTCACCTCTTTGATGAAGGGCAAAAGCAAACCGGCTTTGGGAGGCAAGTTCACATCGAAACCCGACTTGACCCACGAGTAAAACAACTCCAACACGCGCAAGTTGCTGCTCTCTGAAATGCTGAACACCAAGTACAAAGCGGCCAACAAACCAATGATGGATTGCCACATGTATTTTTCGCGCGAGGGCATGCCCTCTGGATCTTTGTTGACCACCTTGCGCCAGTCATCGACCCAGCCAATGGCGCCAAAACCCAAAGTGACGATCAACACGATCCACACAAAACGGTTCGACAAATCAGCCCACAACAAGGTGGACACGGCGATGCAAATCAGAATCAGCACCCCGCCCATGGTCGGGGTGCCGCTTTTGACCAAATGCGATTGCAAGGCGTATTCGCGGATGGGCTGGCCAATCTTCAAGGCGGCCAAACGACGAATCACGGCGGGGCCTGCGACCAAACCGATCAGCAAGGCGGTCAACGCGGCCATCACCGCACGGAAAGTGAGGTACTGGAACACGCGAAAGAAACCAAATTCTGGCGACAGGGTTTGCAGCCATTGGGCCAAAGTCAGCAGCATGGCGTCATTTCCTTTTTGTTGTTGTCGTGACAGGCGGTAATGGCATCGATCACGCGCTCCATCTTCATAAAGCGCGAGCCTTTGACGAGCACGCTGCCGAGTTGGGGCAGCTGCTGCGTCACGTGGTGGTTCAACGCTTCGATGGTGGCCAGGTGCTGCGCGTTGGCGCCGCAGGCTTGTGCAGTGAAGGCCGTCAATTCGCCCAAGCACAGCACATGGTCAATTCCCATGTGTGCGGCGTGCAGTCCTACCTCTTGGTGGAACTCTGGGCCTTGCGTGCCCACCTCACCCATGTCGCCCAACACCAGCAGACGTGGCGCAGGCAACTCGGCCAACACATCGATGGCGGCACGCACAGAGTCGGGGTTGGCGTTGTAGGTGTCGTCCACCACGGTGATGGTGCGTCCTTGGCAAGCAATGCCAAAGGCCCGCGAACGTCCTTTCACGGGCTCAAAACTCTGAAGGCCTTTGGCAATGACATCCAAAGGCACGCCCGCAGCCAATGCACAAGCGGTAGCGGCCAAGGCATTGCCGACGTTGTGGCGGCCAGCAATGTGCAGCTGCGTGTGCAACACGCCTGCGGGTGTTTGGGCTTCGACAGCCCAGTGGTCGTTCAACCAATCCGCCTTGCGCAATTGCACCTCGGCCTCCCCCACCATGGAAAAACGCAGGCACTGGCGTTGGCCTGCCAGACGTTGCCACAGCGGTGTGTAGTCGTCATGTGCAGGGAACACGGCAATGCCGTTCGCCGGCAAAGCCAAGATAACTTCGCCGTTTTCTTGCGCCACCGCGTCGACGCTGGCCATGTACTCTTGGTGTTCGCGCTGGGCGTTGTTGACCAAGGCCACGGTGGCTTGCGTCATGTCAGCCAAACCGGCAATTTCACCCGGGTGGTTCATGCCCAACTCCACCACCGCGCTGCGGTGGTGGGCGCGCAAGCGCAGCAAGGTTTGCGGCACACCGATGTCGTTGTTCAAATTGCCTTGCGTGGCCAAGGCATCGTCCCCCAAGCCTGCATGCAAGATGCTGGCGATCATTTGGGTGACCGTGGTTTTGCCGTTGCTGCCGGTCACCGCAATCACCGGTAAGCTGAATTGGCTGCGCCAAGCTTTGGCCAACTGGCCCAAGGCAATGCGTGTGTCGGCCACTTCAATGCCAGCCAATTGGGCTGCCTCTAAACCGTGATGGGCCAGTGCTGCTGTGGCGCCGCTGGCAGCGACTTGTGGCAAAAAGTCATTGGCGTCAAAGCGCTCACCTTTCAAGGCCACAAACAAGTCACCGGCTTGGCAGGTACGGCTGTCGGTGTTGACGCGCTGGATGCGCAAGCTGGCATCGCCGTGCACCTCCGCGCGGCGCTGTGCGCCAGCCAACCATTGCTGGATCTGCGTCAAGCTGAGGTTCATGTCAGACATGTGCCCTCCCGGTTTTGGCACGGTGTGCCAGCGCCTCACGCGCATGCAGCACATCGCTGAAGGGATGTTTGATACCCGCGATGTCTTGGTAGTCCTCGTGGCCTTTGCCTGCAATCAGCACCACGTCTTGCGCACGTGCATGCAGCACCGTTTGCGCAATCGCTTGCGCGCGGTCCGCCATGACGAGGGCGCGATCGGCATGCTGCAAACCTGCCAACATGTGATTCAAAATAATTTGCGGGTCTTCGCTGCGTGGGTTGTCGCTGGTGAGCACCACGTGTTGTGCATAGCGTTCAGCGGCAGCCGCCATCAAGGGGCGTTTGGCGGCATCGCGGTCACCGCCACAACCCAACACACAGGTCAAAGCACCACCCCGCAATTGCGCCAGCGGCAACAAGGCTTGTACGGCTTGGGCCACTGCGTCCGGCGTGTGTGCGTAGTCGATCACCACCAAAGGCTCACCGGCCTCGCCCATGTGTTGCATGCGGCCCGGCACAGCGGGCAAGGCACGGCAGGCCTGCACAGCGTCTGCCAAGCTGTGGCCCATGGCGCGCAAACAGGCGATGACACCCAACACATTGCTCACGTTGTAGTGACCCACCCAATGGGTGTGCAACGCGTGCGCCTCTTGGCCTTGCACCACGTCAAAGTTCAAACCCAAAATTCCGAGCTGAATGTGGCGCGCCACGATGTGCTGCGCGCCCATCGCGGCATCAGCGACATGCGCGACATCCGTGACATCAACCGCACACGACACAGTCCACACCGACACACCACCGCGCGCTTGCAGCTGTGCGGCCAGTGCCGCGCCCTGTGCATCATCCACATTCACCACGGCAGCTTGCAAACCCGACCAGTTGAACAAGGCCAATTTGGCTTGCCAATAATTGGCCATGTCGCCGTGGTAATCCAAATGGTCTTGTGTGAAATTGGTGAACATGGCCACGCGTACTTGCGTGCCATCCAGACGATGCTCTGCCAAGCCAATGGACGAGGCTTCGATCGCGCACGCGTGCACACCTGCATCGGCCATGTCACGCAAGCGTGCTTGTAACAACACGGGGTCTGGCGTGGTCATGCCCGTGACTTCGAGCCGGTCAACCTCGCCCACGCCCAAGGTGCCCACAACGGCGCAACGCTTGCCCAAGTTTTGCAAGGCATGCGCCAACCACCACGCGGTGGATGTTTTGCCGTTGGTGCCCGTGATGGCCACCACGTCCAACGCTTGGCTGGGTTGTTCGTAATACGCGGCAGCAATCAGACCGCTGGCGGCTTTCAAGCCGTCATAGGAGGCGATGGCTTCGTTGCTCGCCCAAGCGAAGCTCTCCGCACCGGCCTGTTCCACCACGCAAGCCGTGGCACCTTGCTTCAAGGCAGAGGCCACAAATTGTCGGCCATCTGTCACACCACCGGGCCAAGCGATGAAGCCATCGCCCGCGCCCACACGGCGGCTGTCGGTGTGCAACACGCCACGCACCTGGGCATGCAACCACTGCGCAGCTTCTTGAGGGCTATGAAGTCGCTTCATCAAAACGACTCCTTTTCAACTTGGGTCACCACTTGGGGTTTGACCGCCATGTCGGGCTGCACGCCCATCATGCGCAACGTTTGTTGCACGGTTTGGCTGAACACAGGGGCCGCCACATCGCCACCGAAATACGCACCGTTGGTGGGTTCATCCACCATCACGGCCACCACGATGCGGGGATTGTCGATAGGCGCGATGCCCACAAAGAAGCCACGGTACTTTTTGCTGGCGTAGCCTTTGCCTTCCACCTTGTGCGCGGTACCGGTTTTGCCACCCACCGAGTAGCCCATGGTTTGCGCCTTGGGTGCCGTGCCACCTTGGATGGTCACCAGGTGCAACATGTTGCGCATGGCAGCTGCATTTTTCACAGAAAACACCCGCGCACCGGTGGCGGCTTGATCGGTCTTGAGCAAACTCACAGGCACCACCTCGCCATCGTGAGCGAACACGGTGTAGGCCTGCGCCAGCTGAAACAAGCTGGCAGACAAACCGTAGCCATAGCTCATCGTGGCCTGCTCAATGGGACGCCATGTTTTGTAAGCGCGCAACTTGCCAGACACCGCCCCGGGGAATGGCACATGCGGTTTTTGACCCAAACCCACCTGTGTGAACACTTCCCACATGTCATGCGGCTCCATTTGCAACGCCAACTTAGACGCCCCAATGTTGCTGGACTTCTGAATTACTTGATTGATGGTCAATAGGCCATGGGCGTGTTCATCGGTGATGGTGGCGGTACCCACCTTGAACTTGCCATTGCCAATTTGGATCGTGCTCTCTGGCGTCACAAGTCCTTTTTCCAGCGCTAAGCCAACCACGATGGGTTTCATCGTCGAGCCCGGCTCAAAGGTGTCAGTCAGCGCGCGGTTGCGCAACTGCGCACCGCTCAAATTACCGCGCTGGCCTGGTGAATAGCTGGGGTAGTTAGTCAACGCCAAAATCTCGCCCGTTTTGACATCAAGCACAACCACACTGCCTGCTGCGGCCTTGTTGCTCAGCACGGCTTCTTTGATTTTTTCATACGCAAAGTACTGCACTTTGCTGTCGATGCTCAGTTGCAAATCTTGACCATCCACAGGCGGCACCATTTCGCCAATGTCTTCTACGACGTGGCCAAACCGGTCTTTGATGACGTGACGCGAACCGGCCTTGCCGCCCAAGTCATGGTTGAAGGTCAACTCCACGCCTTCTTGCCCCAAGTTCTCGACATTGGTGAAGCCCACGACGTGCGCCACCGACTCGCCCTCTGGGTAAATGCGCTTGTATTCTTTGCGGTCGTACACGCCTTTGATCTTGAGATCGGCAATGTTTTTAGCCACGGACTCATCGACTTGGCGCTTGAGCCAGACAAAGGTCTTGTCTTCGTTTTGCAGCTTCTTATCGAGCTCGGCGCCACTCATACCCAGCAACTTGGCCAAGGTTTTGAGCTTGGCGGGATCGCGCTCCATGTCTTCCGGGTTGGCCCAAATGCTGGGCACAGGCACGCTAGAGGCCAAGATGTTGCCATTGCGGTCCAAAATGCGGCCACGGTTGGCTGGCAAATCGAGCGTGCGCACAAAACGCACCGCGCCTTGATGTTTGAAGAAGGCGTTGTCAATCACTTGCACATAGGCAGCGCGCGCCACCAAACCCAAAAAGCCCGCGGCAATGACGGCCACGATGAACTGGCTGCGCCAGATAGGCGTCTTGCTGGCCAGCAAGGGGCTGGAGGTGTACTGCACGCTGCGGCTGCTCATGGGTGAACCTCCACAGCATCAGAGGCAGAGGCCGCAGCCCCACCTATCTTGGCGTATTGCGTGATGGCAGGCGTGATGGTGTGCATGTGCAGCTGCTCGCGCGCCAACTTCTCCACACGCAGCGGCGTGGCTTGTGCGCGACGGTCCACATCCAGGCGGTCGTTTTCAATTTCCAAACGGCGGGCTTCTTGGGTGGCTCGGTCAATCTCGGTGGTCAATGCACGCGACTCATATTGCGTGCGCACCAGATACAGGGCACTGACCATCACGGCCAACCACAACAAGAAGCTCACGCGGCTCATGCGCCCGCTCCCAAACGCTCAGCCACACGCATGATGGCACTGCGTGAGCGGGGGTTGCCCGCCACTTCCGCCACACTGGGCTTGACGCGATCAATCGCCTTGAAGTCCATCACCTTGGGTGCGGCAAATGGCGCACGACGGTCATACACCTCACGCGAATGCTGTGTGATGAACTGTTTGACGATGCGGTCTTCCAAGGAATGGAAACTGATCACCGCCAAGCGCCCACCGGGACGCAAAACATGCAAAGTTGCCGTTAACGCTTGTTGCAACTCCTCAAGCTCGGCATTGATGAAAATCCGAAAAGCCTGAAATGTGCGCGTTGCAGGGTCCTTGCCCGGCTCGCGGGTTTTGACCGTGTCAGCCACGAGCTTGGCCAGTTCAGCGGTGGATGTAGGCACGCCCCGTTCTTGTCGGCGAGCATCAATCGCCTTTGCAATCTGTAAAGCAAACCGTTCTTCGCCATATTCACGTATCACCTCCGCGATGTGTTGAACTTCCGCCTCGGCTAGCCATTCAGACACGCTTTGGCCACGGGTGGTGTCCATGCGCATGTCTAAAGGGCCATCGTTTCGGAAGGAGAAACCGCGTGCTGGATTGTCGATCTGAGGTGAGCTCACCCCCAGATCCATCAGCACGCCGTCGATCGAGCCCGCGTCTAACTCGCCCAAGTGCGTGAAGCCTTGGTGGCGAATCGAAAAACGTGGGTCTTGAATTTGCTCAGCCGCTGCAATGGCGTCCAAATCTTTGTCAAAGGCAATCAATCGCCCCTTGGGTGAAAGCTTGGACAAGATGAGACGGGAGTGCCCGCCACGGCCAAAGGTCGCGTCTACATAGGTTCCGTCCGGCTGGATGTCGAGAGCATCGACAGCTTCGCTGAGTAGGACGGTGGTGTGCTGCCAGGGCGTGTCCACCGCGATCCTTTAAAAAGAGAATTCCTTGAACACATCGGGCATCTCGCCCTGCATGGCTTGGGCTTCTTGCGCTTCGTAAGTCGCCTTGTCCCAAAGTTCAAAGTGGTTACCCATGCCAAGCAGCATGGTGTCCTTGCTGATGCCCGCCGCCGTGCGCAACTCTGGCGAGATGAGGACGCGACCCGTGCCGTCCATCTCCACATCCATCGCATTGCCTAAGAAAATGCGTTTCCACCATTGCGCACTCATGGGGAGTGCGGCAATGCGTTCACGGAACTTTTCCCACTCGGTGCGCGGGAAGATCATCAAACAGCCATGGGGGTGACGCGTGACCGTGAGTTGCCCTGCCGCTGTTGCACTCAAGACGTCGCGATGCCGTGTCGGCACCGACAGACGGCCTTTGGCGTCAAGACTCAGCGATGAAGCACCCTGGAACACGTGGCGAACCTTTTTCCCTTGGCAAACAAAACAAACAACCAGCGGGAAAAGGCTCAAGGCACTTTTCACCACTTAATTGCACTTATTTGCACTGTAGCAGGAAAACGCCTTCTCAACACTTATTTTGGTGATTTTTTCAATGAAATCAACAACTTACAGCGACTTCAACATTTACGAGAAAGGTTGAAAATCGTTATGAATGAAGCACTTAGCAAAGGTACTAAAAGTGTCGTATGAAGAGAATTGGACATAAAAAAAGCAGGCCGTGAAGCCTGCTTTTTGAGGATTTTTGGCAGTTTCGTCCTCAATCTCCGAACATACGCTGCTTGATCTCACGGCGTTCTTGCGCTTCCAACGACAAACTGGCGGTGGGACGCGCCAACAAGCGGCCAACACCAATGGCTTCGCCGGTCTCGTCACAGTAGCCGTAATCACCGCTGTCGATGCGATGGATCGATTGCTCAATTTTCTTAAGCAACTTGCGCTCGCGGTCGCGTGTGCGCAACTCCAAGGCGTGCTCTTCTTCAATCGTGGCGCGATCGGCAGGATCGGGCACCACCACCGTGTCTTCGCGCAGATGCTCGGTGGTTTCGCTGGCATTGCTCAACACTTCGTTCTTCAAATGAACGAGTTTGAGGCGGAAAAATGCCATTTGGGTTTCATTCATGTACTCGCTGTCAGGCATGGCGATGATTTCTGCATCGGTCAGTTGGTCAGCCGTTTTGGTCTTCCAGTTATCAGCGAGCTTGGCGTCTTTTTTAGGTATCACAGGAACAATGGTTGGAGCAGAGGGGGCCGTCATCGGCATAAAGCTGTTCTTGGCTGCGTTGGACGCAACCACTTGAGCAGGCGGGGGAGGAACCAAAGCCGCCATTTTGGCCGCTCTGGAGTTTTTCTTGTGCACCACAGGGGTGTAACCAGGAATGATGGGGGTCACATGCACCACGGGTGCAGGCGCTGCCGCCACGGACTTGGTTTTTGGTGTTTTAGCGACTTTGGCTGGTTTTTCAGCCTTGGCGACAACCGCCTTGCCCGTCACAGGTTTGACGGCCTTGGTTGGGGTGGTTTTTGCCACAGGTGCCTTTTTGGCGGGGACCGCCTTGGCAGGCTTGGCGGCGACTTTGGTCGTCACCGGTTTAACAGCACTTTTCACAGCCACTTTAGCAGGCGCTTTAAGGGGCGATTTGACCGTTTTGGCGGGCGCTTTCACAGCCACTTTCGGGGCCGCCTTTGCAGGGGCTTTCACTGGCGCCTTTGCCAATGTTTTGACCAATGTCTTTTGGGCTACCGCTTTTTTAGCAGGAGCGACAGGCTTTTTAACAATCACTTTTTTTGCCGCCACCTTGGGGGAGGCAGCTTTCGTTGCAACCCCTTTCTGAGCCGTCACCTTCTTGGCAACCACTTTTTTCGGGACCGCTTTGACTGGAACGGCTTTTTTAGCCACCGTCTTGGCAGGCGCTTTCACGGACTTGACTGGCGTCTTGACCGCCACAGGTTTCTTCACGGCCGTCTTGGCCGTCGCTTTTGTAGCGAGAACAGGCTTCTTAGAAGCGATTTTCTTGGATTTGGCAGTCACTGTGGGTCTCCTCGCAGTCTTCGGCCGCACGGGTGTGCTGGGTGATGTCTCACGGATAGGCGAGGCATCAAGGCTTGGGGCTGGCGCGCGGGATTGTAGCCACAATCCCCAGGGCGACATCAAATTTGCAAAAACTGCCATATTTCATCAAACCAATGACTGATCGAGACCTTGAATCAAAATGTCTTTGGGCAGGTCGATGCCAATGAACACCATTTTGCTAACGCGCTCTTCGCCTTCGGCCCAATCGGGGCCCAAATCACTGCCCATCAACTGGTGCACGCCTTGGAAAATGACTTTTTTATCCGTGCCCTTCATATTGAGCACGCCTTTGTAGCGCAGCATCTTGGGGCCGTAGATATTGACGATGGCGCCCAAGAAGTCTTCCAGCTTGGCGGGGTCAAATTTGCGCTTGGACTTGTAGACGAAGCTTTTCACATCGTCGTCATAGTGGTGGTGATGGCCCTGCCCGTGGTCATGGTCATGCGCGTGCGACGGATGGTTGCAATGCTCGCCGTGTTCATGGTCATGGTGATCGTGCGTGTGGTTGTGTCCGTCATCGGCCAAAAAGTCAGGGTCAATGTCCAGCTTGGCGTTCAAGTTGAACCCGCGCAGGTCAAACACTTCGGCCAAGGACACCTCGCCAAAGTGCACCACTTTTTGTGGGGCGCGTGGGTTCATGTGCTTCAAGCGGTGCTGCAAGGCATCCAACTCAGCGGGCGACACCAAATCGGCCTTGCTGATGAAGATTTGGTCCGCAAACCCCACTTGACGACGCGCTTCTTGACGGTCGTTGAGCTGTTGGGCCGCATGTTTGGCATCCACCAAGGTCAAGATCGAGTCAAGTAAAAAGCTCTCCGCAATTTCGTCATCCATGAAGAAGGTTTGCGCCACCGGGCCTGGATCGGCCAAGCCGGTGGTCTCGATCACCACGCGGTCGAAGTGGAGCAGACCTTTGCGTTTTTTGGCTGCCAACAGTTGCAAGGTGGTGCGCAAGTCTTCGCGGATGGTGCAGCACACGCAACCGTTGTTCATCTGGATGATTTGCTCGTTGGTGTCTGACACCAAGATCTCGTTGTCGATGTTTTCTTCGCCAAACTCGTTTTCGATGATGGCAATTTTTTGGCCGTGCGCCTCGGTCAGCACGCGCTTCAACAGGGTGGTTTTGCCCGAGCCCAAAAAGCCGGTCAGGATGGTGGCGGGGATCAACATGAGAGAGCCTTGTGAAATAACTTAATGAGCCAATATTGTGGCCGAGCTGGCTTTTTCAACCAATTCCGCGGCTTTCACGACCACCAGCCCCTTGAGGTATTCGCCCTCAGGGAAGGTCAAGGTCATGGGATGGTCGGGCGCGCCTTGCATGCGTTCGCTGATGTAGCCGTCGCACGGCGCGTCAATCCCCGCCGACGCGATGATTTTGTGGAACAAGTCGGCGCTGATGCCACCCGAGCAGCTGTAGGTGAACAACACGCCACCTGGCTCCAGCAGCTTGAAGGCCAAGCGGTTGATGTCTTTGTAAGCACGCGCGGCCCGGTCAGCGTGTGCGGCAGTCGGCGCAAACTTCGGCGGGTCGAGCACGATGGCGTCAAACGTGCGGCCTTCTTGGATGAATTGGCGCAGCGAGGCGTTCACATCCGCATCCATCATGGTGGTGCGTGCGGCATCAAAGCCATTCAGCGCCACGTTGGCTTTGGCCAGTTCAATCGCGGGGCCGGATGAATCAATCGACATCACATGTGCCGCACCGCCGGCCAACGCGGCCACGGTGAAACCACCGGTGTAGCAATAGCAGTTGAGCACGCGCTGGAACTGCAAGCGACGGGCGTAATCGGCAAACTTTTTGCGGCTGTCACGTTGGTCCAAATAGAAACCGGTCTTGTGACCCTCGGCCACGTCGAGTGATAACTGCCAATCGTGCTCACGCAGCACCACGCCTGTGGCGCCCTCGCCCCGCAGCCAGCCCGTCACTTCAGGCAAGCCTTCGAGCTTGCGCACGTTGGAGTCTGAGCGTTCGTAGAGTTTGGTCAAGCCGGTTTGTGCCAGCAACGCGTCGGCAATCACAGACTTCCAGCGCTCCGTGCCACAAGAGAGAAATGAGGCCACCAAGGTTTCGTCATAGCGATCCACGATGAGGCCAGGCAAACCGTCAGACTCGCCATGAATCAATCGCACGCCATTGCTTTGAATGTCGAAACGGCTGCGCGCTGCGATGGCGCGCGCAATCGAGGACTTGAAGAATGAGGCGTCAATGCGCTGGCCTTCGTCAAAACTCCAAATACGCGCGCGAATTTTGGATTCGGGGCTGAACGAGGCCCAGCCAAGGAACTGGCCGTCATTCGATTCCACACGCACGGTTTCACCCGCATCGCCACTGCCTTTGGCAATGGCACCATCAAAAATCCACGGGTGGCGGCGCAGCGCGGAGCGCTCTTTGCCTTCTCTTAACTTGATTGATTTCATCTCACCATTGTCGTTACTTCTTACGCGCTCTCGGATGCGCCGCGTCATAAGCCTGCGCCAAGTGCTGAAAGTCCAACCGCGTGTAAACCTGCGTGGTGGTGATGTTGGCGTGTCCCAGCAACTCTTGCACGCCACGTAAATCTTGGCTGGACTGCAACAGGTGGCTGGCAAATGAGTGGCGCAGCATGTGGGGATGCACGGGGGTGGACAAGCCTGCTTTCAAACTGCGCTGGCGCAAGCGCTGCCAAATGGCTTGCGCCGTCAGTCGCGTGCCATTGCGGCCAATGAACATCGCGGCTTGCTCGGCCGTGGCGGGGGTGAGGCCTTGGTCGCGCACCGCGACCCAAGCTTGCATCGCCTCTAGCGCTTTGCTGCCCACAGGCACGCTACGGCGCTTGCTGCCTTTGCCAAGCACGTGGGCCTCGCCACCGTCAAAGTCAATCCAGCCTTTGGCATGCACACCCGCTTGCACATCCAAGCCCACCAACTCGCCCACACGTAAGCCGCAGCCGTAGAGCATTTCGACGATGGCCGCATCGCGGCATTCGAGCCACGGGTCACTGGCGTCGGGTGCGGCGTGGTACTCAGCCAGTTGCACCGCATCGTCCACACCCAAGGCTTTGGGCAAGGGCTTGGGGGCTTTAGGGGCGCGCACGTCTTGCACAGGGTTGCTGAGCACCTTGCCTTCGCGGCCCAGCCACACATAAAAACCGCGCCAGCCCGACAAGATGAGCGCAATGCCGCGCCCGCTGCGTCCACCGCTGTGCATCTGTGACACCCAGCGTCGGATGTGCGTGTTTTGCACCGCCTCTAGCGCCACGTTGGCTTGGGCGGCGTACTCGGCGAGCTTTTGCAGGTCTAAGGTGTAGAGGGCCAGCGTGCGCTCGGCCAAGCGCTTTTCAAAGCGAACGTGGTCGAGGTAGCGGGCGACCAAGCTCATGGTGTGATTGACCGCAAGTGGTTTTAACGCAGGTGTGACAACGCCGCGCTGGCTAAGTCGCCCATGCGTTCGATGATGGTGGTGCCCATGCCCTCGTAGTAGCGCTGCGGGTCGGGCGAGGCCAACACCAACAAGCCAATCACAGGTTGCTGCGCAGCGGTTTGCGGGGTGTCTTCTGGGCGCGTGGCGCGCAAAGCGATGAATGCCACCGACTGCGCGGCGGCGGGGTCAGCCAGCCACTGCACGGCATCGAAATTGTTTCTGATGCCCACATACGGCGTGGTCAAGGTGGCTGCGAAGTCTTTGATGGGGTCGATCACGCTTTGTGCAAAGGGCTCAATCTGGAACGCCTCACTCACGCCCCACACCTTGATGGCCACTTGCGGCACCATGAAGTCGTGTTGGATGTGGTCGGCAATGGTGTGTGGCAAGTCGCGCGCGTTGCTGGTCATGAGCAAGGTTTTGACCCAGCGCTGCATGCGTTCAATCAGCACCTCGTTTTCCGTGCCGTGGCGCATCATGTCCATCATGCGCAGCTCAAGGGCACGAATTTTCTCGCGCATCATTTCAGCTTGGCGCTCTTGCAGGCTCACGGCGCGGTGGCTGTGCGGGCTGGTGAGTTTGACCGTGGCCAACAACTCAGCGTGGCGCTCAAAAAAATCAGGCGTGTTCACCAAAAAATTGGCGATGTCGTCTTCGGTGATGGGGTTCATCGCTGCGTTGTGGGTCATAGGGTGTCCGGTATCGTGATTTCGCCTTGGAAGACGGTGGTGGCTGGGCCGGTCATGCGCACCGAAGTGTCGCCGCCCTGCCATTCGATGAGAAGTGTGCCGCCGTGGGTCTGCACGCGCACACTTGCGTCCAGCAAGCCCCAGCGTATGCCGGTCACCACTGCCGCACAAGCGCCCGTGCCGCACGCCAGCGTTTCGCCGGCGCCGCGCTCGAACACGCGCAAGCGCACCGCGCCGCGGTTGAGCACTTGCATGAAGCCCGCGTTCACGCGTTTGGGGAAGGCGGCATGGTTTTCGATCAAGGGGCCTTGCTCAAGCACAGGAGCGGTGTCCACATCGGCCACCACTTGCACGGCGTGCGGGTTGCCCATGGAGAGCACGCCGACTTTGGGCATGTCGCCGTTGCTCAGGGGCAGTTGCCACACCTGCGCGTCAGCAGCGCTGGCGGGTTGACCGGCCAGACCCAAGGGTGTGGCGTGCGCGGCGTTAAACGGCACTTGGGGCAAGTCAAACACGGGCGCGCCCATGTCAACGCTCACTTGACCGTCTGGCATTTCGTGCAAGGTGATCACACCGCCGTGCACTTTGACGCGCACGGTGGTTTTGTCGGTCAGGCCTTGCTCGCGCACAAAGCGCACAAAGCAGCGCGAGCCGTTGCCGCACTGTTCCACT
The DNA here is from genome assembly GCA_947373245.1 of Comamonadaceae bacterium. Lineage (GTDB taxonomy): Bacteria > Pseudomonadota > Gammaproteobacteria > Burkholderiales > Burkholderiaceae_C > Limnohabitans. The sequence goes on from CANBWY010000001.1 coordinate 45,697, forward strand.
TCACCGCCATCGGCGTTGTGGATGAGGTATTCAAAGTCGACGTCGGACTGGGGCGCGGGGCGCACGGTCAGAATTTGATCTGCCCCCACACCAAAGTGGCGATCGGCCAGAAAACGGTACTGGGCGGGCGTGAGGTTCAGCGGTTGCGCGGTCTCGTCCAAGACCACAAAGTCGTTGCCTGCGCCCTGCATTTTGGTGAAGCGGATTTGCATGCCCCGATTATCGAGCACGTCGCTGTCGCGAAGTGGGCAGACCGTTCAAGCGCTTGCGTTTATGCTCGCGCCTTCTTTGAACTGAACCTGAGACACCAACATGCGCATTCCTGCTTGGACCCCCGAACAAAAACACCAACCGCAAGATTTGGTTGACGCCATCCTCGCCCGTCGCGGCGGCGAACTGATCAACCTCGACACCGCATTGCTGTGGAGCGAGCCCGTGGCACGGGGATGGAATGTGTATTTGAAAAACGTGCGTACGGGCCTGCCCACCAGTCGCAAGCTGTGCGAGCTGGGCATTTGCACTGTGGCACTGCTGACCGGTGCCACCTATGAGTACCACCACCACGCACCCGACTTTTTACATGCCGGAGGCACACAGGCCGAGCTAGACGCCTTAAACCGCGTGGTGCAAGGTGATGCCCGTCAACCCGTGACCGATGCCGCCCTGGGTGAGATTGAACGTTTGGTGGTGCAATACGCCGCGCAAATGACACGCGACGTGAAAGTGGAAGACGCGTTGTTTGCGGCCCTGCAAACCCGCTTCACCACCACCGAGTTGGTGGAGTTGACCATCGCGATTGCCACCTACAACATGGTGGCCCGCTTTTTAGTCGCTTTGCAAATCACGCCAGAGGGTGAACCCGCGCGTTGACCCTCAGTCAACCTTGATGCCGTTTTCCTTCACGACCTTGGCCCAAACGGTCATCTGTTTGTCGATGAAGGTGCTGGCGTGGGCCACGCTGCCGCCAGACACGTCAATGCCTTGCGCGTCGAGCTTCTTGGCCACCTCGGGGTTCTTCAGCACCTTGTTGAGCTCTTCGTTCATGCGCTTGACGATCTCGGGAGGTGTTTTGGCCGAGGCCAACACCGCCCACCACGCCGGCGCGTCAAAGCCGGGGTAGCCGTTTTCAGCAATCGTGGGCACATTGGGCAAATCGGCCGCACGTTGGGTGGTGGTCACCGCCAAGGGCCGCATGCGACCGCTGTCGATGTGGGGTTTGGTCAAGAACACCGTGCCGATGGACAAAGGCACATGGCCCGCAATCGCATCGCTCATCATCGGACCGCCGCCTTTGTAGGGCACGTGCGTCAATTCCACGTGCGTATCTTTGGCCAGCAGCGCCATCGCCAAATGGCCCAAGCTGCCGTTGCCAATCGAGCCAAAGCTCACGTTCTTTTTGGCTTTTGCAGCGGCCATCACGTCAGCAAATGTTTTGTATTCGGAGTTCACATTGGTGGCCAACACCATGGGCGATGTGCCCACCAGCACCAAAGGAATCAAGTCCTTCTTGCTGTCAAATGGCATATTGGGGTTAAGGCTGGGGTTCACGCCATGTGTGTCAAACACCACCGCGAAGGTGTAACCATCCGCCGGCGCTTGCACCACGGCTGCCGTGCCAATGACGCCCGATGCGCCACCCCGGTTTTCCACAATCACCGTTTGTCCCAACTGCTGTTGCAAGGGCTGCGCAAGAATGCGTGCCACTTGGTCCACCGAGCCGCCCGGGGGGAACACGGCCACCAGTTTGATGGGCTGCTTGGTGGGCCACGCTTGCGCAGTGGCCAGCTGCGGCAGGCTGAGGGCGGCCAAAGTCAGGGCCAGACCGAGTGCGGATTTGAAATGACGTGGTTGCATGCTTTAAATCTCCAAAACGTTTTGTCTTAGTCAAATTGTTGATGCAAGCCCGTCGCAAATGCATGCGGCTTCTACGCAAGGGTAAACACGAGGCATTCATGACACGGCCACCGCATCCGTGCCTCCCCATAATGTGCAGATGGTCCGATCTACCCAACTCATTCACCCGCAGCGCGAACCCGCCCGCGTGCTTCCCGCTGCCACCGTTTTGTTACTGCGCGATGGCGCGCAAGGCCCAGAAGTCTTGATGACGCGCCGCGCCATGACCGCCAGCTTTGCCCCCGGCGCCTATGTGTTTCCGGGCGGCGGCATCGATGCAGCTGACGCGCTGGCCCATCCGCACGCCAAGCGCCGCAGCACGCAAAGCGATTTGCATCTCACGCAGGCCATCGCAGCCATTCGCGAAAGCTTTGAAGAACTCGGCATTTTGTTGGCCCGTCATGCCAACGGGCAAATGGCCAGCGCCGCAGACATTGCCGCCCTCGACCGCCATGCCCCCCAAGGCGACTTTGCTGCGCAGTGCGCTGCACGTGGCCTCACACTGGCCGCCGACGAGGTGTTTTTACTCACCCACTGGGTGACCGACCGCGATCTGCCACGCCGCTTTGACGTGCCCTTTTTGGTCACCCGCATGCCCGACGCACAAACCCCCGTGGCCGACGAGAAAGAACAGTTCGACCCGGTGTGGGTGCGCCCTGCCGAAGCCTTGGCGCGCCACGCCGAGGGCAACTTCTTCATCATCTACCCCACCATCCGCACGCTCGAGCGCTTGCAAAGCTACGCCACCGTCAACAGCATCTTGGCCGATTGCCAGAGCGAGCAACCGTGGTTCACTAGCTGCCCGCGTGCGGGCTGGCTAGGCGGCAAAGAAGCCCGCTACATGGAGCACGAAGCGCCCTTTGGCGAATTGGCGTTGACCTGCCCTGATGGGCAAATGCTGCACCACCTCGATTGGGTGACCGACCAAGCGGTGCTGCTGCTGAAAAACGTGCAACGCCTCACCGCCCCCAACCCAGGCGTGATGACCGGGCCCGGCACCAACAGCTATTTGGTGGGCGACCCCGACAGTGGCTATGCCGCCATCGACCCCGGCCCGGCGGACAGCGAACACCTAGACCGCTTGTGGCGCGCCGCAGGCGGCAACATCCGACTCATCGTGTGCACCCACTCACACCCCGACCACTCGCCCGGCGCGGCACCGCTGCAAGCCTTGTGCGCGCAACACGGCCACCAGCCGCCCATCCTCGGCTTAGCCTCGCACGCCTCAGCGCGTGCCGCCAGCGCCTTCACGCCGGACCGTGAGGTACGCGATGGCGAACGGCTGGTGCTGCAAGGTGCAAATGCCACGCATAGCCTGCGCGTGCTTCATACGCCGGGCCACGCAGCCAACCACCTGTGCTTGGTGTTGGAGGAAGACGGCTTGTTGTTCAGTGGCGACCATGTGCTCAACGGCAGCACCACCGTCATCGACCCGCCCGACGGCGACATGAACGACTACTTGAACTCGCTGGACAAACTCCTGGCAGCGTGTGAGCAAGACCGCATTGACTTCATCTTGCCCGCCCACGGCTACGTGCTGGGCAATCTGTGGGATGCGCCGCACGACGCGCGTGCGTGCATCCGCCACCTCCAAGCGCATCGTCTCAAACGCGAAGCCAAAATCTTGAAAGTCATGCAACAACACCCCGACGCCAGCATGGACGATTGGGTCAGACAAGCCTACGACGACGTGCCCCCGCGTCTGTGGCCCGTCGCCATGCGCTCGCTGTTGGCGCATGTGGCGCGCATTCGCAGCTTGGCGTCATAACTAGCGAGAAGCGAAAGAATCGCTACTGGCCTTGACGCTACGCCTGTGGCTTGGCTTGCGTGGCCAAAAATGTGCGCGCCACGCTAGGCGAAATTTGCGCCCACGCCTCATCGCTCAAGTGCGCGGGCTTTTTTTTGTTAAACGTGATTTTGGTGTCTTTAGAAAAACCGTTCATGGCAAACACCACGCAGTTGGTCGTACCCGGTGCGTTCACCACCCACAAAGCGCCGTCAAAGGCCGACTCGATTCGGTCCACATACACATCGCGGTAGGGGCTGAAGCGGTGCAGGTTGGCAACGGCCACGCCGCCCGGTGTCAGCACACGGCGGCAATCGGAATAAAACTGGGGCGAGCACAGCTGCTCTGGCATACCTTGCGGGTCAAAGCCATCGACCAACACCACGTCAAAGGTTTGCTCGGTGTGGGCCATGAAGTCAGCGGCGTCCATTTGCAGCACTTGAAACCGCGCATCGTCATCGGGGATGCAAAAGCTTTGGCGCAAGGCAATGACGTGCGGGTTGATTTCCACCACCGTGATGTGCGTGTCGGGCAAATGCTTGTAGCAAAACTTGGCCAGCGAGCCGCCGCCCAAGCCCACCATCAACATACGTTTGGGCTGCGGGTGAAACAGCAGCACGCCCATCATCAAACGCGTGTATTCAAACTGCAACTCGTCGGGCCGCGCCACGCTCATGCGGCTTTGGATGTCAATGTCTGAAAACACCATCGACTTGGCTAATGCCGTTTCGTGCACGATGGGTTTTTCAAAATCGTCGCTGGGCGTTGGGTGTGACATCTCGGTCTTTCAAAGTGAGATGCACGTCAGCCAAAGCCAACCGAAAAAATCTCGAAACAAATAAAAGTGTGAAGCTCGCCGATACGCCGGATTCTGTGCACGCGGGTTGCCCCACGCGTGACCGTCATTAATCTGGGCCGAGGGTTGCCCACTCGGCTCGGTGCTACCTACCCGCCAACTCAGCGAACCGCCTCAACGTTGGCCTACTTGGTATTGCTGCGCGTAGAGATTGCCCGTTTCACCCGAACTAAATCGGCTCGTCTCTGTTGCTCTGATCCTCACCTCACGGTGGAGAGGTGTTACCTCTTACGCTGTCCTACGCAGTCCGGACGTTCCTCCAGTGCCTGGTTTCCCAGATTGCACCAGCGACGGCCTAGCGAACTTCACGCGGTGATTATCGCTAATGCGCGAGTCCTGATCTTTGAGAGCCAAACTCAGCAGCATCACAAGCGTCCTGCTGACAATGCATTCACACTGAAATCTTGAAAGGGGCATGTGTGAATCAAAAGCGCCAACAAACATGGTGGTCCCCCTTGGTGCACTTTGGTGTTCATGTCGTGGTGGGCTCATTGATTTTTGTGTTGATCTCACTCCCCGCTTTTGGACTGGGCTTAGTGGTTCAGTACTTAGCAGTCAATGGGACGGCGCCCTATGTCATTCAAGTGCTGACTTTATTAGAATATGCCATCTTCACCATTGATGCCATGGCTTTCTTGGCTTATCTGGTGATTACCGGCATTCATGCTGTGAGGGAGATGACGGAATGAACAAGCTCTTATATGAAATGCAAGTGGCGGCAAAGCAGGCACCTAGGCTTTACTTTGCGCCATTTGTGGGTGCCGTGACGGCCATGAAAAAAGAAGTCCGCGCCCTTCGCCGAACAACAGCGCAAACAACCACCAAAGAGTCAAACAGCAAAGTACCTGTTTAATTTCAAAAACTCACGCAACCCGCCGCTGGCGGGTTTTTCAATCTCCAACATGACTGCCCGATCACCACGGGCCACACGCTTGTGATTCGACTCTCAGAACTCAAACTCCCGCTGTCTGCTCTTCCCCTTGAAGAACGCCGCGCCGCCGATGCGCCCGCCGAAACCGAGGCAGACCGCCAGCTCCCACCTCACCCGATTGATGCACTGCGCGCTTTAGCCGCTGAGACTTTGGGGGTTTCAACAGACGCCATCGCCACGCTAGAGGTGTTCAAGCGCAGCTTTGATGCGCGCAAGCAAAACTTGCTGGTGGTCTACATCGTGGACATCACCTTGACCGACACATCGCAAGAAGCCGCGCTGCTGGTCAAGTACGAAAAAAACTCACACATTCAGCCCACGCCAGACATGACGTGGCACGCGCCCGCACACGCGCCGGGTGATTGGGGCACGGCATCTTCAACAGGTGCAGGCGAACGCCCTGTGGTGGTGGGCTTTGGCCCCTGCGGTATTTTTGCGGCACTGGTATTGGCGCAAATGGGCTTCAAGCCCATCGTGATTGAGCGTGGCACCCCCATGCGCCAACGCACGAAAGACACCTGGGGCTTGTGGCGTAAAAAGATTTTGAATGCGGAGAGCAACGTGCAGTTCGGCGAAGGCGGTGCAGGCACGTTCTCGGATGGCAAGCTGTACAGCCAAATCAAAGACCCACGCCACTTGGGCCGCAAGGTGATGCACGAGTTTGTGCGCTTTGGTGCGCCTGAAGAAATTTTGTTTGCCGCGCACCCGCACATCGGCACGTTCAAGCTGGTGAAAGTGGTGGAAGGGCTGCGCGAAGAAATCATCCGCTTGGGCGGCGAGGTGCGCTTTGAGCAACGCGTGGTGGATATTGAATATGAAGAGACCACTGGCACCAAATACAACACGACCAACGCGTCATCATCCAGAGCCATCCAAGCCCTGCACATCTTGAACAACGCCACGGGCGAGCGCTACACCCTACCCGCCCACCATGTGGTGATCGCGCTGGGCCACAGCGCGCGCGACACCTTCACCATGCTGCACCGCCATGCCGTGGCGATGGAAGCCAAGCCGTTTTCGGTGGGCGTGCGCATTGAACACCCCCAAGGCGTGATTGACCGCGCACGTTGGGGCCAGCACGCGGGCCACCCGCTGCTAGGCGCTGCCGACTACAAACTGGTGCACCACGCTGAAAACGGCCGCGCCGTGTACAGCTTTTGCATGTGCCCCGGCGGCACCGTGGTGGCCGCCACCAGCGAAGCCGGCCGTGTGGTGACCAACGGCATGAGCCAGTACTCACGCGCCGAGCGCAACGCCAACGCGGGACTCGTGGTGGGCATTGACCCGAGTGACTACCCCACCGACCCCGCCGCCTTTGAAGCCGAGTTAGGTCAAGCGCTAGGCAATACCGTGCGCCACACCACACACGATGCGCCCGGTGGCTACCACCCGCTGGCAGGCTTGGTGTTGCAACGCCAACTCGAAGCCCACGCCTACACCTTGGGTGGCAGCAGCTACGAAGCCCCCGCACAGTTGGTGGGCGACTTTGTGGCCGACCGTGCTTCCACCGCCTTGGGCAGCGTGGCACCTTCGTACAAACCGGGCGTGAAGATGGGCAGCCTCAACAGCGCATTGCCCCACTACGCCATCACCGCCATGCGCGAAGCGCTGCCCGTGTTTGGCCAAAAAATCAAAGGTTTTGACATGCATGACGCGGTGATGACCGGTGTGGAAACTCGCACCTCATCGCCCCTGCGCATTGCGCGTGAAGACGACACGCTGCAAAGCCCGACGCTGTCGGGCTTGTACCCAGCGGGCGAAGGTGCTGGCTATGCCGGCGGCATTTTGTCAGCGGGCGTAGATGGCATTAAAGTAGGCGAAGCCGTCGCACGACACATCATTTCTTCAAGGAGCAACCCATGAAAGCCCACAGCGTTTTAGACACCATCGGCCACACGCCTCACATCCGCATCAACCGCCTGTTTGGCAACACACATCAGGTGTGGGTCAAGTCTGAGCGCGCCAACCCCGGTGGCTCTATCAAAGACCGCATCGCGTTGGCGATGGTGGAAGACGCTGAGAAGTCTGGTGCTTTGAAGCCAGGCGGCACCATCATCGAGCCGACATCGGGCAACACAGGCGTGGGCTTGGCCATGGTGGCCGCCGTCAAAGGCTACAAGCTGGTCCTGGTCATGCCCGACAGCATGAGCATCGAGCGCCGCCGCTTGATGCTGGCCTATGGCGCCTCGTTTGATTTGACGCCACGCGAAAAAGGCATGAAGGGCGCCATCGCCCGCGCCGAAGAACTGGCCGCACAAACACCCGGCGCGTGGATTCCACAACAGTTTGAAAACCCAGCCAATATCGACATTCACGCACGCACCACGGCGCAAGAAATCATCGCTGACTTCCCCGAAGGCGTGGACGTGCTCATCACGGGCGTGGGCACGGGCGGCCATTTAACGGGCACAGCCAAAGTGCTCAAAGCCAAGTGGCCTAAGCTCAAGGTGTACGCCGTCGAGCCTTCGGCCTCACCCGTCATCTCTGGCGGCGCACCGGCACCCCACCCCATCCAAGGCATTGGCGCTGGTTTTATTCCTAAGAACTTAGACACCACGTTGCTAGACGGCGTGATTCAAGTCGAAGCCGACGCGGCCCGCGAAATGGGTCGTCGCAGTGCTGCCGAAGAAGGTTTGTTGGTGGGCATTTCGTCGGGCGCCACGCTGGCCGCGATTGCACAAAAGTTGCCAGAGATTGCAGCGGGCGCTACGGTGCTGGGCTTTAACTACGACACGGGCGAGCGTTACTTATCTGTGGATGGCTACTTACCTGTTTAAGCGAAAGGCGTCTGGCATGTCCAACCGCACCATTCATCTTCACCGCGTCCTCAAAACCTCACCCGAAAAAGTCTATCGCGCTTTTCTGGAAGGCAGCGCTTTGGCCAAGTGGTTGCCGCCCTATGGCTTCACGTGTACCGTGCATCACCTCGAGCCACAAGTGGGTGGCACCTTCCGCATGTCGTTTCACAATTTCGGCAGCGGCAACGGCCATTCGTTTGGTGGCGAGTACCTTGAACTCGTGCCCAACCAACGCATCCGCTACACCGACAAGTTTGAAGACCCCAACTTGCCCGGCGTGCTGGAGGTGACGGTGTCACTCACACCCGTAATCTGCGGTACGGAGGTCAACATCAGCCAAGCCGGCATTCCCGATGCCATTCCGCTGGAGATGTGCTACTTGGGCTGGCAAGAATCATTGGAACAATTGGCCAAACTGGTTGAGCCAGATATTCCGGGCTAACAGGTCAGAAGTTCAAAGTTTTGCAGCGCCCCTCAGAGGCGCTGTTTTTTATCGGTACAGCAACCGATCCAAATCCGTCAACTCTGCCCGCGCCTCTTTGGCCAATTGGGCTTGTTCTTTGAGCCAGCGCTTGAGCTCCGCTTCGTTTTGAATGCGACGCAAGTCGCGCTCTAGCGCGTCGACCTCATGCGCTTTGTTGCGCAGCTGGATAGCCAGCGCACGGGCCAAGCTCTCGGCGCTGATGTGGTCTAGCTCGCTCACGCCGAGGTAGTGGCGAATTTCAAACTGGGCTTGCGCTTCGTCCTCTTGCAGCGCGTCGACTTGCTCTTTGAGCAGCAAGCACATGGCATTGAGTTTGTCGTCAGCAATGCGGCTCAAAGCAGCGCTGTCGATTTGGGCCAACTGCAATTGCAGCTTGAGCAACTCCGACAAGTTTTTGCGGTCATACGCGGCGTTGACTTCGCTCATCAACGCGGTCTTGCGCACGCGCTCAGCCTCGTCGGGTTCGCGGTCAGGGTGCAGGGCGCTAGCGAGCTGGCGATACACCGTGCGCAGCGCAGTGTTGGCATCCATGGTTTGCTGCGCGTCTTTGAGCTGACGCGCCGCTGGCTTTTTCTTAGCCTTCTTGGCTTGGCGTTTGTCTTCGAGGCGCTGTTGCTGTTCGCGGTATTGGCGCAGGCCCGCTTCAAACACGGCTTTTGCGTGCTCAGCACCGGCGCGGGCTTCTTCGGCCAAGGCTTGTGCGTCTTCTTCGCTATGGTGCTGGTTGAACACCGCTTGCACTTGCGCGTCGTTCTTGTGCTCAAGCGCTTCGCAAAGGCCAAGGATGATTTGCATCGCGCTGCGTCGGTGCGTGGCGGTGAGCTCGGCTTGGTGCAAACGAGCATCCAAAAACAGCAACAAACTTTTGCGCGCTGCGTCTTCTTGGCGCTGCAAAGCAGACATCGCCGTCAGGTGGCTGCTGCGGTGCTGCGTGGACAAAGCCTCTAGCGTGGCGATGGACTCTGACAGCTGCGACACACGCGCCAACAAGGTGTTGAAACGTTTTTGTGCAGGCGTGAGTTCAGCGGTAGGCTGAATGGCGACGGTGGCCACGGCTTGCGCACGGGCGACCGTCCAAGGGGATTGCGGCGCGTTCAAGGCCTACTGCGCCGCTTGCAACGCAGCAATGCGTTCTTCCAACGGTGGGTGCGAGGCAAACAACTTACCCAAACCGCCGGTGATGCCCATGGCCGCCACACTGGGTGGCAAGTCGCCAGCTTGCATGCTGTTTAAGCGGGCCAAGGCGTTGATCATGGGTTGTTTGTTGCCCAAGAGCTGTGCAGAGCCTTTGTCTGCACGGAACTCGCGCTGGCGGCTGAACCACGCCACGATCATGCTGGCCACAAAACCGAGCACGATATCCAGCACAAAGCTGGTGATGTAGTAGCCCATGCCAGGGCCTGTGGATTCGTCGTCTTTGCTACGCAACATGTTGTCGACAAAGTAGCCAATGACGCGACTCAAGAACACCACAAAGGTGTTGAGCACGCCTTGAATGAGTGTGAGCGTGACCATGTCGCCGTTCGCCACGTGAGCCATCTCGTGGCCCAACACGGCTTCGATTTCTTCGCGGGTCATGCCTTGCAGCAAGCCGGTGGACACCGCGACCAAGGCTGAATTTTTAAACGCCCCTGTGGCAAAGGCGTTGGGCTCGCCTTCGTAAATCGCCACTTCGGGCATGGTGATGCCTGCGCGTTCAGACAGGCGCTGCACCACACTGACCAGCCATGCTTCATCTGGGTTGCTGGGCTGGTTGATGACGTGTGCGCCGGTGCTCCATTTGGCCATAGGCTTGCTCATCAAGAGCGAAATGATGGCGCCGCCAAAACCCATGATGAGCGAGAAGCCCAAAAGGCTAGACAAGCTCAAGCCGTTGGCCGTGAGGTAGCGATTGACGCCCAGCAAACTGGCGACGACCCCCAGCACCACCATGACGGCGAGGTTGGTGAGAACGAACAGAAGAATGCGTTTCATGATTTCCTTTTCAGCGGTGAATACAAAGGACCGCAAGTTTGGCATGGTAGAGGTGAATTCTTGGCATTCAATCCAAGGACCTCAAAAAGCCACATGAAAACTAGGCCACTTCGCGCTTGGCGCGAAACACCTGTGTGTCTTCGTAAAACGCCCGCTCGGCGTTCGCGGGCCACCAGCCGGGCACGCCCAACACGGGCAAGGGTTCGTAGGGCTTGGTGGCCAGCTTAGCGGGTTGCAAGTCTTGCACCAGCCAGGCATCCAACGCAGCTTCATCGTGCGGGTTCACATCATTCGCCAGGCGATACACATGGCCCGTGATGGACTTGTAAGGCGTGACGAGTTTTTCAAGCAAGGCATGGCCAAACAACACAAGGTGCACGTGCTGCCATCGCGCGCGCAAGTCGACAAAGAGTGTGAGCCAATCACGTGCTTGCAATGCGGCCCACACGTCATCAGGCGCATGCATGAGGACGACGTTTTCATCAAACAAGGTGAGTGCGTCGCGCACGGGGCCGCGAGTGGCGCGAATGCCTTGGGATTCAATTTCCGCGGCTTGCAATTGGTTCAAGCGATGTTTGGCGCGTGGGAAGCGGTGCCAGCACAGGCCGTTGAAGAAGTCGTGCAGACCGTCTCTTGTGGGGACTTGGGCCGTTTTAAAAATGAAGTCTTCGTAGGCTTGGTTCTCGGGCAATGCGGCCTGGGGAACGAACTTCACCTCTTTGACAACGCCAAGCGCGAGGGGCGCACTGTTCGTGCTCATACTCGCTTCGCTCGCCAAATCGCCCGAGCCAGTGCCCCTCTCTCGCTTGGCTGCGTGCGTTATTTTATTGAGCGCTTGGGCCACATTGTGCTGTTGCAAGGCTTGCATTGCGATCGGTTCGCCTAAGTCGCGCCACGGGGTGAACCACGGCTGCGACCAATCAATGTCGGCCAACACGGCCCCTGCAAAGCCCTCAGTTTGCAAGCTTAAACCACGCGCCAAGGCAAGGCCTCGCCAGAGCGCAAAGGCTTCAACTCAGCTTCACCAAAGGCAAAGCTCTCGGGTGGTGTCCAGCTCTCGCGACGCAACGTGAGCGTGCCGGTGTTGCGTGGCAGACCGTAGAAGTCGGCGCCGTAGAAACTGGCGAAACCTTCGAGTTTGTCGAGCGCGCCTGCGTTGTCAAACGCTTCGGCGTACATGGGCATGGCTGCGTGTGCGGTGTAGCAACCAGCGCAACCTGTGGCGTGTTCTTTCAGATGGGCGGGGTGTGGTGCGCTGTCGGTGCCTAAAAAGAATTTAGGCGAACCGCTGATAGCCGCTTTCACCAACGCTTGGCGGTGGGTCTCGCGTTTGAGCACAGGCAAACAGTAGTAATGCGGGCGAATGCCGCCCGTGAAAATGGCGTTGCGGTTGTAAAGCAAATGGTGCGCGGTGATGGTGGCGCCCGTGTACTTGTCGCTCGCAGCCACGTAGTGCGCAGCTTCGGCGGTGGTGATGTGCTCAAACACAATTTTGAGTTCGGGAAAGTCTTTGCGCAGCGGAATGAGCTGGGTATCAATGAACACGGCCTCGCGGTCAAACAAGTCAATGTCGGGGCTGGTCACTTCACCGTGCACCAACAGCAACATACCCGCCTTTTGCATGGCTTCAAGTGTTTTGTAGGTTTTACGCAGATCGGTCACGCCGGCATCGCTGTTGGTGGTGGCACCGGCTGGGTAGAGCTTGGCGGCGACCACCCCTGCGTCTTTGGCGCGGACGATTTCGTCGGCGGGCAAGTTGTCGGTGAGGTAGAGCGTCATCAAGGGCTCGAAGTGCACGCCCCCCTCGGCATTTTTGGGCACAGCGGCCAAGATGCGTTGTTTGTACGCCAGCGCCTGCGCCGCCGTAGTGACGGGCGGCCTGAGGTTGGGCATGATGATGGCGCGGCCAAATTCGGCGGCGGTGTGGGGCACCACGGTGTTCAGTGCAGCGCCGTCGCGCACGTGCAGGTGCCAGTCATCGGGTCTTGTGATGGTGATTTCTTGCGTCATGCTGTTGATTGTCTTCGGTTTTTTTGCTGAGCTCGCTGCGGGCGGAGGCAGTGGGCAGGTTCCTCATGCTGGGGTACCAGAAATCGTCACCTGCCCACTGCCTCCACCCACAGACTGCGGCTGACAGAAGTTAGATTGGGACATTGGTATGCCAACAAGGCATCTGCAAAGAGAGTGACTGTTAGCCTGCAGCTAGCGCTAGTCATCGCATATGTGAACTAAAAATAGTTCAACCTGAAACAGTTGCGCAGCTTGGGTGCGGCGGCTGGCGATTTCTGGTACCCCAGCATGCGTCAGCCGCCGTACCCAAGCTGCGTAGCCCCATCCGGCGAGAAAACAAAAATCAATGCGCCAAGATTTTGTTCAAGAACTCTTTGGTGCGCGGTTGACGGTTTTCGGGGTGGTTGAAGAACTCGTCTTTTGAGCAATCTTCCAACACCTTGCCGCCCACATCCATGAAGATCACGCGGCTACCGACTTTGCGGGCAAAGCCCATTTCGTGCGTGACGCACATCATGGTCATGCCCTCGTTGGCCAAATCCACCATCACGTCCAGCACCTCGCCTACCATCTCGGGGTCGAGTGCCGAAGTGGGCTCGTCAAACAACATCACGATGGGGTCCATGCTCAAGGCACGGGCGATCGCGACGCGTTGTTGTTGGCCGCCTGAGAGCTGGCCTGGGAACTTGTCTTTGTGCGCCATCAGGCCCACACGCTCTAGGTATTTCAAACCATGGGCGTGCGCTTCTTCTTCGCTGCGGCCCAACACTTTTTGCTGCGCGAGGGTTAGGTTTTCGGTCACCGACAAATGCGGAAACAACTCGAAGTGTTGAAACACCATGCCCACTCGGCTGCGTAGTTTGGGCAAGTCGGTATCTTTGCCGTGCACCGCAATGCCATCTACAAAAATCTCACCTTGCTGAAAAGGCTCCAAGGCGTTGATGGTTTTGATGAGCGTGGATTTGCCTGAGCCAGAGGGACCGCAGACCACCACCACTTCGCCTTTTTCAATCTTAGTGGAACAGTTGTTCAGCACCTGCACGGGGCCGTACCACTTAGAAACATTTTTTAATTCGATCACAGCAAACTCCAACGCATTCAGCGAATGATGGCGATACGCGCTTGCAGGCGACGCACGGTGGCCGAGAGGCCGAAACAAATCACAAAATAAGCCAAGGCCGCCAAGATGTACACCTCTTCTACGCGACCATAAATCTTGCCTGCGGTCACGAACCCCTTGAGCAAGTCATACGCACCAATGGCGTAGACCAACGAGGTGTCTTGAAACAAGATGATGGTTTGCGTCAGCAGCACGGGGATCATGTTGCGAAAAGCTTGTGGCAACACGATGAGGCGCATGTTCTGCCCATACGTCATGCCCAAGGCTTGACCGGCCATGACTTGGCCACGCGGAATGGACTGAATGCCCGCACGCATGATCTCGCTGAAGTACGCCGCCTCAAAAGCCACAAAGGTGATGGTGGCCGACAGCTCCGCACCGATAGAGCGGCCAATCAAAAACGGGATCAGCAAGAAGAACCACAAAATCACCATCACCAAAGGAATGGAGCGCATGCCGTTCACATAGATGACGGCAGGCAGTTCTAAAACTTTTTTACCCGACAAGCGCATGAGCGCTAGCAAGGTGCCAAACACAATGCCGCCCACCGTGGCAACGACGGTCAACTGCACGCTGAACAACATGCCCTTCAACACAAACTTGCTGAAGATGTCCCAGTCGACAAAAGAGAAATCAAGTGCGCCCATGCTCAATGCCCCCCGCCCACATTGCCGGCCACCACGAGGCCAGGAATTTGCATGCGACGCTCGACCAAGGCCATGGCTCGGTTCACCGCAAACGCCGAGAGGGTGTACAGCGCCGTCACGGCCAGATACACCTCAACCCCACGTGAGGTTTCTTCTTGCACTTGCATGGCGTACATGGTGAGTTCGGCAATTGACACGGCAAACGCCACCGACGAGTTTTTGAGCAAGTTCATCGACTCGCTGGTGAGTGGCGGCCAGATGGTGCGAAACGCAATGGGCAGCAACACATAGCGGTAGGTCTGCCAAGTGGTAAAGCCCATGGCCATGGCCGCATAGCGCTGGCCGCGTGGCATGGCTTGAATACCGGCGCGCAGCATCTCGGCCACACGCGAGGACGTGAAGAAGCCTAGGCCCAACACCACCAACACAAACCCCGGCACTTGTTGCATGGCCGGAAAAACCTTGGGCAACACGAAGTACCAGAGAAAAATTTGGACCAACACGGGGATGTTGCGAAACAGCTCCACCCACACGTTGGCGAATCTCGTTAACCAAACATTCAAACGCGTCTCTTGTGGCAAGGTGCGCAGAATGCCCATGAGGCACCCCGACACCATCGCTACCACCCAAGCACTGCCCGCGACAGACAGCGTCCAGCCCCAAGCTTCAAACATCCACTCGAGGTAGGTTCGTCCCCCGCCATCGTCTTGAAGAAAAACCTGCCAATCGAGTGCCATGTGTGTTGTCTTTTAAAAATTACTTCTTGGCGTAGGCTTCGACAGGCTTGTCGTTCAAGTTCTTCCAAGCGTCCTTGTTGGCATCGCTGGCGGGCATGCCCAACTTGATGTTCTTTGGAGGAATGGCTTGTGTGAACCACTTGTCATACAACTTGGCGAGTTCGCCCGATTTGGCCATGGCCGCGATGGTGTCGTCCGCCAACTTCTTGAAAGCAGGATCGTCTTTGCGGAACATGATGGCAATGGGCTCGACGTTCAACACTTCGCCCACGATTTTGAAATCGGCTGGGGCTTTGGAGTTGGCAATGTTGCCAGCCAAGATTTGACCGTCCATCACAAACGCGTCAGCGCGGCCTGATTCGAGCAACAAGAAGCTGTCTGCATGGTCTTTGCCGAACACTTCTTTGAAGTCCACACCCGTCGCGCGTTCGTTCTTGCGCAACAGTTGCACAGAGGTAGTGCCTGTCGTGGTCGCCACATTCTTGCCATTCAACTGGGCGATCGACGTGATGCCCGAGTTGGCACGCACCGCGATACGCACTTCTTCCACGTAGGTGGTGTTGGCGAAAGCGACTTGCTTTTGGCGGGCTTCGTTGTTGGTGGTAGAGCCGCACTCGATGTCGACCGTGCCGTTCTCAACCAAAGGAATGCGGTTTTGCGAAGTCACAGGCGTGTACTTCACTTCCAGTTTTTTGCCCACTGCTTTTTCAAGGTTGGCGATGATGTGCTGGCAAATCTCAACGTGGTAACCCACATACTTGCCGTCACCTAAGGTGTAAGACAAAGCGCCAGACGAGTCGCGCACACCCATGGTGATGGCGCCAGCGGCTTTGACTTTGGCGATGGTGTCATTGGCTTGCGCGAACGCGGTGCCAGCCAACAATGTGGCCACAGCCAAGGTAACGAACTGCTTTTTCATGCGGAACTCCGATTCAGGTTAAGGAAGCCAAAATTAGTATTCTAGAGAGTGTTTCGATGACGCCAATCGCCAAGAACCCTCATTACTCAAAACGACACAGCGTGGTAAGACTATAAATTTTCACTTCAGGGAAAGCCCCTACGAATGCACCAAAACGAACATGAACAATCCGCGACGGAGCATTTTCCAAATCAACTAGGCAAGGGTCCGTGTGCGCACTTCTACAAAAAACCAGCTGACATCGTTGTTTGGTGTGTTGACCTGTTTGGCAATGGCGGGATGCCAGTCGACCCCGACTATGCCAAGTGAGGCAGTTTCGAAACAAAAGGCGTGCGACGAATCGCTTGGCGCCGCTTTCCAAGCAGACCCTTTGACAAGCCTGATTTCAGCAAAGGCCTACCAAAAGGGCGACAAAGTTTTCGTCTCTGACTCTGCGGTGCCTGTCACTTTGGCCGCCGACGTTTGCCTCGTCAAACTCAAAGTAGGACCTGGCAATCCTGGCCCAGCCAATGCGCGATCGACCTCCGATGGCATTGGGATAGAAGTTTGGCTGCCGTCCCATCAAAACTGGAATCACCGAATCCGCAACTACGGTGGCGGTGGTTTTGTGGGAGGAAATCACATCTATTCAGAAAGCGATGGCTCAACGATTCAAAAAGCCGTTGGCTCTAAGTTTCCTGCGCCTGTGATTGCAGGTATGGGATATGCAACAGCAACCACGGATGCGGGTCAGCGCTGGTCTCAGAATGGCTCATTCATCTTCTTGCCTGATGGCAAACTCAACTCCGTTTTGTTGGCTGATTTTTCACACAGAAGTTTGGTTGAACAAGCCGTCAAGTCCAAGCAGCTGGTGGCGTATTTTTATGACCAACTCCCCGCTTACTCGTATTTTGACGGGCACTCCACGGGGGGACGTCAGGGCTGGAAAATAGCTCAAGAAAATCCTGATTTGTACGACGGCTATTTATTAGCGGCACCTGCCATCAGCCAATCTAAATTTTCGACCAATGCTTTTTATCCACAAGTCGTGATGAAGATGGATCTGGGATTCACCTCCGCTGACCCATTATTTACATCGACGCATTTCAAGCAAAAAGTGACCTTGGCCAATCAACGCGCCGTTGCGTCATGCGACAAGGAAAAGTTAGGTTTTTTGATCGATCCATTTGCCTGTGATTACGACCCGGCCAAGGACACCTCGCTTTTGTGTCAAGGCGTCAAACATCAAGGGCTTGCAGGGAAAAACAAAGCACCTGACCTCTGCTTAAGCCTCATTGAAGCCAATGCCATTCATAAGTTTTGGTACGGTATCTCATCGGATGGCTCGTTTGATGCCAAGCAAACGGCGCAAGCACGCAGTGGCAAATCGCTGGGAAACAAACAGCTTTGGTGGAGCTATCCCCAAGGGGCGAATTGGGGGGCCTTGGTTTCAGACGTGAATGATGCAGAGCGCGTTGCCATGATTCTCAAAGACGTGCGTTACGCACCCTCAAAGCAAGTCAATCCTAAAGTTGATATTCAAAATGCGTCGACGCAGGAACGCGACAAGTGGCGAGAGATTGATTACGCCGCCCTGGCCCAGGTGTATGCCAAGGGGATTGAGATGCAGCCAGAATTGGCAAACATCAACACAGACAAAGCGGACTTGCATCAGCTCAAAGCGCTGGGTCGTAAAGTCATCACCTATACCGGTCTGGCCGAAGATGCCATCCCTCCTGCAACGTCCGTGAACCATTACGAACGCGTGGCGGCAACGATGGGGGGCGCAGCCTCGGTGAATGAGTTTTTGCGTTTGTACCTGGTGCCCGGAAAGGCACATAGCTCGCAAGGCCGTGGCTATACGGTGGCATCCGCCACGGACCCTGCGAAAAACAACACTGTTCCGTTGCCCAAACTCCCGGGTGTTGGCAATCAAACGCCAACCGAGTCACAAGATCAAATGTTCACAGCGCTGCGCGATTGGGTAGAACACCAAGTTGAGCCTGAAGCCATCACGCTGACATCACGCGACAACACGGTGAGTTACCCCATTTGTGTTTACCCAAAAAAAATCACTTGGGATGGGGTTGGATCTTCCAAGTCAGCTGAGAGTTATGCGTGCCAATAGTGCACACGTCAAACCATTTTTCTCAACTGCCAAAGCGCCAATCAGGCAAACCGCGCGCCACGGTGTGAACCACGGTGGCACACAAGGCGCACTTGATCAAGTCGCCGGGCACAAACACCAAGGTGCCTAGGATGGCTTGTTCCCACGACAGGTTGGCAATTTTCACCAAGCCCACCACGCCAAACACATGCACCACCAATAAGCCGCCCAAGGCCGACGCCACAAAGGCGCTGATGGCGGCGCTGCGTGGGGACTGTTTGGGCAACAGCGTCATCACCCAGCCTGTCACAAACGCCCCGACGGGCCAGCCCAACAAATAGCCACTGGTTGGCGCAAAGAATGCACCCACCCCACCGCGACCGCCTGACAACAAAGGCAGGCCTAAGGCGACCGCTGCCAAAAACAACAGCAAGGCCTGCAACGCTCGCTTAGGGCCCAACATGCAACCCGCCAACATCACGCCCAAGGTTTGCAGGGTGATGGGCACGCCCAAAGGCAAATCAATTTTAGGGATCAGGCCTAACACGGCAATCAAGGCCGCAAACAGCGAGACCAAAGCCATCGACAAGGTGGATGAAGAAGAGGATTCAGAAGTGTTCATAAATCAGACCGTGAACGGCGCAAGCGCAGGTGCAAAGTGTCCGCCACTCGGCGGGCGGTCACCAGCATCTGAATGGTGAGGGGAGCGAGTATTTTAAAACCGCCAGACTTGCCCGTGCGCAGCCGATAGGCATCGTCCAAACGACGCCACACGACAAAAAAATGTTCGGTAAACCGCAACATCAACGCCAACTGCAACGCCAGCCGCTCGGGGTGCATGCCCAGCCAACGCAAGGGCGAGAGCACCTGTTCAAACACATGCAGCAAATCGGTGTGACGGGTGGTCAACGTGAGCGCGATGCCCATCAACGTGGCACTGAGCAAACGCAGCACCGTCACAGCCGCCAGCAGGGGTTGGTGCATGAGCCCATGAAAACCCGCCAGCAACCCACAAGCCACCAACAGCCCAAACACCAAGGGCTTGAGGCGCAACACGGCGCGCCCCAGCGAGGCGAAGACCCCAGCACACAGCACCGCAACAGCCAACAAAACCGGCCATTGCGCCACCCCATACAAACCAACACCCAGCACGGCCAAGCACAGCAACTTGAAGGCCGCTGACACGCCGTGCAGCCAAGTGTGTTGTTCGCTGTAAAGGCTGCCCATGTTTAATTCAGGGCAGTGCGCAAGGCCACGTCTGCCTCGTAGGCGGCACACACATCCACACCTAAACCATCGGCACGCACGCGGCCACGGTCTAGCCAAATCACGCGTTCGAAATGGCGCACATGTCCCAGCACATGGGTAGACACCATGATTTGCGGCTGGGCACGCGTCAGATCTTGGCGCAGCAAAGCTTGGCTGGGCAAATCCAAACTGGCAAACGGTTCGTCCAACAACAACACGCGGTGCGACGCCAACATCAATGCCAGCCAACACACATGCTGGCGCTGCCCTTGGCTGAGGCTGCCAATGGCACGCGGCGCCCAGTGTGCCAAGCCCCGTGCGTGCAGCCAGTCGCGCACCTGTTGCTGCGCCTGCGCGCGGGGCAAACGCAAGTGTTGCAAGCTCAAAGCCAACTCTTCTTCGACTGTGGGGAAGATGATTTGATCATCCGGGTTTTGAAACATCATGCCGACGGGCTGCTGCCCATCGGGCACACACACACGCCCGGACTGCGGCTGGTCTAGGCCACTGATCAACCGAAACAAACTGCTTTTGCCTGCACCGTTGTCGCCAATCACGCCAATACGTGGCTCGTTGAGCTGCAAGCTCAGGGCCTCAAACACGGGGGTGCTGCCGCGCTGCAAAGTCACGCACTCCAGCGCCACGCCTTGGGAAGGGGTAAGAGAAGGGAGGGTCAAAGCCTGTGGCATGTGCGTGCGTGCGTTCCAAGAGCCTTTGATTATCGGTGCAGCCACGCAGGCAGCAAAAACCCCGCCACTCTTGCGAGTTGCGGGGTTTGAATGTCTCTCACCCTTTGGCTGATAGCCTCAGCGTGGATTTTTTTAGA
The DNA here is from genome assembly GCA_947373245.1 of Comamonadaceae bacterium. Lineage (GTDB taxonomy): Bacteria > Pseudomonadota > Gammaproteobacteria > Burkholderiales > Burkholderiaceae_C > Limnohabitans. Next base: position 66,012 of record CANBWY010000001.1, read on the forward strand.
AGCGGTAGCCGACGCCAACGCCCAACATGACGGGGTCGAGTTTCAAAGTACCCAAGCTAGCGCCTGAGTTGCTGTACAACGCGGTCTGAATGTTGACTTTTTTCACATCCACGTTCAACGACACTTGCTTGGTCAAAGGCAAGTCCACACCTGCTTGGAAGGCGTAACCATAGCTGTGGTCATCCAAGGTGTAAGGACCTGAAGGCAAATTGACTTGACTGATCTTGGTGTAGTTCAAACCAGCGCCTACATAAGGGGTGAAGCCGTTGAAATTGGTGAAGTGGTATTGAGCGGTCAAAGTGGGAGGCAAGTGTTTGAACGTACCCACGTTGGCACCGCCTGCTGCACCCGCAGAGACTTGCTGCTGTTGTGGCACGGTCAAGACCAATTCGGCTGACACGTTCTTGTTGAAGAAATAAGTCACATCCACCTCAGGAATCGTTTTGTCATCCACGCTCAAGCCCAAAACTGTGGCGTCATGGTTGGCCATACTCAACTTGACAGCACGTGCGCGCACCAACCAAGGGCTTTCCTGTGCGGACACTTGACCTGCAACCAACATACCAACAGCAGCGGCAATGAGAATTTTTTTCATGATTTTTTTCCTTGGGTTTACTCGGGTCTATTCCCGTGCTGTGAATTTCACTGCATCGTGACAAGCGATACATTGATTCACCTCAAACCCGCGTCAGCCGACCATTGATGTATGTCAACAAACGGTTGCACAGCAGAAGCAACGCCCAAGTTCTGTTCTGCCATTTAAAATTTATTTTTTATCAGCATGTGGCCTTAGGTTCAACCCATCCACGCCCTGCCCTTAACCATCGCGCACATGAACACCCCCCTCAAGCCCCCAGCTACCTCTCACGCCCTCAGTGCGAGGCCTTCGCCTGATCAATTGTTCCAGCAAGCCCTATCGCACCATCGGGAAGGGCGGCTCTCAGATGCCATTGGCCTTTACGAACAAGCACTCAAGGCGCGCCCAACCTTCTTTGATGCGATGCACATGCTGGGCGTGGCTTGTTACCAAGAGGGGCAGCCAACCCGTGCCGTAGCGCTCATTTCACAAGCGATTCAACTGCGCCCCCAAATACCCCAAGCCCATAACAATTTAGGTAACGCCCTAGTTGTGGCCGGGCGCACGCGCGAAGCCATCACCGCGTACGAGAATGCTGTGAAACTCAAAGCGGACTACGCCGAGGCCTACTACAACGCCGGATGCGCATTGGCCCAGCTTGAGGAGTTCCCAATGGCGGCGGCCTGCTACGACAAGGCGATCGAGATTGAGCCGAGACACATCCCTGCCTACGCCAACCGTGGCCTTGCGCTGGAGCGCTTGTTCAAGCACGAGATGGCAGCCGAGAACTACCGCGCAGCGCTACTCGTAGACCCGCAGAACACCGACCTAAGGTTCCGACTGGGTCACATCTACTTTGAACTGTGCGATCTGACTGCTGCGCTTGGCGAATACCTTCAGGTTCAAGCTGCGAGGCCAGATATGCCATATGTCCTGTTGCAGATACACATCCAGATGTGCGATTGGAAAGACTGGCAAGCCTCCTTCAACGCCATGAATAAATTGATTGCATCAGGGAACCGAAAAGCCAGCCATCCATTTCATGTGGTCAACTACCTAGACGATCCACAAGTTCAGCGCCATATCGCTGAAGATTGGGTTGCAATGAACCATAACCAAGTCCTGCCTCGGCCTGCGGTGGCTCCTCCGCAAGAACGGATACGCGTAGGCTTCTTTTCGGCTGATTTTCGGACTCATCCCGTTTCACAGTTGCTGCTCGAATTTTTAGAGACCCACGACCGCAACCGCTTTGAGTTCATTGCTTTTTCATTTCGCAACTCAGAAGACGCGATACAAGATCGCCTCAAGCAGGCTTTTGCACGCTTCGTGGACGTCGAATCCATGGGCGATTTGGCAGTTGCGGCATTGGCACGAGAGATGGGGCTGCACCTAGCGGTAGACCTAGGGGGCTACACGAAAGCCAGCCGCATGGGCATATTCGCGCAACGCGCTGCGCCTGTGCAGGTGAGCTTCCTAGGCTATCCGGCCACGACAGGGGCTTCCTTCATGGATTACCTCATTGCTGACCCGCAGGTGGTTCCGCACGAAGACGAGGTGCATTACACCGAGCAAATTGCACGCCTGCCACACAGCCTGCTGCCACGCGATACTCGGGTGCGTCCTTCAGGCGCTTCGTTCACGCGTGCCCAGTTTGGCTTACCAGAGGCGGGCATGGTTTATTGCTGCTTCAACAACCACGTGAAGTACGTGCCTGAAGTGTTTGCCTTGTGGATGCAGGTGCTCCAGCAAGTGCCTGGCAGTGTGCTATGGATGGCGTCGCCACCGGCGGTCGTCCGTAACCACCTGCTGGCGGCTGTAAAAGACGCTGGCGTAGACCCAACTCGGCTCGTATTTGCTTCGCGCATGGACCGACTTGAAGACCACCTCCAGCGGCTCACGCTAGCCGACCTGTTCCTTGACACGTGGCCCTACAACGCGCACACCACCGCCAGCGATGCACTGTTTGTGGGGCTGCCTGTGCTCACACGCATGGGCCGCACCTTTGCTGGGCGGGTGGCCGGTAGTTTGCTCACCACGCTGGGCGTGCCTGAGCTCATCACCCACACGCCCGAAGCGTATCTCTGCGAGGCGGTCCGCTTAGGTACCGACAAGCAAGCGCGCCTGACGGTGCGCGCCAAGGTAGAGGCACAGCGCATGGCCTCACCACTGTTTGACAGCACCGCTTACGGCCGCGCTCTGAGTGACCTCTTGGCTTCGCTCGCTGCCAACCGCGTGCTAGACTGAATCCATGGGCTAACCATGCCAGCAACGAGGCACATATAAAAAAACCCATCACTCTTGCGAGTGATGGGTTTTTAAACTTTTAAATCCTAAACTGGCTTACGCCAGCGTGGGGATTAGAAGCCGATACGGATACCCAAGGCTGTACGAGCAAACTTCGTGTCAGTACCTTTGATCTGTGCAGGTGTGATGGCTGCGTTCATTGCACCAGCTTTGTCGTTGATAGACTCAGCACGGAAGTAAACAGCAGTCATTTTGCTCAAGTTGTAATCAGCACCGAGGCCAACCAATGAAGACTTGGTGTTGGTTTTGTCAGTCAAAGAACCAGCTTGAGCCATCAACACAGTTTTACCCATGGTGTATGTGGCAGAAGCTGTCAGAGCACGGTTGTTCACACCAGTCGTGTCAGTCTTGGTGGTCTGAGTCAACAAACCAACCTTAGCTGCACCAACGGTGTAAGCACCAGCCAAAGTGTTCACTGTGTACAAAGCAGTACCAGCGGCAGCACCGCTAGAGTTCAGAGCAGAAATACCAGCGAAGTCTTGCTTCAAGTTGCTGAAAGATGCTGCAAATGGACCTTGTGCGTAGTTCACGCCGATTTCTTGCGTACCGATTTGGTCGTAAGCGCCAACAGATGTGCTGAATGCGTTAGGTTGTGGAGTCAAACCTGTTGTAGTTGAGGTTGTACCCGCTGTAGCACCAGTTTGCTTGTTCGACTTGTACAAAGTGGCGTTGATGCCCATGAAAGCTGGAGACACATATTTCACTGCGTTTTCAGCGCGCACTTGTGATGTAGCTTGTGCATCGTTGATGTACATGGTACGGAAGCCTGAACCGATGGCTGTACCGAAAGGTTGGCCGAGGGTGAAGGTGGTCAAGCTGTTGTAGTTCACAGCGCCAAAGTGGATTTGGCCGTACTGTTCAGACTCCAAACCAACGCGGATTTCGCCGTTGCCGAATGTGCCGCCAGCGCCGTTGATGCTGTTTGCAGCAGTTGTGGCGTTGGTACCAGTAGAAGTACCAGTGTTAGCGTAGTTAGAAACCATGTTCCAGTCGTTTTCAACGCGGAACGTAGCGCGCAAGCCACCGCCGAGGTCTTCATTGCCGCGCACGTTCAATTGTGAAGTGCTTGAACCGTTGCCGGCCACGCCTTTAACGGAGTTGCCTTTGTAGTTAACAGACTGGTAACCAGCGTCAACGATACCGTCCAACATGACAGAAGATTGTGCGAATGCGCCAGTTGTGGCTGCGATTGCTGCGATAGCAACGAGGGTTTTTTTCATTTCAAGGTTCTCCAAAGTTTGAACAGGGGTTCTGAATTTCTCAGAACCAACCTCCGTTTTCGGGAAGTTGAAGGTATTGAACCAGACAGCCATGCGTTGAACCATGTCAAACGCCAAAAATACAGCTTTGGCGTTGCATCCATGCAACAAAACACACCCCCTCCTCTGGCAAACCCTTGAAATTCGATGAATTCAACAAAACCACCATGCCAAACAAGGCCAACCGCGACTTTCCACCCTGAGGTCTTAAACTTGGCCGCTATGGATGCCCTTCTTACCGCCGCCGACAGCGCTTTGCGCACCGTGTTTGCCCGCCACCACGCCAACCGCCCCACGCCCATGTGGGCGGCCGAGGTGCCCGTCCCGCCCGCGCTGACCGAGGCTGAAAAGCGCGAAGCCGCCGCCTTGATGCGCGTGAACCATGTGGGCGAGGTGTGCGCCCAAGCGCTGTACACCGCCCAAGCACTTGCCACCCGAGACGCAGCACTGCGCCAACACCTGAGCGCCGCCTGCAATGAGGAAACCGACCATTTGGCGTGGGTCGAGCAACGGCTACAGGCCTTGGGCGGGCGCACCAGCTGGCTCAACCCGCTTTGGTACGCCGGGGCGTTTGGCATTGGCTACGCCGCAGCCAAGCTGGGCGGCGACCGCGTGAGCCTAGGCTTTGTGGTGGAAACTGAGCGTCAAGTCGAAGCGCATTTAGAAAGCCACCTCGGGCTTTTGCCCGCCAACGACGGGCCTAGCCGCGCCATCGTGGCGCAAATGAAGGTGGACGAAGCGCAGCACGCCAAAGAGGCACTGGCCGCAGGCGCGGCCGAGCTGCCAGCCCCCATGAAAGCCCTGATGAAACTCGCCGCCAAGGTGATGACAACGGTGGCTCACCGGGTTTAAAGCGGCGGCGGCCTAGCGTTTAGGCCTCGACCAGCTCAAAACTGGTGGTAATTGCCGCCGTTTTGCCCAGCATGATGGTGGCCGAGCAGTATTTGTCGTGGCTCATGGCAATGGCGCGCTCCACCGCAGCAGCAGGCACGCCTTGGCCCGTGACGGTGAAGTGCATGTTGATTCTGGTAAACACCTTGGGGTCTTCGGTGGCGCGCTCACTGCTGATCTTGACGGTACAGCCTTGCACGTTGTGGCGGCCACGTTTCAAAATCATCACCACGTCATAAGCGGTGCAGCCGCCTGTACCTGCCAAAAGCATTTCCATGGGGCGCGGCGCCAAGTTTTGGCCGCCGTTTTCGGGCTTGGCCGCATCGGGCGCGCCATCCATGGCCACCACGTGACCGCTACCGGTTTCTGCAATGAAGCCCATGCCTGAGCGGGTGCCAGAGTTGCCGGTCCAGCTGACGGTGCATTCCATGTGTGTTCTCCAAAAAATTCTGACTGCGATTGTCATACAAATGTTGCACCGCAACAAAAATTGCATACACTAGAGCCTTGTCTCCTCCACCCTCAAAAGTGGATTCAGCCCCGAGTTGCAAAACTCGGGGTTTTTTTTCGCCTTTTTTCTTAAGAGACAATCATCCCATGTCTACCCGCACCCCCAAGGCGCGCGCGCTACAGCCCGCCGATTACCTGAAAAAAATCTTGACCGCCCGTGTGTACGACGTGGCGACCGAATCGGCGTTGGAGGTGGCGAAGAACCTCAGCCGCCGCATTCACAACACCGTGCTCTTGAAGCGCGAAGACCAGCAGCCCGTGCACAGCTTCAAGCTGCGCGGTGCGTACAACAAGATGGCGCACCTCACGCCAGCCCAGCTGAAAAAGGGCGTCATTTGCGCCTCGGCCGGCAACCACGCGCAAGGCGTGGCCCTGGGGGCCAAGCGTTTGGGCACCCAAGCCATCATCGTCATGCCCACCACCACGCCCAGCGTGAAAATTGAGGCGGTCAAAGCCTTGGGCGGCGAGGTGGTGTTGGCCGGCGAAAGCTACTCCGACGCTTACACGCACGCGCTCACGCTTGAGAAGAAAAACGGCATGACTTTTGTGCACCCGTTTGACGACCCCGATGTGATTGCAGGCCAAGGCACGATTGCCATGGAAATGCTGCGCCAGCACCAAGGCCCGTTGGATGCCGTGTTTGTCGCCATTGGCGGCGGTGGCCTGATCAGCGGTGTGGCCAACTACATCAAGGCCGTGCGCCCCGAAATCAAAGTGATTGGCGTGCAAATGGACGACTCGTCCGCGATGATGCAGTCGGTGGCCAAAGGCAAGCGCGTCACCCTCAGCGATGTGGGTTTGTTCTCCGACGGCACGGCGGTGAAGTTGGTGGGCGAGGAGACTTTCCGCATCGCCAAAAACTTGGTCGACAGCTTCATCACCGTGGACACCGACGCCGTGTGCGCCGCCATCAAAGACGTGTTTGTGGACACCCGCAGCATCGTCGAGCCCGCAGGGGCCTTGGCCGTAGCTGCCATCAAACAATACGTGGCGCAACACAAAACCAAGGGCGAAACCTACGCCGCCATTTTGTGCGGTGCCAACATGAACTTCGACCGCTTGCGCTTTGTGGCCGAGCGTGCCGAAGTGGGTGAAGAACGCGAAGCCCTGTTTGCCGTGACCATCCCTGAGCAGCCCGGTAGCCTGCGCCGCTTTTGCGAGCTGATTGGCAAGCTGCCCAGCTTTGGCGGTGCCAAAACGCCGCGCAATGTGACCGAGTTCAACTACCGCATGAGCGACCAAAACAAAGCGCATGTGTTTTTAGGCTTGACCACCGGCGTGAAGGGCGAAAGCGGCAAGATGGCCGCGCACTTCACCAAAAGCGGTTTTCATGCGATTGACCTGACGCACGACGAGCTGGCCAAAGAACACTTGCGGCACATGGTGGGCGGGCACTCTTCGCTGGCGTCCGAAGAGCGCATCTTGCGTTTTGAATTCCCCGAGCGCCCGGGCGCGCTGATGAAGTTCTTGCTGGCCATGCGCCCCGGCTGGAACATCAGCCTGTTCCACTACCGCAACCAAGGCGCGGACTATGGCCGCATCTTGATGGGCTTGCAAGTGCCCAAGACCGACAGCAAAGCGTTCACCGCGTTCTTGGATGGCTTGGGCTACCCGTATGTGGAAGAAACCAAGAACCCAGCTTATCGTTTGTTCTTGCAACGCTGAAGCGCTTCTTGGCTGGCTTATTTTTTAGCCGGAAGTTCCAGCACCAAGGTCTGCGGCCCGTCCATCGTTGCGCCTAGGCTGATGCGACGGCCTTGAGCCGATTGCAGCACCAAGCCCTCGGCCACCAGAGCGCCCACACGGTAGGGCTTGGCAGGTTTGCCGTCGACCGCGATCAGTGCCGCGCCTTGCGAGGCATCACCCGTCAACACGCCTTGGAGCTGAAAACGGCTGGCTAAGCTGGGGACCGCTGCGGCTTGTACGGGCGCTGCGCCCAAACTGCGGGCTGCGGCCACGGTGTCAACCTCGGGCAGCGCTTGGCCTGGCAAGGTGGCATTGCTGAGGGTCGCGTCCGTGGCAGACCAGCGCAAGCCCCACGTCACCGCGCTGAACGCCACAGCCCCCCACACCAACAGCGACGCCACAGGCAACAGCGCGCGCGAAGACGTGCTGAAAACAGTGGCCAATGAAGGGGGGTGGCGAAGCATCAGCGGATTATGATTCATCTATTGCCAGAGAACCTTTGAAATACCCGCTATGCCTACCCTTCAAACGACCCCCAAAACCAAATGCCAACGCGGCTTCACGCTGATCGAATTGATGGTGGTGCTCGCCATCATTGGCGTGCTCGCCGCCTTGGTGATCCCCAATGTGCTCAACCGCGCCGACGACGCACGCGTGACCGCCGCCAAGACCGATGTGGGCAACCTCATGCAAGCGCTCAAGCTATACCGCTTGGACAACCAAAACTACCCCACCGCCGAGCAAGGCCTGAATGCCTTGGTGGTCAAACCCACCACGGGACCCATGCCACTCAACTGGAAGTCCTACATCGACAAGCTGCCCAATGACCCATGGGGTCGTCCTTACCAGTACATGAACCCCGGCGTGAAAGGTGAAGTCGATGTGTTGTCACTCGGCGCAGACGGTCAACCCGGTGGGGAAGGCAAAAACGCCGACATCGGCAGCTGGCAGTAAACCACGCGTACAAGCCAGCCATGCAGCGCCAACGTGGCCTCACCCTGTTGGAGCTGTTGGTGGTGCTGGTCATCATCGGTGTGGCCATGGCGGGTGTCAGCCTCTCGCTGCGCGACAACGCACAGGCCCAACTGGAACGCGAAGCCCAGCGCTTGGCAGCGGTATTGGAAGCGGCCCGTGCCCAATCGCGCACCAGCGGCATCGCACTGATTTGGCAAGCCACGCCAGAAGGCTTTGTGATCCGGCCTGCACAAGCCCCCGCGAACAACGCGCCAAACGCCATCGCCACGCGACATGAAGCGTGGTTGACCGAAAGCACACAAGCGCAGCTCAACACCGCGACCAACCAATTCGTGGTGCTGGGCCCCGAGCCCATCCTTGCCCCCGCGCGCATCACGCTCAGCCAGGCCGCTGCCACACGCAACGCACAGCCCGCGCCATCGCCATCCCCATCGCTGACGGTGGGCACCGATGGTTTGCGCCCCTTCCAAGTGTTGCCATGAAAAAAGCACGTGGTTTCACGCTGATTGAGGTCTTGGTGGCCCTCGCCATCGTGGCCATCGCCTTGATGAGCGGGCTCAAAGTCAGTGGCGCGCTCACCCGCAACGCACAGCGCCAAAGCGATGTGCTGCTCGCGCAAATGTGCGCAGACAACGCCCTAGGCCAATTGCGCCTGTCGCAACAGCTGCCAGGCGTGGGCGACTCGCGTGTGCCCTGCAAAGAAGCCGAGCGCAACTTTGAGGTGGCGCTCACGGTGCGCACCACACCCAACCCCGCGTTCCGTCGCGTGGACGCCCAGGTGTTTGACGCGGCCACGCCCATCCTGAACATCACCACGGTACTGGGGCGTTACTGATGCACAAGCAACGCGGCTTCACCCTGATTGAGTTGCTCATCGCCATCACACTCATGGCGGTGCTGGCAGGCTTGAGCTGGCGTGGTTTGGATGGCCTGATGCGCAGCCGCGACATCACCCAAGCGCAGGTAGAAAAAGTCGCCGTGCTGCAAACCGTGCTGGCGCAATGGCAAGCTGACCTGAACGCGGTGCAACCCTTGCCCAGTCTGAACGACGCAGGCGTGGCGTGGAACGGCCGCACCCTGCGCCTGACCCGACGCGCCACCGCTTGGCGTGCCGATGGTGGCGACGCTGGCGTGTGGGTGGTGGCTTGGACGCAGCGCAACCAGCAATGGCTGCGCTGGCAATCCAGCCCCGTGCAAACGCGCGCAGCGTGGCAACAAGCGTGGGCACAAGCCGAGCGCTGGGGCCAAAACCCAAGCAGCGACGATGCGGCGTTTGAAACCCCTTTGATGGCCCTCGACGCGTGGCAAATCACCTACTTCCGCGGCAATGCGTGGACCAACCCGCTCTCCAGCGCGGGCAACACCACAAGCCAAGACACCTTGCCCGACGCCATTCGCCTGCAAATTGACCTGCCCGCCAGCACTGGTGTGCGTGGCCGAATCACCCTCGACTGGGTGCGACCCAACTTCAGCAACACCAAAACATGAAGCACGTCGCACGCACGCGCAACTTGACGCATCGACGCACACCGCAAAAGCAAGGCGGCGCAGCGCTGTTGGCGGCCATGTTGACGGTTGCCTTGGTCGCCACCTTTGCCGCAGGCGCGCTTTGGCAGCAGTGGCGCAGCATTGAAGTCGAAAGCGCAGAACGCCAACGCAGCCAAGCGCGCTGGCTGCTCACGGGTGCGCTGGACTGGGCACGCGTCATCTTGCGCGAAGACGCGCGAGCGGGCGACACCAGCGCGCCTGTGGACCACTTGGCCGAGCCTTGGGCTGTGCCGCTGCAAGAAGCGCGTTTGTCCAGCTTCTTGGCCGCGCTGCCCGATGGCACAGGCAACACGGTGGACGACGACAAACTGGCCCAACAAGTGCTGCTGTCTGGCCAGATCAATGATGTGCAAGGCCGACTGAACGTGGCCAACTTGCTGCAAGGCGATCAACTGGACGCCAAAGCCGTACTCGCCTTTGAACGTTTGTTTGACGCACTGGGCGTGCCAACCGCACAACTCAGCCTGCTCACCCAAGGCCTGCTTGCCGCCCAAAAACAAAGCGCTAGCGCGCCCTTGATGCCGCAACGCGTGGGCCAACTCAGCTGGCTGGGCCTGTCGCCGCAGGCGCTGCAAACGCTCAGCCCCTACATCACGGTGTTGCCCACGCGCACCCCCGTCAACCTCAACACCGCCAGCGTGCAAGTGCTGTACGCCAGCGTGCTGGGCTTGGGCATGTCTGACGCGCAGCGCTTGGTACAGCTACGCGAGCGCCAGCATTGGGCCAGCGTGGAGGCGTTTCAAAAAGCCTGGGGCCGCACTGTCAGCTTAGAGGGCACGCACAGCGTGTCGACGCGTTATTTCGAAGTGCTGGGCCGCCTGCGCATGCCGCAAACCACCCTGCAAGAACGCTCGTTGGTGCAGCGCGACGCGTCTGATTTGAAGGTGTTGTGGCGCGATTCTGGCTCTCTACAATGACCATTCTCATGTTGATCATCGCGCTCCCCCACTCTGCCAACGACGCCGCCGCGGGTTACGCCCACGTCCACTCGGATGGGCACAGCGTTTTACGCAGCGCCACGGGGGCCGCTGCCACCTTGTCGGCCCATGCGGGCGAGGTGGTGGCGGTGGTGCCACACAGCCGCTTGTCGTGGTTACGTGTGCAACTGCCCCCCGCCAGCCATGGCCCGCGTTTGCAAAACGTGCTGCAAGGTTTACTAGAAGACCGTCTGCTGGATGACCCACAACAACTGCACCTCGTGCTGGCCCCTGACGCGCAAGGCGTGGCCCGCACCGGTGGCGAAGCGCTGGTGGCCGTGTGCCACAAGCAATGGCTGCGCGATGCCCTTGCCCCCCTGCAAGCGGCTGGCCTGACGGTGCAACGCCTTGTGCCCGAGTTGTCGCCCAGCGACACACCGGTGCTGCATGTGCTGGGTCAGCCAGAGCATTCACAAAGTCTGCTCAGCCAACCTCATGGCGTGACGCTGCTGCCGCCCAACACCGCGCATTGGCACGCCTTTGCCGCGCTGAGCCAAGACGAATTACAAATCCAAGCCGAGCCCGCCATGGTGGCCCACGTGCAAAGCGTGCTGCAGCGCCAGCCCAGGCTGCAAAACGCAGCGCAGCGATGGGTCGAATCCAGCCAATCGGCGTGGGATTTGGCGCAAGGCGAATGGGCGCAAGGTCGCGCCCAACGCGTGCAGCTGCTAGCGCTGTCCGCGTGGCAAAGCTGGCGGCACGCGCCTGCTTGGCGACCTGTGCGCTGGGGCGTGGTGGCTTTGGTCGTCTTGCAAGTGCTGGGGCTCAACGCCTTGGCTTGGCGCGAGCGCAACGCTTTGAACGCACAACAAGCCTCGCTGCAAAGCATTTTAAAAACCACCTTCCCATCGGTCACGTTGGTCATCGACGCGCCGCTGCAAATGCAACGCGAGGTGGATGTGCTGCAACAAAAATCTGGCGCCGCCGCCAGCACCGACTTGGAGCCTTTGTTGGCGGCGTTAGCGGGCGTGTTGCCTGCGGGCCAACTGCCTTCGCAAATTCATTTCGCCAACCACGCACTGCGGGTGCAGGGTGTGGCCCTTGATGCCAATGGATCCAACACGGCACGCCTCCACGCGCAAGGCCTGAGCCTGAGCCAAGACGCCAATGACAGCTGGGTGTTGCAAGCGGAGGGCGCGAAATGAGCGCACTGAACGACATCCGCACACAAGCCCACGCGCGCTGGCAGGCGCTGTCCGTGCGCGAACAACGCGGTGTGTCTGTGTTGGGTGCGCTGTTGGGCGTGTGTTTGTTTTGGTCCATCGCCATCGCCCCCGCGCTGCACACCCTGCGCGACAGCGGCCACCGCCGCGCCCAAATCGGGCAGCAGCAAGCGCACATGTTGGCTTTACAGCAGCAAGCCCAAACACTGCAAACGCGCACACCACTGTCGCGTGACGAAGCGCTGCGCAGTTTGCAAAGCCTCACGCCCAGCGCTCAGATTCAACTTCATGTGCAAGGTGCACGTGTGAGCGTGGAGTTCAAGGGCGTGCCGGCCCCAACCTTGGCCAACTGGTTGGCACAAGCGCGCAGCCAAGCGCAAGCCTTGCCAGTGGAAGCACACCTCACGCGAAGCAACGCCACCGTTTCAACCAATGCCCCCACCACCTCACCGGCCGTGATGTGGGACGGCAGCATGGTTTTGACCTTGCCCAACCGTGGCGCTGCGCCTTAACCCCCCATGCAACGCCTCACGCCACACAGCACCCGAAGCGCCAACACACGCTGGGCATGGGCATGGGCGTGGGCATGGACGGGTGTGGGCTTGGGTTTGGTGTTGGCCTTGGTCACCCAAGCGCCCGCGCATTGGCTCACGCATGCCATAGAACAGGCCAGCGGCGAACGCGTGTTGCTGCAAGACCCGCAAGGCACCGTGTGGAACGGCTCCGCCCAATGGGTGCTCAACGAAGGGCCGCTCAATGTGGCGGCAACGCCCAACACCGCGCGCCCCGCCAACACCACCGCACTGCCCACGCCCCTGACATGGCAACTCGCACCCCGCTTTGACTGGACCCACACGCGCTTGGCCCTCAGCGCCACCGTGGCCTCGGCGTGCTGCACGCCACAGCCGGTGCGCGTGGATGTGTCGCCTTTGTGGCGCGGCGTGCGCGTGCTAATCAGCGACCACACCTCCACATGGCCCGCGTCTTGGCTGGTTGGCTTAGGTGCGCCATGGAACACCGTGCAGCCCGAGGGCCAGTTGCAATTGCAAACCCACAGCCTGCAATGGACACAACAAGCCGGCGTGGCGCAACTGCAAGGTGACGCCGAGTTGCAGCTGCAACAACTCGCCACGCGCTTGTCCACACTGCGCCCCCTGGGCAGCTACCGTGTGCGTGTGCAAGGCGGTGACCCCATCGCGCTCACGCTGGACACACGCGAAGGCAGTTTGCAACTCACAGGCAGCGGCCAATTGGTGAACGGGCGCGTGCACTTCAACGGCGAGGCCTCTGCCGCACCCGACGCAGAAGCCGCGCTGTCTAATTTATTGAACATCCTTGGCCAGCGCCAAGGGAACAAGTCGATTTTGAAAATGGGTTAACGCGTATGGCGAAGCAACACACTTATCTCTACCCCTCCGTCTTGGCGCTTGCGCTGAGCTTGAGCATGGCCCCTGCGCTGCTGGGTGGGTCGCGCGCAGAGGCGGCACAACCTGCCAAAAAAACAGCGTCCACGCAGCCCATCACGCTCAACTTTGTGAACGCTGAAATCGAGTCGGTCGCCCGCACGCTGGCCACGCTGTCGAATCGCAATCTGGTGGTCGACCCACGCGTCAAAGGCACGATCAACCTCAGCACCGAGGTGCCCGTGTCGCCCAACGAAGCGTGGAGCCAGTTTTTGGCCGTGCTGCGCTTGCAAGGCTTTGCGATGGTCGATACCAAAGGCCTCTACAAAATCGTGCCCGAGGCCGATGCCAAGCTGCAAGGCGGCAATGTTCAAGAAATTGAAAAAACAGGCGGCGGCTCGGGCAACGGCCAAATCGTCACGCACATTTTCAAACTCAACTTCGAACAAGCCAACAACTTGGTGCCCGTGTTGCGCCCGCTCATCAGCCCCAACAACACGCTCAACGTCAACCCCGGCAACAACTCGATCATCATCACCGACTACGCCGACAACTTGCAGCGCATGGCGCGCATCATTGCCGCGTTGGATGTGTCCAACGCCAGCGATGTGGAAGTGATTCAACTCAAACACGCCATCGCGGTTGATTTGGCTCCCTTGGTCTTGCGCTTGATTGAATCGGGCAGTGCCACCAATGCAGGGGCAGCAACGCCAGCCCCCGGCCAAACCGGCGCCGACTACAAAACCACCTTGCTGCCCGAGCCACGCAGCAACGCGCTCATCTTGCGCGCGGCCAACCCCGCGCGCGTGGCGCTGGTGAAATCACTGGTGGCCAAACTGGATCAGCCCAGCGACACCAGCCCCAGCGGCAACATCCATGTGGTGTATCTGAAAAACGCAGACGCCACCAAATTGGCCACCACGTTGCGTGCCGCCGTCAGCGGCCAAGCCACGGGCATTGGCAGCAACATAGCAACAAGCAACTCGCCCCTCGCATCCACGCCCAACGCGATGGCGACCACCACCTCAGGCAGCACCTTGGGCGGCACCACGACATCGACAGGCGCGGCCACCGGTGGGCAAATTCAAGCCGACACGGCCACCAACTCGCTCATCATCACCGCGCCCGAGCCGCAATACCGTCAACTGCGTGCGGTGATTGACATGCTTGACCAACGTCGCGCACAAGTGATGGTGGAAAGCTTGATCGCCGAGGTGAACGCCGACAAAGCCGCGCAGATGGGCATTCAGTGGCAAACGGCTACTGGTCAAGCGGGTGGCACGGTGGGCATCATTGGCACCAACTTCAACAACACGATCAGCAACACCATTGGCCAAGGCAACATCATTGGTGCATCAGGTGGGGCAACAGCGCTTGGCGCACTCAGTGGCGGGCTCAACATTGGCACCGCCAAACAAATCAACGGCACCTATGTGCTGAGCAGCTTGGCCACGTTCTTGCAACAAAACGGCGATGGCAATGTGCTGTCCACGCCCACGCTGCTGACGCTGGACAATGAGGAAGCCAAAATCGTGGTGGGCCAAAACGTGCCCTTCGTTACCGGCCAATACACCAACAACAACACCACCAATGGCTCGGTCAACCCCTTCCAAACCATCGAGCGCAAAGACGTGGGTTTGACGCTCCGGGTGAAACCCCAAATTAGCGAAACGGGCACCGTCAAGTTGGCGATTTTTCAGGAAGTGTCCAGCGTCGTGGCCAACTCGGTGGGTTCAACCTCGGGCTTGATCACCAACAAGCGCAGCATCGAGTCCAACGTGTTGGTAGACGACGGCTCCATCATCGTGCTGGGCGGATTGCTGTCTGACGAATACGCCGGCGCCACCAGCCAAGTGCCGGGCTTTGGCGACATTCCCATTTTGGGCTGGCTGTTCAAGAGTGAAAGTCGCACGCGCAGCAAGAAAAACCTGATGGTGTTCTTGCGCCCCGTGGTCGTGCGTGACGCTGCGGCGTCTGACGCACTCAGCAACAACCGCTACCAACAAATGATGGGCTTGCAGCAAACGGCTCAGCCCGGCTTCAACCCCATCTTGGGCTCGGGCAACTCGCCCGTGTTGCCGCCCGCGCCAGTGCCGGCACCTAAGCCTGAACAACCCGCGCAATAAGCCATGCGTCGCCCGCTGCCCTACGCCTTTGCCCGCACCCACCAGCTGTTGCTGGAGGACGATGGCCACACGCTCACGCTGTGGCACAGCGACGCGCCTGATCTGAGCGCATGGAGCGAAGTCACACGCCGCCACGCCGTGCAGTCGTTTGAGTACACCGACAAAGCCACGCTGGCCAAACGCATCAGCGAAGCCTATGCCCAAGCCGACAGCAATGCGGCGGCCGTGGTGAGCGAGGTTGAAAGCGATGCCGACCTGACACGCATGATGCAAGAGCTACCCGCCGTGGAAGACTTGCTGGAAGCCGCCGACGACGCGCCCATCATCCGCATGCTCAACGCACTGCTCACGCAAGCCGCACGCGATGGCGCGAGTGACATTCACATCGAACCCTACGAGCGTCACTCCAGCGTGCGCTTTCGCGTCGACGGCACGCTGCGAGAAGTGGTGCAGCCCAACCGCGCCTTGCATGCCGCGCTGATTTCGCGCTTAAAAATCATGGCCGAGTTGGACATTGCCGAAAAGCGTTTGCCGCAAGATGGCCGCATTTCGCTGCGCCTCGGCCAACGTGCGATTGACGTGCGTGTGTCCACCTTGCCCAGCGCCCACGGCGAACGCGCCGTGCTGCGTTTGCTCGACAAGAGCGAGAGCAAAGTCACGCTGCAAGCCGTGGGCATGGAAGGCGACACGCTGCAACGCTTTGAAGCCTTGGTCAAACAACCCCACGGCATCATTTTGGTCACTGGCCCCACAGGCTCGGGCAAAACCACCACGCTGTACGCCGCGCTGCAAGGGCTGGACGCCACGCGCAACAACATCATGACGGTGGAAGACCCGATTGAATACGAGTTGGCCGGTGTGGGCCAAACGCAGGTGAACCCAAAAATTGATTTGGACTTTGCCAAAGCCCTGCGCGCCATCCTGCGCCAAGACCCCGACATCATCATGATTGGCGAGATTCGCGATTACGAGACCGCACAAATCGCCATCCAAGCCTCGCTCACCGGCCACTTGGTGTTGGCCACGCTGCACACCAACGACGCGGCCAGTGCCATCACGCGTTTGACCGACATGGGCGTGGAGCCCTTCTTGCTCAGCTCATCTTTGCTGGGCGTGTTGGCCCAACGCCTGCTGCGCAAAACATGCACGCATTGCGCTGATCACCGTGGAGAAGCCTACGGCTTGGGTTGCGTCGAATGTGGTCATACCGGCTACCAAGGCCGCACCGGCATTTTTGAATTGCTCACCACCAACGACGCCATCCGCGCCCTCATTCACAACCGCGCCAGCGAAGCGCAGTTGCGCGACGCTGCTTTGCGTCACGGCATGACCTTGATGCGCGATGATGGTGAGCGCTTAGTGCGCCTGGGGGTTTCCACCCGCGAAGAGCTAGTCCGGGTGACGCGCGACTAAGCGCTGAAGCAAACAAACCATGCCCGCCTATTCCTTCGAAGCCCTAGACCCCCAAGGCCAAACACGCCGTGGCGTGTTGGAGGCAGACACGGCACGCACCGCACGCAGCCAGTTGCGTGCGCAAGATTGGGTGCCGCTCAAGGTCGAGCCCGTGCAACGCACCAGCCAAGGCTTTGACACGGTCATTTGGGAAAGCAAGGTGTTCAGTCGCACCGCACTTGCCGTGTGGACGCGCCAGTTGTCGGGGTTGGTCAGCGCGGGCTTGCCGCTGGAACGCGCCTTGAGTGCCTTGGCCGACGAAGCTGAAACGCCGCGCCAGCGCGATGTGGTGTCGGCCCTGCGCACCGAAGTGAATGCAGGCGCTCCGTTTGCCAAAGCGTTGAGCCAGCACCCGCGTGAGTTCAGTGCCATCTTTACCGCCGTGATTGGCGCGGGCGAGCAAAGCGGCCACTTAGGCTTGGTGCTAGAACGCTTGGCCGACGATTTGCAAGAACAGCAAAACCTGCGCGGCAAGTTATTGGCCGCTGGCCTGTACCCCGCCATCGTGAGTGTGGTGGCTTTGGTTATCGTGTTGTTTTTGCTGGCCTATGTGGTGCCGCAAGTGGCCCAGGTATTTGGCAGCAACCAGCAAAAGCTGCCTGCGCTCACCAGCGTCATGTTGGCCTTGAGTGCCTTCGTTCAAGACTTTTGGCTATGGGGCGTGCTGCTGTTGATCACCCTCAGCATGGCAGGACACATGGCCCTCAAGCAAGCCGCCACACGCGAGCGCTTTGATGCGGCTTGGTTGCAGCTACCCCTCGTTGGCCGCTTGGCCCGTGGCTACAACGCCGCGCGTTTTGCCAGCACGCTGGCCATGCTGGCCACCGCGGGCGTGCCCATTTTGAAAGCCCTGCAAGCCGCCGCCGACACGCTGCACAACACCGCGCTCAAACGTGACGCCCAAGAAGCCTTGGTGCTGGTGCGCGAGGGTGCGCCGCTGGCGTCGGCCTTGGCGCAGCACCCACGCTTTCCACGTTTGCTGGTGATGTTTTCGCGCTTGGGCGAACAAACCGGCACGCTGCCCACCATGCTGCAACGTGCCGCGAGTCAGCTGAGCGAAGAAGTGCAACGCCGGGCTTTACAACTGGCGACTATCCTTGAGCCGCTGCTCATCGTGGTGATGGGCGCGATGGTGATGCTCATCGTGCTGGCGGTCATGCTGCCCATCATTCAACTCAATCAATGGGTGAGGTAATCCATGGGTGTTTCTCTGGACGGTAAATTGGTGGTGGCAATTTCGTCACGCGCCCTCTTCGACTTTGAAGAAGAAAACCAAGTCTTCGAGCAAGGCGACGACCGCGCCTACATGAACTTGCAACTCGACCGCCTCGAAACCCCCGCCAAACCCGGCGTGGCGTTTTCGTTGGTGCAAAAGCTGCTGGCCTTCAACACGCCTGAAGCGCAACGCGTAGAGGTGGTCATCCTCTCGCGCAACGACCCGGTCAGTGGCATGCGCGTGTTCCGCTCCGCCCAGCACTACGGCCTGCCCATTCAGCGCGGCAGCTTCACGCGCGGGCAATCGCCTTGGCGCTATTTGCGGCCACTCAACGCCAACTTGTTTTTGTCCACACATTTGTCAGATGTGCGCTCGGCGCTGGACGCGGGTGTGCCCGCCGCGCAGGTGTACCCGCACTCGGCCCATGCATCAGAAGCCAACCCACACGAAGTGCGCATTGCCTTTGACGGCGATGCGGTGTTGTTCAGCGACGAGGCCGAGCGCGTGTACCAAGCCCAAGGCTTGGACGCGTTTCAACAGCACGAAAAAACAAAAGCTGCACAGCCTTTGTTAGCGGGCCCGTTCAAGCCCTTGCTCGCGGCACTGCAAGTGCTGCAACAAGCGGGCACGCCGCACATGCGCATTCGCACCGCGCTGGTCACGGCCCGCAGCGCACCTGCGCATGAGCGCGCCATTCGCACCCTGATGAACTGGAACATTGAGGTGGACGAAGCCATGTTCTTAGGCGGCCTTGAGAAAGGCGAGTTCTTGCGCGAGTTTGAACCCGACTTTTTCTTTGACGACCAAACCGGCCACATCGAATCCGCAGCCCGCCACGTCCCCTCCGGCCATGTGGCCAGTGGCGTGCGCAACAGCAACACCGAAGTTTAAAAACACATGAACGCATTTAGAAGCGTCGCCAACAACGTGGCGACGAATTGGCAAAAAAGCCGCCTGCAACTCAGCCGCGTCTGGGCTTTGTCGCTGCCTTATTTCCAGTCCGAAGAAAAGTGGCGCGCCCGTTTGTTACTCGGCGCCTGTGTGGGCCTGAACCTCGGCATGGTTTACATGATGGTCTTGCTCAACGACTGGAACCGTGTGTTCTACGACGCGCTGCAAAACCGCAACGCCGAGGTGTTTTGGCACCAGCTCGGTGTGTTCGCCATGCTGGCGACCTGCTTCATCATCGTGGCGGTGTACCGCTTCTACCTCACGCAACTGTTAGAGCTGCGTTGGCGCGCCTGGATGACGCGCGACTACTTACAACGCTGGCTCAAGGGCCATGTGTTCTACCAACTTGAACTGCAAAGTAAAAACGGCACAGACAACCCCGACCAACGGATTCAAGAAGATGTGCAGCAATTCACGTCTGACACGGTGGGCTTGGCCTTGGGGCTGCTGGACGCCACCGTCACGCTGCTGAGCTTCATCGGCATTTTGTGGAAGCTCTCGGGCGGCTTTAGCTTTGAGGTGGCAGGCAGTCCCTACAACATCCCCGGCTTCATGGTGTGGATGGCGCTGAGTTACGCGCTGGCGGGCAGCTTGATCGGTCACCTGATTGGCCGCTCCATGGCCTCGCTCAACTTTGCGCAGCAGCGCCTCGAAGCGGATTTTCGTCATCACCTGATGCGCGTGCGCGAGTACAGCGAAGCGATTGCGCTCGACCGCGGTGGCAAGGTGGAACGCCTGTCGCTGCAAGAACGCTTCGCCCAAGTGCTGGACAACTTCATGCGCTTGCTGCGTGTGCAAAAGCGCTACACCTGGTTCAACTCCGGCTACGGCCAAGCGGCCGTGGTGTTCCCCATGCTGGTGGCGTCGCCGCGCTATTTCAGTGGCGCGATTCAACTGGGTGAGTTGATGCAAATCTCATCGGCGTTTGGCCAAGTGCAAGAGTCGCTCAGCTGGTTCATCAGCAACTACAGCCGCTTGGCATCGTGGCAAGCCACCACGCTGCGTTTGACGAGTTTCCAAGACCAAATGC
Source organism: Comamonadaceae bacterium (assembly GCA_947373245.1). Lineage (GTDB taxonomy): Bacteria > Pseudomonadota > Gammaproteobacteria > Burkholderiales > Burkholderiaceae_C > Limnohabitans. The sequence goes on from CANBWY010000001.1 coordinate 86,080, forward strand.
TGGCGGTCACAACGCCCGATGCGCCAGAGCCTGTGGCGCCGCCTTTGTCGTTCACAGGGGCCACAGCAGGCATCAACGCCTTGCACACGAGCCCCTTGACAGTGTCGCTGCCCAACGGCGACGTGTTACTGGCCGATACCTCACTCAACGCCGCCGCAGGCGACACCGTGCTGATTCGTGGGCCATCGGGCTGCGGCAAGTCAACCTTGCTGCGCGTGCTGGCCGGCATTTGGCCGCATGTCACCTCGCCCACCCATGACCGCCATGGCGACCCCATCACCGACGGTCCCGTGGTGTTGCCCGAGCGGTGTGTGTTCATGCCGCAGCGCCCGTACTTCCCCGAAGGCAGCTTGCGCCAAGCACTGGCCTACCCAGAGAGCACCGAGCACTACACCGACGAGGCCTTGAAGAACGCGCTGCACGATGCGCTGTTGCCGCATTTAGCCAGCGAACTCGACATGACAGGCCAGTGGACGCAACAACTCTCAGGCGGCGAACAACAACGCTTGGCTTTGGCGCGTGTGCTGCTCAAACGCCCACGCTGGGTGTTTGCCGACGAAGCCACCAGTGCGTTGGATGAGGCCGCTGAGAAAGTGCTGTACGGCAAGCTGCTGACCCTTGTGCGTGAAGAAGGGGGGGGCTTGGTGTCCGTCGCCCATCGTCCTAGCGTGGCCAGCTATCACGAAACGCAATGGCAGTTTGTGCCCGCGCCCGAGGGCAGCGTGGCGAAGTTTGTTTTAGAGATGAACTAAGCCCTCCAGCGCAGCCAACCCTTGGCGCGCAAATCACACGCGGGGCAGGTGCCGCAGCCATAGCCCCAATCGTGGCGATGCGTGCGGTCGCCCATGTAGCAGGTGTGGGTGTGCTCCACGATGAGGTCTACCAACTGGTCGCCGCCGTTGGGCTGTGCTTTTTGGCCAAGGTCGTAGGCCAGCTGCCAGGTTTGCGCTTTGTCGATCCACATCAACGGGGTCTCGATCAACAAACGGCGGTCTAGCCCCAACGACAGCGCAATTTGCATGGCTTTCATGGTGTCGTCGCGGCAGTCGGGGTAGCCCGAGAAATCGGTTTCACATACGCCGGTGACGATGACATCTAAATCGCGGCGATAGGCCAGCGCAGCAGCCAGCGTGAGGAACAACAAGTTGCGCCCCGGCACAAAGGTGTTGGGCAAGCCCGAAGCTTCCATCTTGAACGCCATGTCGCGCGTGAGCGAGGTCTCGCTCACCTGCCCCAGCACGCCGAGGTCAAGCAAATGGTCCTCGTCCAGCTTGTGCGCCCACTGTGGGAATTGCGCGCGCACTTGCGCCAGCACTTGCAGGCGCGCCTCCAGCTCCACCGCATGGCGTTGGCGGTAATCGAACGCCAAAGTCTCCACCCGCTCGTAGCGTGAGAGGGCGTGCGCCAAACAGGTGGTGGAATCTTGCCCACCCGAAAACAATACCAGTGCGTTGCGATGCATAACTTAGAGACACTAAACTCAGCGACATGCTGTACCAAATATTTTCCCTTATCTTGCAGCTCGCCACCGGCTTGGTGGCTGGTACCTGTTTGCTACGCATGTATATGCACTTGCAGCGCATCGACCTGTCCATCCGCGGGGGCAACCCGTTGGCGCCATTTGTGTTTGCCGTGAGCAACTGGATTGTGTTGCCCGTGCGGCGCTACGTGCCCAGCCTGGGTCGCCTAGACCTTGGCAGCTTGGTGGCGGCCTATGCCGTGTTGCTGGCCAAGTACGCGCTGCTGTGGCTGCTGGCGGGGGCCACCGCCCATTGGTTGAGCTTGGTCACACAAGCGGGTTTCGATTTGGTACACGTGGTGCTTTCTAGCCTCATGTGGTTGGTGATTGCGTATGCGGTGGCGTCGTGGTTCAACATCGGCTCAGGGGCGCGTTATTTCTTGGCGCAATTGGTGGAGCCGCTGCTGCGCCCCCTACGTCGCGTGCTGCCGCACATGGGCGGGGTGGACCTGTCGCCGATTGCCGTGATGCTGTTGCTGCAAATTGCCGAAATCGTGCTGCAAAGCCTGCAAGCCCAAGTTGTTTTTTAAAGGAAGCGCCGTGAAAGTCAAACAAATTCTCACCGACGTGCAGCTGGTCATTGCCGACCTCGAAGTCCCTTTGAATGGCGCGTTACGCAGCAGTCCCACGCTGTGCGCCTTGATTCCCGCGGCGAATGGCCATGCAGAAAAGATCGTGCCGCTCAACACGCCCGATGGACGGCCTATTTTCATGAACCTTGAAAACGCCATCACGCCGCAAGCCGACTGAGCCTCAAGCTGAACCCCAAGCTCGGGTCAGGTTTGTGTTTTTTGGCGCAGCTCATACACCGTGAGCAAGCCGCCAGCGGTGCCACAGAGGGCAATCAGACCAATGCCCATCATGGACCAGTGATCGGGCACATGGTCAAACACCCACCAGCCCCCTATCATGGCAAAGCCGATTTGGGCGTACATGTAAGGCATCAATGTGCCAGCCGGTGAGCGCTCAAAGGCCATGATCAACATGAAGTGGCCCACACAACCCGCCACGCCCATGAGCACCAACTCCACCAGCACCCGTGTGTCGGTGACGGGCACCCAAAACCAGTACAGCGGAACAGAAGCCAACGCCGTGCCCACCCAAGTGGTGTAGAACTGCGTGGTCATGACGTCTTCGGTGCGCGTCATCTTGCTGGTCAGCAGCTGGAACGCGGCGTTCAAGATGACCAGCGCCAAGGGAATGAGCAAGGGCCACCCAAACACCGCCGTGCCCGGACGCACGATGATGAGCGTGCCCACAAACCCACCACACACCAGCCACAGGCGCTGCGTGGACACATGCTCGCCCAACATACGTGCCGCCAACAAGGTGACCAGCAAAGGCACGACCATCACGATGGCGGTGAATTCCCCGACAGGTAAGAACGTCAAACTGGAAAATGCCAGTCCCGTGACCAAGGTCAACAACAGACCGCGGGTGATTTGCATGCGCGGATTTTTAGTTTTGAAAACATCCAAACCTTTGATGGGCAACACCACGGCGGTGGTGAGCAAGGCTTGAAAAAAGTAACGCGCCCAAATGGCCATCAACACCGGCACCACCGTGGTCACGCGCTTGGTGGTGGTGTCCAAAATGGCGAAGCACGCCATGGCGACCAGCAACAAACTGATGCCCAGCAAAGCCGATTGTGGTTTTTTATGCGCCATCGGTCCGTGTCGTCTTAGCTTTGGCATGCCGCTGGTTGTTGCAGCGGTCATGGCTGATGGCCAAGTTTTCTTGGTGGCTGTTGCCGCCTTCGCTCAACGGTTGGATGTGCTCCAGCGTGGCATCGGCGTACGCCACAGGCTCACCACAGACCCAACACGGCACCACGCCATGCAATTGACGTGCGACCGTTTTGTAGATCTTGTCACGGGTGAGCTTGAGGCTGGTCAAGACGCAGTTACTTCAAACGCGCCATCAAGGCCACAGCGTAAGCATCAAAGTCTTGGATGGGCCGTTTGGCCACACCCGAGGCGTGCGCCGCGCGTGCCACCGCAGGCGAAATGCGCAGCATCAAGCGTGTGTCAAACGGCTTGGGGATGATGTTGTCCACACCAAACGCCAAATCCACGCCGGGGTAAGCGGCGGCGACTTCAGGGGTCACCTCGAGTTTGGCCAAGTCGGCGATTTCGCGCACACACGCGATCTTCATCGCGTCGGTGATCTTGGTGGCACCGCAATCGAGGGCGCCACGGAAGATGTAGGGAAAGCACAACACGTTGTTCACTTGGTTGGGGTAGTCCGAGCGGCCGGTGGCAATGATGCAATCGGGGCGCACGGCTTTGGCCAATTCGGGGCGAATTTCAGGCTCGGGGTTGGCCAGCGCCAAGATGATGGGTTGGTCGGCCATGGTCTTGACCATGTCTTGCGTCAACACGCCGGGGGCGGAGCAGCCCAAAAACACGTCAGCGCCGTTGACCGCATCGGCCAAAGTGCGCGTGTCTGTCTTTTGTGCAAAGCGGGCTTTGGAGGCGTCGTAACCACCGGGGCGGCCCTCGTAAATCACGCCTTTGGAGTCGCACACAAAAATGTGCTCAGGCTTGACACCCAAACCCACGAACACGTCCAGACAAGCCAAGGCCGCAGCGCCTGCGCCAGACACGGCCACTTTGATATTCGCCACATCTTTGCCGACCAGCTCCAAACCGTTCAACATGGCCGCAGCCGAGATGATGGCGGTGCCGTGTTGGTCATCGTGGAAGACCGGAATGTGCATGCGCTCGCTGAGCTTTTGCTCGATGTAGAAGCACTCTGGCGCTTTGATGTCTTCGAGGTTGATGCCACCAAAGGTGGGCTCCATGGCGGCAATGATGTCCACCAGTTTGTCAGGGTCGCGCTCGTCGAGTTCGATGTCGAACACATCAATGCCTGAGAATTTTTTGAACAAACACCCCTTACCCTCCATCACCGGCTTGCCAGCCAAGGCCCCGATGTCACCCAAGCCCAACACCGCCGTGCCGTTGGTGATGACGCCCACCAAGTTGCCGCGACTGGTGTAGTCGTAAGAAGTTTGGGGGTCTTTTTCGATCTCCAAGCAGGGGTAGGCCACGCCGGGTGAGTAGGCCAAGCTCAAGTCGTACTGGTTGTCCAAGGGGTGTGTGGGCTCAACGCGAATCTTGCCCTTGGTGGGCACGCGGTGGTAGTCCAGCGCGGCGGTGCGCAATGTTTGTTCTGCGGGGGTCATGAAAGCGGGCTCCGAATTATTTTAAAAATGGGGGTCATCCTACTCACTCTGTGAGGGGGCTTCTGACGTGAGGGTAAGCAAGCCCCCTATGGCCAACAACGACAGGGCGGCCGAGCAAGCAAACGCCCAAGTAGGCGCAAGCGTCCACAAGGCCCCCGCCATCAAGGAGGCGGGTAAATACAAAACACCGGTGACAAAGCCATACACCCCCATGGCCGAGGCGCGTCGCTGCGGCTCCAAATCGGCAATGTAGGCCTTGCTTTGTGATTCATCGATGGCATAAAACAGACCGTACACGGCCAACAGAGCCATCATTTCCCAGCGCGTGCTGGCGACCATCAGACACAGGCTCATGCCCCCATACAACGCATAGCCCAGCAGCACAATGCGGCGTCGCCCCACCTTGTCGCCCAGCTTGCCCACCCACGGCGCAGACAGCACGCAAGTGATGTTGAACAGGGCGTAGAGCAGCACGATCTCGGTCACCCCAAACCCCAGCGCATGGGCCTTGAGCAAAATAAAGCCAAGGCTGAAATAGCCCAAAGCAAATATGCCTGCGGGCCACAAGAAACGCTTGAAGCCCACGCTCAGCTGCTGCCAGTTCTCGCGCAGCGGCTCGCGCACATGCGCCGGGGCCGCTTGTTCGGGGATACGCGTGAGCACCCACACGCTGAGGACCGCCGGCACAAACGCGACCATGAATAAGGTGGCGTATGCACTGGCCGATTCCCCCAACCAAGACAACAAGGCATAGGCCACCAGCGGCCCCAGCACAGCGCCTGCTTTGTCCAAGGCCTTGTGCACGCCAAAGGCATAGCCCCGCGTGGCTTGGCCGGCAATAGATGACAACCACGCGTCACGCGGCGCACCCCTAAAGCCTTTGCCCAAGCGCTCAAGGATGCGAAACACCGCCAAGCCCGCAATAGACGAGGACACCAACAAAATCAATTTGGCCAACGTGGAAAAACCATAGCCCGCGATGGCAAAGCCTTTGCGCTGGCCGCTTCGGTCCGACAGCCAGCCCGCCAAATAGGTGAGCGACGAGGCCGACAAGTCGGCCATGCCCTCGATGAGCCCTAGCAACGCAGCGGACGCGCCCGCGATGGTGGTGAAGAAAATGGCGAACACCGAGAAAATCATCTCTGAACTCAGGTCGGTGAGAAAACTCACCACACCGAGCTTGATGATGTCGGGGTGCAGCTTCGAACTTTCGGGTGGCGTAGGCGTGTTCATAAGACGCATCCATTATGAGATACATACACTTAGCCCCTCCCAAACGCCCTAGCTTTTTGCTACTTCACACCATGCAAGCCCTGCTCCATGCCATTGCCACGATGGCCCTGCCTACTGACGCACAGCGCGTTTTTCATGGCCGTGGCGGCCTGTACCCGGGCTGCGAACCATGGGCTTTAGATGCTTTCCCGCCCGTGTTGGTGTTGACCAGTTTTCAAGCGGTCACTGAGGACGAACTGACCACCGTGGACGCAGCGCTGTCTGCACGTTGGGCGCAGATCGCCCCAGACCAGCCGCTGAATTGGGTGTTTCAGTGCCGCGCCGAAGGCCACATCGACACCCGCTTGATGCGCGGCACCGTGCCCGACCCGCATGTGGTGACTGAAAACGGCGCTCGCTTTCGCGTGCATGTGCTCAAAGGGCAAAACCACGGTTTGTTCCTCGACATGGCCGAGGGGCGCGAATGGGTGCGGCAATTCGTGCACGCTTACCCTGCCACACAGCCGCGCCTGAAGGTGCTCAACTTGTTTGCCTACACCTGCGCGTTCTCAGTGGTGGCCCTGCAAGCCGGTGCCAAACAAGTGGTGAACGTGGACATGAGCCACGGCGCGATGGCCATTGGCCAACAAAACCACCCACTCAACGGCATCAGCACGGGCGCGACTTTTTTGATGCACGATATTTTTAAAACGTGGGGCAAGATCACGCGCAGCGGGCCTTATGGCTTGGTCATCGTGGACCCGCCCAGCTACCAAAAAGGCAGCTTCATCGCCACCAAAGACTACGCCAAACTCATGCGCCGTTTGCCCGAGTTGCTGGCCCCCGGCGGCTACGCGCTGCTGTGCCTCAACGCCCCCGAGCTGGGCTTGGCCTTCTTGCAAGACCAAATGCAAGCACTGGCCCCTGAGTTGAACTTCGTGCAACGCGTGGCCAACCCGGCGGCGTTTGCCGATGTGTCGCCCGAGCGTTCGCTCAAAGTGCTGGTGTATCAGCTGCCGCCCTTGCCAGCATCATCGCCCGCTTCCCCTGTTGCGTCGGAGGGCACATGAGGTCTCACATCGCCATCGTCGACGTCGACAACTGCGACTCTTGGACCCGCTACCGCAGCGGCCTGTGCAACACCTGCGCGGCCAACTGCTGCACCATGCCCGTGGAAGTCAAGCTAGCCGACTTGGTGCGCCTTGAGCTGGTGGACCCGTTTGAAGCCGAACACGAAGCGCCCAAGCAAATCGCCAAACGGCTGCAAAAAGCGGGGCTGATTGCGCACTTCAATTTCAAGAACAGCATCTTCACGTTGGCACGTCGCGCCAATGGCGACTGCGCCAACCTCGACGCCAAAACACGGCGTTGCACCGTGTATGACAAACGGCCCAACACCTGCCGGCTGCACCCGCAGGTGGGGCCAAAACCGGGCTATTGCCCGTATGGACAGGCGGTCCAATCCCGCTAAAAATTGTCAATTTAAAAGACATCTGATCTATGTAATATGCGGCATGCAAATCAGACTCGCCACCCTTGCCCTGGTAGGACTTTACGGCTGCTGCATGCCGGTGCAAGCGCTGCCCTCCTTTGCCACGCAAACTGAGCAACCCTGTGCCGCCTGCCACTTGAGCATGGGGGAACTGACACCTGCTGGTCGCCATTTCAAACTCACGGGATACACACAAGGCAAACGGGGCAACCCGCTGTCGGCCACCGCCACTGCATCGGTGACAAAGGTGAGAAACACCGCCAGCAGCGCAGACGCGAGTGTGACGATGCCGCAAAACGGCAAACCCATTCCCGAAGCAGCCAGTCTGTTTGTGGCGGGCAAACTCTCCGAACATATGGGTGGCAAAATCAAATGGACGGCCAACGCCGCCAACACCAACCCCATCTTCGCCAGCTCGGGACTTCAAACGGGCACACACGTCGGGAGCGATTTGTTTCTTGACGCCAGTGATGTGCGATTCGCCACACAAGATGATTTGGGCGATCAAGCGATCACTTGGGGCATCACCCTCAACAACGCCCCAGCCAGTCAAGACTTGTGGAACACCACCCCCGTCCACGACTTTCCCTTCAAAAGCTCAAGCTTGCTCAATGCATGGGGGCTGGGCCAGTTTGGCCCCACATCCATGATCGACGGTGGCACCGCATCTCAAACGCTTGGGCTTGGCGTGTATGCCATGCTCAACGACAGCATCTACCTTGAACTCAGCAATTACCAAAGCAGCCATCTGACGGGTGCCGCACTGCAACTGTCCGGATCAGTCAACACCTTCAACTCAAGCGCCAACCCCTACTGGCGCATGGCATGGAACAAGGTCAGTGGCAGCGACTCTTACATGGTCGGCACATTCGGCATGGTGACCCGACTGGCCAGAGACCCTTTTGTGGTGGGCTCGGCCTCGGGCACCTACACAGACCTCGGCCTCGATGCGCAATACCAGCACATCACAGACACCCACTCGGTGTCAGCCCAAGCCACATTCATCCACGAACAAGTCGACTGGGGCAATCGCTCTGTGGGCCGTAGCCACGACAACGGCACAAGCAGCCTGAGGACCTTCAAAACAAAAGTCACCTACGACTATGCGCGAACGTATGGGGCCAGTGTGTTTCAATTCGCGTCCAATGGCAGCACGGACCAGCTGTATTGGTCTTACAACGCAAACCCCAATGTGATCAATGGGGCCTGCAACCAAAACACGTCCTTGTTGGCGTATTGCTCAGCCACCGGGTCACCCAAAACAAGCGGCCTTGGTTTCGAGCTTTACTACGTCCCGCAGCCGCACATTCGGTTGGCACTGCAGCAAACCTTCTATCGCAACTTCTTAGGTGGCCCCACCTTCATCGACAACTCCACTGGCAACACGCGGGCCGCGAGCGACAACAACTTGACTTACCTCTATGTCACCGTCGCGTACTGAGAGGCCAGCACAGCCTGCTCAGATCAGTTGAGCCTGTCTAATAACGCTTGCGTGTCGCGGATGATGGGTTGCGCCAATTGCAGCAACACATGGCTATCGAGCGCTTGCTGTGCCCAGCGGTTGGAGGCCTCCAACACGGGGTGTGTGTGCAAATATTCAGGCACCTCAAACTCAGGCGACTCTTGTTTGAACGCCTCCAGCATGCTGAGATAGCCAGCGAAATACAGGCTGTACATCAGGGCGTTGGCCGCCTCTTGGGTGATTTCACGACGTCCCACCCATTGCAAAAACAAAGCCTTGGCTGTCTCAATCGTGGGCAGATCGTTGGCATTCAGTTGGAACTCTTCGTTCAAGGCTTGACAGGCCTTGTCCCATTGCGCTTGCGCCTCTGTCATTTGGTTCATCATTTCAAATTCTGCTTAAGCCAGCATCGTACCCTTGCACTTCTTCGCGCCGCAACGGCAGGCGTATTTGGCTCTTAACGCGTCGGTCAACGGTTCATCGCTGATGAGCCCGTAGTTGAACGTCAACTCCTCACCTGCCCACACGGGGCGGCGGGTTTTGATGAAGATGCGCCCCTGGATTTGGTCGGGCACGCAATTGGGGCGGCACGAGTGGTTGATCCAGCGCGAGTCATTGCCGCCGTGCAGGCCATCAATCACCCGCGTGTCGTCGATGTGAAAGTAAAACGTGTGTTCGGGATTGCTTGGGTCATGCGGGTGGCGGCGCAGCGCCTCGGCCATCGAAATGACCTCGCCCACATATTCAATGACGGTTTCACCGGCCGCGATGTGGCTCAGGGCAAACACGCCTTGGCCATGCACCGTGGAGCGAGAAACGTAACAAGAAGGGCGTTGCAAATCAGACACATTCAAACCGTAACACACCCCTCTCCCCTCGCCATGAATATACAAAAAGCATTGAATATCTGCCAAATCCTCCCTAAAGTACAAAATTTTTTGATAAACGTATCAAAAACTACTATTTAGATGTAAACTTTAGATTGCATTGATATTTAAAATATCAATCAAAAACAAACATGCAAATTTATTCCCGCTCCAATTTGTGGGATTTTTAAAAACTTTGAAAGCTAAATCATGCGTCTCAATTTTCGTAACAAATCAGCAGTGATGATCGCCCTCGGCCTTGGCATGATGCAATTGGCCCAAGCACAGGCGGCCGATGCCACCGTGACTTTTGCCGGTCAAGTGACCGCCAACACTTGTACGCTGTCACTGACCGACGGTACCAACTCGGCCACCAACGGCAACCTCAACGTGGACTTTGGCAAGATTACGTTCGGAACAGGCGGGATCACTACGGGAATGCTTCTAGGTTCCAGCAAAACCGTGACCCTCTCTGCCAAGAACGCCGCCGGAGCTGCCGCATGCGCCAGTTCCGGACTAACCGGCGAAAAAGCCAACTTCAACGTTTTGTTGGATTTGAGCGCCAGCCAAATCACAACTGTTGCTGGTAAGACTTACCGTACCAACGATCTGGCTGCCAATGGCACCAATGCAGTGTTGGCTTTGGCCACGGGTACAACCATAACCAATCAGCTGAGCTTGACACCACGTGCAGGTGATACAGGCACGTTTGCAGCCGCAAGCTCGGTCGCTATTGCCACAGGCACCATTCCATTGACCGCACAGTTGGTGACCTCTGGGACAACTTTGACGGCTGGTGCATTCAGCGCCAGCATTCCCTTGTTCTTGGTTTACCAGTAAGCCTTGCGCGTGCTGAGGGCGCTGTCAAAATTTTTGTCGAATTTATTAATTTTTATTAGTAAAATGATATTTTCGAAAGAAATATGGCGCGCCCGATTGGCTTTGTCAAAAACCTGCTGTCACGTCTGACGGTTCTCGTTGGCCTGTGCTTTTTCCCACATGTACATGCTGAAATACTTGATGGCAGGTTGAGCTTTGAAGCTCAAATATCCCAGAGCACTTGTCTGCTGTCGTCGGACAACGATGACGGCCCCCCACCTACACGCATCACCTTTTCGTTGAACACCGAAAAAGGCAAGCGTATGTGTATGAATTCAAATAACTTAAAAATATCGGTGGATTCACCACAGCGCCAAATGTCCGAATTGAATGATCGGTGGTACTTGGCCAATACTTTTGGAAGCGAAGCGTTCACGCTACAGAGCGTTCAGCGCAGCGGCATGAAGCCCATGCATGCGTTCGAAGCCAAATTGGCGTTGCTAGTGGATTACCAATGATGAAGTACTTTTTTGCACCATTCGTCTTAGCTCTGGTTTTGGCTGCGCCATGCGCGGTGGCCGAAATGATCATCGACACCACACGGGTGATTTACCCCGAAGCTCGGCGTGAAGTCACCTTCAACGTCAGCAATGTGTCAAAAGAGAAACCATCGCTGATCCAGATGTGGGTGGACGACGGCGTGAACACGGTGTCCCCCGAAGACGTGGTGACGCCCTTCAATATTTCCCCGCCGGTGGCGCGTGTCGGCGTCGAGGGCCGCCAAGTGGTGCGCATGGTCTACACCGGCGATCCGCTGGCCAGCGATCGCGAAAGTCTTTACTGGTTCAACATGTTAGAGGTCCCCCCCAAGTCCAATGCGGAAAACCGTTTGAGCTTTGCCATTCGCACACGCATCAAATTGTTCTTCAGGCCCAAAGGGCTGAAAGGCGATCCGGGTCAAGCGATGGGCAAAGTCACGTGGAAAGTTGTGAAACAAGACAACGGTTGGGCCATTGAAGGCGACAACCCGACACCTTTTCACATGTCGTTTTTGAGCTTGAATCTAGGCGAACCTGATCAACTCATCTCCGTCACAGAGGGCGGCATGCTCAAGCCCCTGAGCCATGCCAGCTTCCCCGTCACCATGACGGACAAACTGCCACAAAAATACTCGTTGCTCGTGGCTGACTTTATCAATGACTATGGTGGTGTGAATTCCACCTCGTTCACATTAGCCCCTGCCAAGTAAGTCGTATCGCAACTGGGTCGGGGGTGACTCAAAACAAACACGTCGACACACATGAAGCCGTCAAATGCAGGGTTGCAAAGGCCAGCTCTTATGCGACGGCGATGGGTGATGATGTTTCTCATCATGACGCAGGCTGCGACAGCTTGGGCTCTGATTTCAGAAAATGCCAGACAGGCACCTGCCAGCACCGTATCGGTCTTGCCCACTGAAGCCCCAAACGCAGACGACATCGAATTCGATTCAGACTTTTTGCGCGGCAAGGGCTTTCGCAACATGAGCAATGCCGAGCTGAAAAAACTGGGCAATGTCCGTCCGGGCCCGTTGACGGTCGACATTTACCGCAGTGGCACCTCCATCGGCAAATCATCGGTGCTGTTCACCACGCCGCCGGGTGAGGAAAATGGCAACGCCAAGCCGTGCATCACGCGAGAGTTGTTCATGCAACTGAACGTCAAACCCAGCGCCGTCAGTACCCAAGGAATGGCGGTACTCAGCCCGCCGGATTCGGAATCTGCAACGCAAGACGCCAAAACCTGCTTGTATCTAGAGGACTAGGTCAATGGCGCGAGCGCTGATTTTGACAAAAGTGCGCTGCAGCTCAAACTGAGCATTCCCCAAGCCTATTTAACAAGGCAAAGCAACGCATCCGTTTCCACGAGCATGCTCACGCGAGGCGATAACGCGGGCATGCTCACGCGAGGCGATAACGCGGGCTTCGTCAACTACAACTTCAACCACTATCAAGCACAGGGGAACACATCAGACTACTTGGGCTTGAATTCGGGTTTGAACTTAGACGGTTGGCAATTGCGCCACAGCAGTTTCCTGACGCAAGGCGACAGCACAAACGGACAAAGCGCCCATCAGTACACGTCTGGCGAGACATTTGTGCGACGCCCTTTGATTGACTGGAAGTCCAGCCTGGCCTTGGGTGACACCAACAGTTTCAGCCCCATCATCGGCGGCGTGCCACTGCGTGGGCTACGTCTGTCGTCTGAGGAAGGCATGATGAGCGATGACGAGCGGAGCTACAGGCCCGTGGTGCGTGGCATTGCCCGCACCAATGCACGGGTGCGCGTTATGCAAAACAACGTGGTGTTTTTTGAGCAGACCGTGCCCCCTGGCCCCTTTGAATTGAACGACATCAACCCACCCGCGGCGTTGGGGGATTTGGAGGTCATCGTGACCGAGGCGGACGGAGGGCAACAAAATTTTGTAGAGCCCTACAGCCTCAGTGCGGGCAAACTCAGCCCCGGGTCTTTGCGCTACAGCACGTCAGCGGGCAACTACAGACCTAACGCGACCAGCGTCAATCACGCAGCCGTGCTGCAAGCCTACGTACGCTATGGACTGAACAAATGGGTGTCGCCCGGCGTGGAACTATTGATGGCGTCGAATTACCAAAACCTTGGCCTGCAAACGACCTTCAACAACCCTTGGGGAGGGCTGACCCTCAACAGCCTTTATGCGCAAACAAAAGAACTAGCCTCCAACAGTACCGGACAAGCCTTCAACGTCAATTACACAGCCCCCGCCATGGGCCCGTTCCAATTTTATGGGGGCCTGAGTGAGCAATCACGTGCCTATGTTGCCCCCAACACCGCGCTGACGGGCATGCCCTTTGACGTCAATGGTTCGTATAACTTTAAAAGCAGCCGGTATTTCAGCTTGTCGCTGAGCATGCGTTCCTACGGCGGTGTTTCGTTGAGCATGGTGGATCAAAACACGTGGGCGACGAATAGCCAAAGCCGCCAACGCAGAGCGTCTTACTTTACAAATTGGCAGCGGATCAACCTGAATGCCTACTTAAGCCAAAGCAACTTTGCAGATGGCAATAAATCGACAAGCAGCGTGGGCTTCTCGATCGCCATTCCGTTGGAAAGCTCAGGCAAGTTAGGTTCAGTCAGCGCGAGCTATACGCAGTCCGACCAAAGCGATGCCACACGGTCCCTGTCCTACTCGGGCAGCATGGGGCCCAACAACACAGCCTATTACAACCTGAACCACTCACAAACCGGGGCCGATAACAGCTCTGGCGGCTCACTCAATTACGCACACCCTTGGGGCAACTTGGGGGGTAACTTGTCGTCCTCTAGCAGTGGCGCCGTGCAAACCGGTTTGAGCGCGTCAGGCAGTGTGGTACTCCACCGCGATGGGGTGATCATGGCCCCGCCCTTGGGTGGCACCTTTGCCATCGTCGAAGTCCCTCAGGGCGAAGGGGTGAGCCTGCAAGGCGGCAACGCACGCATCAACCAGCGCGGCTACGGCGTAGTGACCAACCTATCGCCTTACTACCTTAACGACGTGCAAATCAGCTTGGAGGGTGCGTCCGTTGACTTAGATATCGACAACGCTGGACAAAAGGTTGCACCGGTGGAAGGCGCAATCGTGCGTTTGAAGTTCGACACCACCGTCGGACGCCCCTTGCTGTTAAAGCTATCGACCAGCAGCGGTGAGCGCATCCCCATTGGCGCGAACGTGACGAGTAGTCAAGGCGTCGACGTGGGCATTGTGGGCCAAGGCAGTCGCGCCTTGGTTCGCGTGAAAACACCCCGAGACAAGCTCAACGTGGTGTGGGGAGAAAACGCCAACGAACACTGCACCACCCAATACGCGCTGGACGAAAAAATACCCAGTAACGCCAGTGGATTTACCCCATTGCAACTCATGTGCGCCGTCGGCTCAGATGCGAACGACTTGCTAACTAGGTCACCTCCATGAACACCCCATTTTTGAAACTGCTTTTGGTCTTTGTTTCAATGTTTGCTTTTTATGTGCCGACACATGCAACGACATGCAACTACACCACCTCATGGAGTTTGAATACAGCGCCCACTTCTGACAAAAATTTCACGTTTAGCGCGGACAACCAAACCTTAACGGTGAGCGCGAAGCCATCGAGAAGTTCATACCAAATGAGTGTCAATTTGGTCATCGGGTTTACAAGCATGAGCACCCCTGCCAACGGGGATTCTTGTTTGTTTTCTTTGATTCAAAACAACCAGTCGTTTTCCACACTGAACAACACATCGATTGCCTTTTCCAGAACACTGGCAGCGTCGGGTTCTAGTTGCGGCTTTAACTACCTGGGTCGTCCCAACATTGCAAGCACGTACAAAGGCGGGGCCTATTTAACCCCGATTGCGGCGGGACTTTTTACGGACATCTATGAAATTTCAAATTGCGCCCCCTCTGCCACATTCTTACAAGAGCTCATCGTGACTGTGGCCCCAGGCGCCAAAGGTAACTTCATACTAGACGCCTCCAAATTTGTCAGGGTCATGGCCGGACAGCACAACACCGATTTGAATGGCCTTGTCAGTTGGTCCTCGCCAAATGCGCAGGCGTTCATGGCATTTGCATTCGTGGGCAACCCCACATGTGCCGTCATCTCCCCCACGGTCACCCTGCCCACTTTGTCGCCCTCTGCAATTGGCTCATCTCTCGATCGAAGCGCGGATTTTTCACTCAAATTAAATTGCGGCCAAGGCAATGCATTCGCATACACAGTGACCCCCACTTGGTCATTTACACCCGCTTTTACAGGCTCTTCTATCATTGCAAATACGGGGTCAGCCAGTGGCATTGGCGTCACGGTGACCAGTAAGAATGGGGCGGTGCCAGCGACCGTCACCAATGGTTACAACGCGGACACGGCAACCATCGCAGCAAACGCGACGGCGACCTCACAAACCTTCAATTACTCGGCAGCGTACGCAAAAAGCGCAACCACGGTGACGCCGGGCACAGTCAACGCCAGCGCATCCATCACGTTGTCCGTCCAATAAGGCGGCGGACCTACTCCACGGTAACTGACATAGGATGCAAGTGAGTAACTTTCGTATTCATTTTTATCCTCTGCCATCCTTTTTTTTTAACATTCACAGTGGTCGTATTTAACCCTTCGTAAAGGTCATAACGCTTTGCTCGTCTTCCATGACCTTCGTAGTGGCATTCCCCCAAACCTGTAGACACTTTTCATAGCGCAGTCTGACGCTGCCGCTCGAACTCATAGGGGCTGAGTTGATCGAGATGCTTGTGGCGTCGAACTCGATTGTAGAAACCCTCGATGTAATCGAAGATTTCTGACTTGGCTTCAGCCCGAGTTTGGTAAATCCGCTTCTTGATTTGTTCGCTCTTCAAGTTACTGAAGAACGATTCAGCCACCGCGTTATCCCAGCAGTTGCCGCGACGACTCATGCTCGGGCTTAGTCGGTTGTCTTTGCACCAACGGTTGAATTCGTCGCTGCCAAATTGACTGCCCTGATCCGAATGGATGATCACCGAGTCTTTTGGCCTTCTGCGCCACACCGCCATCGTCAGAGCATCCAGCACCAAGCTCGTTTGCATACTTTTACCCATGCTCCAGCCCACCACTGCACGCGAGTGCAAATCAAGCACTACGGCCAAATACAACCAGCCTTCAAGTGTGCGGATGTACGTGATATCCGTCACCCAAGCGTTGTCAGGCTCATCGTGCTGGAACTGTCGCTGCAATCGGTTTGGCGCCACAAGTGCGGGCTTGCCCACTTTGTACCTAGGACGTTTGTAGCCACGTACAGACTTGATCTGAGCGGCACGCATCAACCGCGCCACGCGGTTCTCACCGCAAGCCACGCCTGCTTCGCGCAAGTCACAGAAGATGCGCGGGCTCCCGTAAATGCCCATGCTCTGGTCGTAGAACTCTTTGATCTTTGCCGTCAACACCTCATTGGCTTTTGCCCTTGGCGATAGCGGCTCATGCAGCCAAGCGTAGAAGCCGCTGCGGTGAACTTTGAGAACGCGGCACATGCTGGTGAGTTTGAATTCTGATCGGTGGGCTTGAATGAATGCGTACTTCACCCGGACTGTTTTGCAAAGTACGCGGCGGCCTTTTTTAGGATGTCGCGCTCCTCGGTAGTGCGTCTGAGTTCAGCCTTGAGCTTGGCCATCTCGGCTTGCATCAACTTGAGGTCACTGGACTGAGGTTCATCCGCCTTCTTGAACTTGCTGACCCACGTGTACAGAACGCCTTCAGCAATGCCTAGTCGCTTGGCTACATCGACAACTGAGTGGCCTTTATCGATGACTTGTTTGACAGCCTCGTCTTTGAACTCGGGGGCATATTTCGCTCGTTGCATTTGCAATTCTCCATTTCAGTTTTGACATCATATTTGTCTACTGATTTGGGGGAATGCCACTGAGCCATCGCAGCTAACAAAAAAACCTTGCTGACCGTTAGGTGTTGTCATGGGTTTTACTGTGGGTGCCGCACAGCCAGCAAGAACAGCTGCTGCAATCAACACACTACAAATTGTCTTCATGCACAGCCCCTATAAATTATCAATTCAATCATTCTATTGCCCCACCCCAGCTAGCAAATGCTTAAATTAAATTAAACTTTTTATCTACCCACCGTTACCGCAGTCACGCTCGTTCAAACGAAAACAGCCGACAACACTGCTTCGTGCATTTGGGCAATACAGACTAGCTGGCGCGGGGTTGCAGCGCAGGTCAGCTGTTCTCTTGCAAATAATTAACTTAACCTTTTGCCAGCGCCAGCCTACCCACCCAACACTGTTGCTTTGACGCTGGGCGTTGCACTGCGCCCGTAGTACATCTCAATGTTTTGCACACTCGTGCCCATGTTTCGTGCGATATCCCATACGGGTACATTTTTTTGCAGCATACGCACCGCATAAAAGTGACGCAGGCTGTAAAGCGTGTAGACCTCACCGTATCTGTTTTTTTCAATGCCCAAATCTTTCAGGAACGCTTGGAACTGGTCTATGAGTGTTATGACTTGGTTGCCATCGAGCATCCGAAAGAACCACTTGTCCTTGTTGTCTACTTTGCGTTTGACTTTGATTTGCCCTGTGTAATGAGGCTGCATTTTGTTGCGCTGGATGACATGCAAGATGAAGTTACGGGATGAGACTCTTGGGATGACTACACGCGAGCCAGTTTTGCCCTTGACGTTGAATTGATAGTTGGGGCGGCCCAAGTCGTCTTTAAATTCAATCACATCGCTTTCATGCAGGTTGTTAGCCTCACCTACTCGCATACCACTCTTGGCAAGTATGTGTACGTAATCACGCAGCATTTCCCTGTTCCAGCGGCGTTCTTGGTCTCTCAATGGCACCGCACGTATCCATGCTCTAAAGCTCTTGTAAATCTGGGCCATGTCTGGGGATGTGAATGCAGGTCGCACAACCCGCTTCTCACTCTTAAAGCGCCATGTGGGTAATGCAATCCGTCCACGATAACCACGCTCATCAGCAAACTTCAACAGCGTTTTTGCCAGCGTCACTTCCCACTCAATCGTTTTATCTGCAGGGTTGAGCCTAGAGTTTTTGGGACGGTCTTTTTCGTCCATGCGGTGGTAGTAGTCCTTACGCCACGCTACGTAATCTTTCAGTACCGCGTTATCAATTTTGTCCACGGCTTTCTTGCCGCAGTACTCACGCCAAAACTTGACCACTCGTTTGATTTGACGAAGCATGTAGATGCTGGTTTGCTCTTGGCGGGACGTATTGATTTTGTCCAGCTGCGCTCTGTCGTACTGCAATTGCCTCAACCGCACGTACTCATCAATCACATCGTTAAACGTAGTCTGTTGCAAGGGCAGGTCTTCGTCTTTACGAAATTCAATCTCGTAATAGAACTTCATTGCACTCTTGCGAGCGTCTGCTAACTGCCGTGTTTTGAGGGAGCGATGGATGTATTTGCGTGTGCCCTCGCCCTTGTACACACGTGCGTAAAAAATGCCGTTGCGTGAGTACAGGAGGACTTTGCCATCCTCCATGTACTCCTCATACTCAGTCGTTTGCTGTGTATTGTTTTTGTTCAACTTTTGCACAACATTTGCCTTGTTTTATCATTTGTGAAACAATTGTAAAACAGGATTTTGAAGTGTGCAACCTTTCTAAGTTGTTGATTTTATTAACTAAACTAGAGCACCGTGGCAATGCTTGTATTTCTTACCACTGCCGCATGGGCAAGGCTCGTTACGACCGACAGTCGGCATTTGCGCTGCAAGACTTGTATCGTCAGTCGTGGTCACGGCTTGTCCGGATTCATCAGGTGCGGTGTAGGTGACGTTGTGCAAAGTCTCTGCGCGGTCTTCCAGCTCGGTGGCGGCTTGTTCGATTTGTTCGTTCGATTCAATCTTGACTGTCATCAACACGCGGGTCACTTCGTTCTTCACCAAATCAAGCAACTGACCGAACAATTCAAACGCCTCGC
This sequence comes from Comamonadaceae bacterium, assembly GCA_947373245.1. Lineage (GTDB taxonomy): Bacteria > Pseudomonadota > Gammaproteobacteria > Burkholderiales > Burkholderiaceae_C > Limnohabitans. Next base: position 105,110 of record CANBWY010000001.1, read on the forward strand.
GCTTGTACTCTTGCTTGGGTTGCTTCTGCGCGTAACCGCGCAAATGGATACCTTGGCGCAAATAGTCCAACGCAGCCAAATGCTCGCGCCAATGGCTGTCAATGTTTTGCAGCAACACCACGCGCATGAACGGCGTGAACTGCTCAATGCCCACGCGATCCAACTTGGCTTGAAAGGCCGCATGAGCAGCCTCAACCACCTTCGCCAAAATTTCTTCATCGGTGATGGCAGAGGCTTCTTGTACGGTGGCCTGCAAAGGCAATTCGATGAGCCATTCCTGCATCAAGGCGCGTTGCAAACCAACGATGTCCCACTGCTCTTCAACAGACTCTTCAGGCACATATTGACGCACCAAGTCGATGAAACTGCCTTCGCGCAAGCTGGCGATTTGAGCGGTCAAATCGCTGGCGTCCAAGATGTCGTTGCGCTGTTGGTAAATCACGCGGCGCTGGTCGTTGGACACATCGTCGTATTCGAGCAGTTGCTTGCGAATGTCAAAGTTGCGTGCTTCGACTTTGCGTTGCGCGCTTTCGATGCTGCGCGTGACGATGCCCGCTTCGATCGCTTCGCCCTCTGGCATCTTCAAACGGTCCATGATGGATTTGACACGCTCACCCGCGAAGATGCGCATGAGCGAGTCATCCAAGCTGAGGTAGAAACGTGACGAGCCTGGATCACCTTGACGGCCTGAACGGCCGCGCAGTTGGTTGTCAATACGGCGTGACTCGTGACGCTCCGTCGCGATGATGCGCAAACCACCGAGGGCCTTCACCTCATCATGGTCTTTGGTCCACTGCACGCGCAAAGCATCGATTTGCTTTTGCTTCTCGGCAGCATCTAGCGCCTCATTCGCTTCGACGTCGGAAATTAATTTTTCAACGTTGCCGCCCAACACAATGTCAGTACCACGACCAGCCATATTGGTGGCGATGGTGATCATCTTGGTGCGACCAGCTTGCGCAATGATGTCGGCTTCACGTGCATGTTGTTTAGCGTTGAGCACTTGGTGCGGCAGTTTGGCCTTGTCCAGCATGTCCGCAATCAACTCGGAGTTCTCAATCGACGTGGTACCTACGAGAACAGGCTGGCCGCGTTCGTAGCATTCGCGAATGTCGTCAATCGCAGCTTTGTATTTCTCTTCTGTCGTCTTGTAAACACGGTCCAACTGATCGTCACGTTTGCTGATGCGGTTAGGCGGAATGACCACGGTTTCCAAACCGTAAATTTCTTGGAACTCATACGCTTCGGTGTCAGCGGTACCGGTCATGCCACCGAGTTTGTTGTACAAGCGGAAATAGTTTTGGAAGGTGATGGAAGCGAGCGTTTGGTTTTCGGCTTGGATCTCCACACCTTCTTTGGCTTCCACCGCTTGATGCAAGCCATCGCTCCATCGGCGACCCGACATCAGGCGACCTGTGAACTCGTCAACGATGGTGATCTCGCCGTTTTGGTTCACATAGTGTTGATCGCGGTGATACAGATGGTTGGCACGCAGCGCGGCGTACAAGTGGTGCATCAAGCTGATATTGGCTGGGTCATACAACGATGCGCCTTCGGCCAACAAACCATTCGCGGCCAAAATACGTTCTGCATTTTCATGACCGCGCTCCGTCATGAACACTTGGTGTGACTTTTCATCCACCGTGAAGTCACCGGGTGTGATGACGCCCTCGCCTGTGTGCGGATCTTCTTCACCGATCTGGCGCGTCAGCAATGGCACCACGCGATTGATCGCGACATACATGTCGGTGTGGTCTTCGGCTTGACCGCTGATGATGAGCGGCGTGCGCGCTTCATCGATCAAGATCGAGTCCACCTCGTCGACGATGGCGTAATTCAGTTTGCGCTGCACGCGGTCCGCGGCTTCGTAGACCATGTTGTCGCGCAAATAGTCAAAACCGTATTCGTTGTTGGTACCGTATGTGATGTCAGCGCGGTAAGCGGCCTGCTTTTCTTCGCGCGGCATCTGAGGCAGGTTGATGCCCACCGTCAGGCCCAACCAGTTATACAAACGCGACATCCATTTCGCATCACGGCTGGCCAGGTAATCGTTCACGGTCACCACATGCACGCCGTTACCGGTCAGCGCGTTCAGGTACACAGGCAATGTGGCGGTCAACGTTTTACCTTCACCCGTGCGCATCTCAGAAATCTTGCCTTGATGCAAAGAGATGCCACCCAGCATCTGCACATCAAAGTGCCGCATCTTCATCACGCGCTTGGACGCTTCACGCACCACAGCATAAGCCTCAGGCAACAAATCGTCCAACGTCTCGCCATTGGCAACGCGTGTTTTGAATTCGTCAGTTTTTGCACGTAACGCATCGTCACTGAGCTTCTCTAACGAAGGCTCCAACGCATTGATTTGCGCGACGGTTTTGCGGTATTGCTTGAGTAGCCGCTCATTGCGGCTGCCAAAAATATAAGTCAAGAAATTGAGAGCCATGCGAGCACTGCGGAGGTCCTGCTTCTACATAAAAACAAGGGCCGCAAAATCCTTTGTGAAAGGCTTAATAGAAGCTTCGAATTTTAACCGTCCGCAGCCTCATAATTGCCTCATGGCCACTCGTTCTACGCCTCATCCAGACACACTTGCTGCATATCGTGCGCTGGGCTACAGCACGCCCCCCAAATCGCGTGTATCTGTACGGGGCAAGTCTCAAACGTTGGAGCAAGTGGTGGGCTCTGCACCTTCTTTGGCGCATCTCTCAGCCATTGCACAAGACACACAAAACCGACTCAAAGCCATCGCGCCTTTGTTGCCTGTTTCGTTACGCGCACTGATTCAATCAGGAGGCGTTGAGGATGATGCTTGGTGCTTATTGGTGCCCAAC
>CANBWY010000002.1 GCA_947373245.1 Comamonadaceae bacterium
GTGTTGCCTTCACGCACAAACTTGGCAAGGTCGGTGGCAAACAGCACGTTGAAGATGGCGTCGGGTTTGGCGTCGGCAATCGCTTGCGTGACCGAACCTGCGTCAATCTTGCCCAGCGCGGGCGCTTGCTCAGCCACAAACTCCACATCGGGTTGTGCGGCCTTCAGCAATTGTTTGAACGTGGCGGCAGCCGATTGGCCGTATTCGTAGTTGGGGTACACCACGGCCCAACGCTTTTTCTTGAGCTTGGCGGCTTCGGGCACGAGCATGGCCACTTGCATGTAGGTGCTGGCGCGCAGGCGGTAGGTGTAGCGGTTGCCGTTTTGCCAAACCATTTTGTCGGTCAGCGGCTCGCCTGCGAGGAAGAACACTTTGCGTTGCTTGGCAAAGTCGCCCAAGGCCAAACCAATGTGCGAGAGGAATGCGCCCGAGAGCACATCTACCTTTTCGCGGCTCAGCAGTTCTTCGGCGGCACGCACGGCATCGCCGGGCGAGGCGTTGTCGTCACGGGTGATGAGCTGAAGTTGCTTGCCGTTCACGCCACCGGCGGCGTTGATTTCTTCCACCGCCAATTCCATGCCCTTTTTGTAGGGGTCCAAGAAAGCAGGCTGGGCTTTGTAGCTGTTGATCTCGCCAATTTTGATGACGTTTTGGGCGAAGGCGGGCAGCGCGGCCAAGCTCAGGGCAAGGGCGGCAGTGCGCAGTGTGGTGACAAGTGTGTGGTTCACGTCAGTGGCCTTTGAAAGTAAGCGTAGGCCAGGGATTGTCTTGCAAACCCAGAAGACGCTTGCATACGAGATGAAAAAATGCCCCGCAAGCTTTGCAACTTGCGGGGCCTCTTGGTTTTTGCACACGGGGCGTTGGCCAAGTGTGTGGGACTGATTAGGCGTCCAAACGTGCTGCCAATGCCGACTTGGTGGCGGTCATCTCAGCGGGCAAGTGGTAAGCCAACTGGGTGAACAACTCTTCGTGCAACTTCAACTCAGCCACCCAAGCGGCTTTGTCGATGTTGGTGACGGTCTTGAATTGTTCAGCCGTGAAGTTCAACCCTGTCCAGTTGATTTCTTCGTAGGTGGGGCTCACGCCGAACACGTTTTCTTTGCCGTGGGCTTGGCCCTCGATGCGGTCAATCATCCACTTCAAGACGCGCATGTTTTCGCCGTAGCCTGGCCACACAAATTTGCCATCGTCGCCTTTGCGGAACCAATTGACGCAGTAGATGGCGGGCACTTTGGCCCCACCAGCTTTGAGCGTGTCGCCCATGTTGAGCCAGTGCTGGAAGTAATCGCTCATGTTGTAGCCCATGAACGGCAACATGGCGAACGGGTCGCGGCGCACCACGCCTTGTTGGCCAGCGGCGGCAGCGGTGGTCTCAGAGCCCATGGTCGCAGCCATGTAAACGCCTTCGGTCCAGTTGCGTGCTTCGGTGACCAAAGGCACGGTGGTGGAGCGGCGGCCGCCGAAGATGAACGCGTCAATGGCCACGCCATCGGCGTCGTCCCATTGGTGGTCCAGCGCGGGGTTGTTGGTGGCCGCCACGGTGAAGCGTGCGTTGGGGTGGGCGGCTTTGGCGCCGGTTTCTTTGGCGATGGCAGGGGTCCAGTCATTGCCTTGCCAGTCGATCAAGTGATCGGGCATGGCGCCTGTGTCTTTTTCCATGCCTTCCCACCACACGTCACCGTCGTCGGTCAACGCGACGTTGGTGAAGATGACGTTGTGTCCTAAGCTGGCCATGCAGTTGGGGTTGGTGTGGAAGTTGGTGCCGGGGGCCACGCCAAAGTAACCCGCTTCGGGGTTGATGGCGTACAACTTACCGTCTGAGTGTGGCTTGATCCAAGCGATGTCGTCACCGATGGTGGTGACTTTCCAGCCATCGAAGCCTTCGGGCGGCACCAGCATGGAGAAGTTGGTTTTGCCGCAAGCGCTTGGGAACGCGGCAGCGATGTGGTACTTCTTGCCTTGTGGGTTGGTCACGCCCAAGATGAGCATGTGTTCAGCCAACCAACCTTGGTCGCGGCCCATGTTGGACGCGATGCGCAAAGCAAAACACTTCTTGCCCAACAACGCGTTGCCGCCGTAGCCTGAGCCGTAAGACCAGATTTCACGGGTCTCAGGGAAGTGCACGATGTATTTGGTCTTGTTGCAAGGCCACTTGACATCGGCTTGGCCCGCCGCCAAAGGCGCAGCCACGGTGTGCACGCAAGGTACAAACGGGCCGTCGGTGCCGATCACGTCGTACACGGCTTTGCCCATGCGGGTCATGATTTTTTGGTTCACCGCCACATAGGCGCTGTCGGTCAACTCAATGCCCACGTGGGCAATGTGCGAACCCAAGGGGCCCATGCTGAAAGGCACCACGTACATGGTGCGGCCTTTCATGCAGCCGTCGAACAAGGGGTTCAAGGTGGCGCGCATCTCGGCGGGGGCCATCCAGTTGTTGGTGGGGCCTGCGTTTTCTTTTTTCTCTGAGCAGATGTACGTGCGGTCTTCTACGCGGGCCACGTCTGAGGGGTCAGAGCAAGCTAGGAAAGAGTTGGGGCGCTTGGTGGCGCTGAGCTTTTTGAAAGTGCCTGCATCGACCAGTTGTTGGCACAGGCGGTTGTATTCCTCGTCGCTGCCGTCACACCAGTAAACGGTGTCTGGCTTGCACAAGGTGGCCATCTCGGCGACCCAAGCGACCAGCTTGGGGTTTTTTACATATGCGGGTGCATGGATGTTCATGAAAAGCTCCTAAGTCAAAAAATTGAGGTCAAAGCCCAGCCAATTGACTGCGAGGCGCTGACCTCAATTCATTGCCGCCCGTTTTTGGGGCAGTCGGATATTCTAAGAATTCAACCCTTTACACAGGCTTTCAAAGGGCAATAAAAGTAAAAAAATGGCGCAAAAGGAATGCAAAAAGCGTCCGTGAAGACGCTTTTCTGGGGCAGTGACCGAATCGGGTGCGACCGTCTCCGTGTTTAGGCCATGTACATGGCAATGAAAATCATCAAAAACATCAAAATGGCACCGGCAACGGGGAGCACGATGGGCATCAAGGGGACGATGGCTTCGACGACGTCTTGTTCAGCCGTTGGCGCATGGGTGTCATGTGACATGTCTGATTTCCTCTACCTTTAAATGTTGTGGGAATTCTAGAGAAGTTAAGCCGCTTTGCAGTCGTGGGGGTGACAGGGTATACCCGTCAATATCTGTTGTTTTAAGCGGGGAGCGCCACCACGCGCAGCACTTCGCGGCCGTAGGCTTCCAGCTTTTTGGCACCAATGCCGGCGATGCCTTGCAGGGCTTCAAGGTCTTGCGGCTCGGCTTGCGCGATGGCGGCCAAGGTGGCGTCGTGGAAGATGACGTAAGCGGGCAAGTTGTGCGACTTGGCCACTTCGGCCCGCCACGCTTTGAGCGCGTCGTAGCGGGTTTGACCCGCATCGTCCAGTGCGATGGGCGCGGGCTTAGACGCGCCGCTGGCGCTGCGTTTGCCTTTGCGCTCGGCAGGCGTGGACATCGAGGCGCGCAGGCGCACCGACACGTCGCCTTTGAGCACCGCGCGTGAGGCCTCGGTCAAATACAAGGTGTTGAAGGCAAGGGCGTCTACACCCAGAGCGCCTAAGGCAATCAGCTGGCGTAGCACGCCGCGCAGTTGCACCTCGCTGAAATGCGCGCCAATGCCAAAGGTGCTGAGCTTCTCGTGGCCGTATTGGCTGACCTTCTCGGTGGCTTTGCCACGCAAGATATCCATCATGTGGCCCGCGCCAAACGACATGCCGCTTTGCTGCTTCACGCGGTAGATGGTGGACAGCAACATGCGTGCGGCTTCGGTGCCATCCCAAATGTCTGGGGGCTGCAAACAGTTGTCGCAGTTGTTGCAGGTATAGCGTGGCGCTTGTTCGCCTTGAGGCGTTTCGGTATTGCCGCTTTCGTCTTTGGGCGCATAGGTCTCCCCAAAGTAGCCCAGCAAGCGCACGCGTCGGCAGTCGGTCGCCTCGGCCAACGCCAGCAGCGCGTCGAGTTTGCCGCGCATGGCTTGTTTGAAGTCTTCGCCAGCGGGGCTTTCGTCAATCATGCGGCGCTGGTTCACCACGTCGTTCAAACCGTAGGCCATCCACGCATGAGCGGCTTGGCCATCGCGGCCGCCACGCCCAGTTTCTTGGTAATAGCCTTCGATGTTTTTGGGCATGTCCAAATGCGCCACAAAGCGCACATCGGGCTTGTCAATGCCCATGCCAAATGCGACGGTAGCCACCATCACCAAGCCTTCTTCACGCAAGAAACGGTTCTGGTGCTTCTGGCGAATCGCGCCATCCAAGCCCGCGTGGTAGGGCAGTGCGGCAATGCCTGCGTCGCACAAATTTTTGGCCACTTCTTCTACGCGCTTGCGTGACTGGCAATAGACGATGCCGCTGTCTTGCCAATCTGGCCCCGTGTGCTCGCGTTGAATGAAGCGCAGCAGTTGCAGCGAGGGGTCTTTTTTTTCGACGATGGTGTAGCGAATGTTCGGGCGGTCAAAGCTGCTGACGAACTGTTGTGCGTCTTCGAGCTGCAAGCGCTCCACGATGTCGGCGCGCGTCAGCGCGTCAGCTGTGGCGGTCAGCGCCATGCGTGGCACGCCCGCGTAGCGCTCGTGCAGCACAGTCAGGGCGCGGTATTCGGGGCGGAAATCGTGGCCCCATTGGCTCACGCAGTGCGCTTCGTCAATCGCAAACAGGCTGAGTTGGCCTTGTTCGTGCAGCATATCCAACTGCGCCAAAAAGCGCGGCGTGGTGATGCGCTCGGGCGCGGCGTACAGCAGCGTGATCTCGCCACGGCGCAGGCGTTGCTCGACTGCATTGGCTTCTTCGCCTGTGAGGCTGGAATTTAAAAATGCGGCTTCAACCCCCGCCTCGTGCAGCGCGCCCACTTGGTCGTGCATGAGCGCGATGAGCGGCGACACCACGATGGTGATGCCGTGCCCCGCACGCTGGCGTGCAATGGCGGGTATTTGGTAACAGAGCGATTTACCGCCGCCCGTGGGCATAAGCACCAGCGCGTCGCCCCCGCTGCACATGTGGTTGACGATGGCTTCTTGGGGGCCACGAAATGCGCCGTAGCCAAAGACTTCGCGCAAGATGTCTTGCGGATTCACAGGTGTGGCGTGGGGTGTTTGGGGCGCAGACAGGGACATTAGCCCGCTATTGTCCCCGCTTCTTACAATGGCGATATGACTCAAGCCTACACACGCGCAAAAGAATTACCCGCCATCTTGGCCAAACGCATCGCCATCCTCGACGGCGCGATGGGCACCATGATTCAGCGCTTCAAGTTGAACGAAGCGCAGTACCGTGGTGAGCGCTTCAAAGACTTTCACAAAGACGTGAAGGGCAACAACGAGTTGCTCAGCCTCACCCGCCCCGACGTGATTCGCGACATCCACGAGCGCTACCTCGCCGCAGGTGCCGACCTGATTGAAACCAACACCTTTGGCGCCACCACCATCGCGCAGGCCGACTACGACATGGCCGACTTGGCCTACGAGATGAATGTGGCCTCAGCCCGCATCGCCCGCGAAGCCTGCGACAAATACAGCACGCCCGACAAACCCCGTTTTGTGGCGGGTGCCGTGGGCCCCACCCCAAAAACCGCCAGCATCAGCCCCGATGTGAACGATGCGGGCGCACGCAATGTGAACTTTGAAGAGCTGCGTGCAGCGTATTACGACCAAGTCAAAGCTTTGGTCGAAGGCGGCTCGGACGTGCTGCTGGTCGAAACCATCTTTGATACGCTCAACGCCAAAGCCGCCTTGTTTGCGATTGAAGAGTTTTTCGAAGCCTCGGGCGAACGCCTGCCGCTCATCATCAGTGGCACCGTGACTGACGCCTCGGGTCGTATCTTGAGTGGTCAAACCGTGACCGCGTTTTGGCACAGCGTGCGCCACGCGCAGCCCTTGGCCATTGGTCTGAACTGCGCTTTGGGTGCGACGCTGATGCGCCCCTACATTCAAGAACTCAACAAGGTCGCGGGCGACACGTTCATCAGCTGCTACCCCAACGCGGGCCTGCCCAACCCCATGAGCGACACCGGCTTTGACGAAACACCCGACGTGACCAGCCGCTTGATTCACGAGTTTGCAGCCGAAGGTTTGGTCAACATCGTGGGTGGCTGCTGCGGCACCACGCCCGAGCACATCGCGGCCATTGGCAACGCGGTGGCGGACCAAAAGGCGCGCGCGTTGAGCGCGGGGCCTTTTTATCGCGAAGCGGCTTAAACAATTCGCAGCAAACATTCTCAATAGATGTAAGCGAAAAATAAGTAACTACGCTAGTTGGGCACGTCGGCGTGTGGTGCGGTGTGCACCGATGGGCATTCGCCGTCAGACAGCCAACTTGCCCCCGCATCATTCATCATGCAGCGGTTGGAAAACGTTTGGGTGTGTTGCGGCAACTGGCCGCAGACGGGCATGTATTCGCGGGTGCAGATGCCGGCTTGAGCCAGCGACGTGCAACAAAAAACAGAGATGGTCAGTAAGATTTTTCGCATGGGCTGGATTTTCGGTGGCTCGCGGGGCTTACGACAGCGTAGCGGTTAAAATATGAGCTTCCTCAAGGAGCGTTGCAGCTTCACCCGTCCTTTCAGGACTCGCGCGTGAAGTCAGGCTTGGGGCCGAATCTTTGCAACGACGCTCACCTGTTTTGTTAGCCCCAGGTGAGTACCCCCATGAATTCCACTGCAGTTCCCCCCATGAAGTTGTCGGGCCTAGAACCCGTCTCCATTGGCGAGGGCAGTTTGTTTGTCAACGTTGGCGAGCGCACCAACGTCACTGGCTCCAAAGCTTTTGCGCGCATGATTTTGAACGGCGAGTACGAGCAAGCTTTGGCCGTGGCACGCCAGCAAGTGGAAAACGGCGCGCAGGTGATTGACGTCAACATGGACGAAGCCATGTTGGACAGCCAAGCCGCCATGGTGCGTTTCTTGAACTTGATGGCGGGCGAGCCCGACATCGCGCGTGTGCCGGTGATGGTGGATTCAAGCAAGTGGTCGGTCATCGAAGCGGGCCTGCGCTGCATCCAAGGCAAGCCAATAGTCAACTCCATCAGCATGAAAGAGGGCTTAGACGAGTTCAAGCGTCAAGCCACCTTGGTCAAGCGTTACGGCGCAGCTGCGGTGGTGATGGCGTTTGACGAAAAAGGCCAAGCCGATACCTATGCGCGCAAGATTGAAATTTGTGAACGCGCTTACCGCGTATTGGTAGACGAGGTGGGTTTTCCACCCGAAGACATCATCTTTGACCCCAACATCTTCGCGATTGCTACCGGCATTGAAGAGCACGACAACTATGCAGTTGACTTCATCAACGCCACGCGTTGGATCAAGCAAAACTTGCCCGGCGCCAAAGTGAGCGGCGGCGTGTCGAACGTGAGCTTTTCATTCCGTGGGAATGACCCCGTGCGCGAAGCCATTCACACTGTGTTTCTGTACCACGCCATCAAAGCTGGCATGGACATGGGCATCGTCAACGCAGGCATGGTGGGCGTGTATGACGACCTCGAGCCTACATTGCGCGAGCGCGTGGAAGACGTGGTGCTGAACCGCGTGCCCCAATACAAAGAAGGCGAAGCGCACCTCACGCCGGGCGAACGCCTGATTGAAGTGGCCGAAACCGCCAAGGGCGCCGCCAAAGACGACAGCCAAAAGTTGGCTTGGCGCGGCACGGCTGATGCGCCCGTGACGGTGGCGCATCGCCTGAGCCACGCCTTGGTGCACGGCATCACCGAGTTCATCACCGAAGACACCGAAGAGGCGTATCGCGATATTTTGGCCAAGGGTGGCCGTCCGCTGCACGTCATTGAAGGCCCGTTGATGGACGGCATGAACGTGGTGGGTGATTTGTTTGGCCAAGGCAAGATGTTCTTGCCGCAAGTGGTCAAGTCGGCCCGCGTGATGAAGCAAGCGGTGGCGCATCTAGTGCCCTACATCGAAGAAGAAAAACGCTTGCAAGCCGAAGCGGGGCAAGACGTGAAAGCCAAGGGCAAGATGGTCATCGCCACGGTCAAGGGCGACGTGCACGACATTGGCAAAAACATCGTCACCGTGGTTTTGCAGTGCAACAACTACGAGGTGGTGAATATGGGCGTGATGGTGCCGTGCCATGAAATTTTGGCCAAGGCCAAAGAAGAAAACGCAGACATCATTGGCTTGTCCGGCCTCATCACACCGTCGCTGGAAGAAATGCAATACGTGGCTAGTGAGATGGAAAAAGACCCGTATTTCCGCAACCGCCAAATGCCGTTGCTGATTGGCGGCGCAACGTGCAGCCGCGTGCACACCGCCGTGAAGATTGCCCCCAACTACAGCGGCCCCGTGGTGTACGTGCCCGATGCCTCGCGCAGCGTGAGCGTGGCGCAAGGCTTGTTGTCAGACCAAGCGGCCAAATACATTGCGGAGCTGAATGCCGACTACGCCCAAGTGCGCGAGCAACACGCCAACAAAAAGCAAACACCGTTGGTGACGCTGGCCCAAGCGCGTGCCAATGCCACGCCCGTGAGCTTTGACCATTACAAACCCGCGAAACCAAAATTCATTGGCCGTCGCGTGTTCAAAAACTTTGACCTCGCCGAGCTTGAGAAGTACATCGACTGGGCCCCGTTCTTCCAGACGTGGGATTTGGCTGGCCCATTCCCCGCCATCTTAGAAGACGAAGTGGTGGGCGTAGAAGCCAAGAAGGTGTATGCCGATGGCCAAGCGATGTTGAAAAAAATCATCGCCAACCGCTGGCTCACGGCCAACGCGGTGGTGGGCTTGTATCCCGCACAGCGCGTGGGTGACGACATTGTTTTGTACGCCGACGAAACCCGCCAACAACAGGTGATGACGTGGCACGGCTTGCGCCAACAAACGGAAAAGCCCACCCGTAACAATGTCCACAACCCGAACCGTTGCTTGGCCGACTTTGTGGCTGACCAAACCCAAGCCGCTGACTACGTGGGCTTGTTTGCGGTGACCGCAGGCCTAGGCGCAGAAAAGCAAGAAAAGCGCTTCATCGACGCACACGACGACTACTCCGCCATCTTGTTCAAAGCCTTGGCCGACCGCTTGGCCGAAGCCTTTGCCGAGTGCATGCACCACCGCGTGCGCACCGACTTGTGGGGCTATGCCGCGGACGAAGCCCTGAGCAACGAAGACCTGATCAAAGAAAAATACCAAGGCATTCGCCCTGCGCCCGGCTACCCTGCGTGCCCTGACCACAGCGCTAAACAAGACATGTTCCGCGTGCTGCAGTGCGAAGACATCGACATGGGCTTGACCAGCAGCTTGGCCATGACGCCTGCCGCCAGCGTGAGTGGTTTTTACTTGGCGCACCCTGAGGCTAAATACTTCAACGTGGGCCGTATTGGCGACGACCAAGTGCAGAACTTGGCGCAACGTCAAGGCGTGGCCGTGAAAGATTTAGAGCGTTTGCTGGCGCCTAATTTGTAAGCGACTCTCTCAAAAAGCATGCGAAAAAGGCCCGCCGCGAGCGGGCCTTTTTGCGTTTATTGCTGGGTCAACGCGCGCAAGTTTTGGCAGTGTTACGTTGTGTTTTTTTGATAGTTACGGGTAAATATTAAAAAGATGACAATTTACATTCGCGTTTCTTCATGTTCTCGGCAGCCGAGACGAAGTAGTCGCCTAGGGCCAAGTGTTGGTCCATTGATAAGGCTTGCTCTTTATGAAACACCACATCCTGCACGGAACCGGGTTGGCGATGCGACCCGCGCTGTTGGCCGCGTTGATCAAACGTGCGCCAGCGCACTTGCAATTTTTAGAACTCTCGCCACTTGACTGGCTAGGCGAGGGGGTACGTGTTGGCAAAGATTTGCAGCAGCTCACCCGACGCTACCCCAGCGTGTGCCTCAGCCAAAACTTGTCTTTGGGCGGTCCCGCGGCGCTCGACAAAAAAGTGCTGCGTGACTTGCGTGGGTTCATCGCCGAGCACGACATTCAAGTGTTTTCGGAGGCTTTGGCGTGGAGTGCCGATGATGCGCCCTTGTTCATCCATCTGCCGATTCCGAGCACGCAGGCAGCGGTGGCTTGGACGGTGGCGCGCATTGCGCAGGTGCAAGACGCCTTGGGCATGCGCATCGGCATTCGCAATGTGGCGCATTGCATGAAACCTGTGCAAGTGGCGATGAACGAAGCCCAATTCATCACCGCCGTGGTGCGCGCAGCTGAGTGCAGTTTGCATTTGGACTTGGACGCGCTGGCCAACAACGCGCAGCGGTTTCGTTTTGATGCGCATGCTTTTTTGCAAGCCTTGCCTCTGGACCGCGTTGACTATGTGCGCGTGGGCCGACAGCACCCCTTGTTGGCCGATGCGCTGGCGCACACGCCGCCATGCGTGCCGCGCTGCGTCGATGAAATTGCACAACTCCATCTAGAGGCCGTCGAATGCTGAACGACTTTCAACACACGCAATTCGCCCTTGCACGACATTTGCGCGAGCCCTTGCACATGCCTGTACTTGAAGGTGTACATGCGGTCGATGTACGTGCTTGTAAACAAGACATGGCGGCCCAGCTCAGCGCTGTTTTGGCGCCTGTGTTTCCTGTGACGAAGGCTTGCTTGGATGACGCCCGTTGGCAACACGTGCTGCGCATGTTTTTGCAGGCGTCACCCAGCCACGCGCCGTGGGCTACCGCCTTGCATCGTGCGTTTGTGGCCTATGTGTGCGTCAGTCCTGAATTGCAAACCTTCCCTGCTTGGTTGCAAGACCTCGTGCACTTTGAGGGTTTGCAAAATGCAGTCCGAACCACGCCTGTGACATGGCCCACGTTTGAGGCCCAAGGTGATGTGATGCACCACCCCGTGGTGCTCAACCCGACGCATGTCGAAGCTGTGTATGAATGGTCGGTGTATGGCATGGACGCGCAACACCCACGGCTCGACATGCAAAGCACCTACGTGTCCGTGCTGCGAGATGAGGCAGACGCCGTGCATGTGTTCAAAAGCAGCGTGTTTCGCGGTCAACTTCTAGACTTGCTTGGCCAAGGGCAAACGGGTGCGCAAGCGTTGGGCGCGCTGGCGCGTTGGCTGTCGCACCCGGAGCCCGAAGTCTTGGTGCGTGAGGGGGCGCAGCTTGTGGCGCAGTTACGGCGTGAAGGTGTGGTGCTGGGGACGCTGCGTTAGTGAGACGCCAGCGTCCGCTTGAGAATTTAGCCCTTCAAACACTCGCTCATTTTGGCTTTGCGTTCTGCGCCCTTGAGACCCTTGGCTTCGGCATTGCAAGCTTTCATTTTTTCTTGCTGCGTACCTGATTTGGTCACTTCAGCCACGGGTGCTTTGGCGCTTAAACACGTCTTCATGAAGGCTTTGCGCTCATCGCCTTTTTTGCCCACGGCGTTTTGGTTGCAAGTGGCCATTTTGCTTTGTTGCGGCGTTTTTTCATCTTGTGCGTGCGCGATGTTGAGCGCGAGCGCCAGACCTAAAAATGCGGGAATTAAACAGAGTTTCATTGTGGGTCCTAAGTGTGTGGTTGTGGTCGCGTGGTTGCCCCGACATGGGGGTTGGCAATTTTGAAATAAGCCCCCTCTGGCATGTGCAAGCCACGGGCGCAGAAAAGCCAACTCCTACTCGTGTGCTTACTCTGGCATCAGCACACGGCGGTATTGAACTGCCTCTGCCACATGCGCCATCTGCACTTCAGCGGCATCGGCCAAGTCTGCAATCGTGCGGGCAATGCGCAACGTGCGGTGCATGCTGCGGCTGGACCACCCGAGTTGGGTTGCGACGGTGTGCAAAAACTGCGATGCCTTGGCGTCCAAGCGCACATGGGTGGCCAAGTCAGCCCCTGCCAACGCATGGTTGGCACACCCTTGACGCGCCAAGGCGCGGCCATGTGCCGTAAGGCTGCGCGCACGCACCTCGGCGGTGGACGCGCTGGTGTTGGCTTGCAACAGCACCTCGGGTGCCAGTGTGGGCACTTCCACTTGCAAGTCGATGCGGTCCAATAAAGGGCCGCTGAGTTTGCCTTGGTAGCGCGCCACTTGATCAGGCGTGCAGCGGCAAGCTTTGTGCGACGACCCCAAATAACCACAAGGACAGGGGTTCATGGCCGCAATCAATTGAAATTGCGCTGGAAATTCGGCTTGCGTGGCCGCGCGCGACAAGGTGATGTGGCCGCTTTCTAGGGGCTCGCGCAAGGCTTCCAGCGCGCGGCGTGGGAATTCGGGCAGCTCGTCCAAGAACAACACGCCTCGGTGCGCCAGCGAAATTTCTCCGGGGCGTGGCGGTGTGCCCCCGCCCACCAAGGCCACCGAGGTGGCCGTGTGGTGCGGGCTGCGCGTTGGCCGCTGGCGCCAGTGCCGCAAGTCAAACCGCCCCGCTAAGCTGGCAATGGCCGCACTTTCTAAGGCTTCATCGAGGGACAGCTCGGGGAGCAAGTCTGCAAAGCGCTGTGCCAGCATGGACTTACCCGTCCCGGGTGGTCCTATTAATAAGAGCGAGTGTCCTCCCGCCGCCGCAATTTCTAGGGCGCGTTTGGCCACAGCTTGGCCTTTCACATCGGCCAAATCTAGGGGGGGGGTTGAGGCGTGCGTTGTCGCTGTCAATGGCGCAATGCGGCTCCAGCCATCAGTGTCAGCTGTTGGCGGTGTGGTCTGGGTTGTCTCGGCGGTGCTCGGTGTTTTGGCAAAGTGCGCCACCACGTCGCGCAAATGCAGGGCGCGGTACACCTGTGCGGTGGGCACCAGCGCGGCCTCTTCAGCGCTGCCCGGTGGCAAGACCAAACGGGTACGAATCCCCGCACTGTGCAGCGCCAAACCCATGGCCAAGGCGCCGCGCACGGGCCGCAACTCGCCTGACAACGACAACTCGCCAGCAAACTCATACAAGGCCAACGCCGCTTCATCGAGTTGACCGCTGGCTGCCAAGATGCCCAAGGCGATGGGCAAATCAAAACGGCCCGAATCTTTGGGCAAATCGGCAGGTGCCAAGTTGACAGTGATGCGTTTGTTGCTCGGAAAGTCCAGTCCTGCGTTTTGAATGGCGCAGCGCACCCGTTCGCGGGCCTCTTTGACCTCGGTATCCGCCAGACCCACCAACGTAAAACTGGGCAGACCATTGGCCAAATGCACCTCAACGGTCACTGCGGGCGCTTTCAAACCCAAAACGGCGCGGCTGTGAATTAACGAAAGCGTCATAAAGCTTCTCTTTTTGAGTGTTTATCCCCATTGAGGGGCGTTGGAAACCCGGGGATGCACCAACTGCGTGCGTAAAAATAGGGCGCTCCTCAGCGTACTGCATCACTTTGGGTCTTAGGGCGAGTGAAGAGAACACTTTTGTAGACTTCAACGCTGGCACGGACCCTGCTATGTAAATACGTCCCTCTTTATTTTTCAACGGAGAAAACAATGAACCTCAAGTCCAAACTTTTGCTGGCCCTCTTGGCCACCTCATCTGCCGCTTTTGCTCAAACTGCACCAGCTGCGCCCGAAGTGCCAGAAGTCACTTACAACGTGGGCGTTGTAAGCCAATACCGTTACCGTGGTCTCGCTCAAACCAAGGGCGACCCAGCATTGCAAGGTGGCATTGACTACGCCAACGCCAACGGTTTTTACTTAGGCACATGGGCTTCTACTATCAAGTGGATCAAAGATGGCGCATTAAATGGCGGCAAAGAAGCCAAGGGTCCAGTTGAGTTGGATTTGTACGGCGGCTATAAATTTGAAGCCGCGGGTATTGCTTATGACGTGGGTTACTTGCGCTATGAGTACGTGGGCAACACATTCAAAGATGCTGCGCCAGTGGCAAATGGCAACGTCAATGCCAACACAGACGAAGCCTATGCAGCAGCAACTTATGGCCCTGCAACTTTGAAGTATTCCTATGCTTTCTCTGACCTCTTCGGTTACTCCAACAGCAAAGGCAGCAGCTATTTGGATTTGAGCGCGACATTCGACTTGGGTGAAGGTTACAGCTTGGTGCCGCACATTGGCCATCAAACAGTGAAACACAATAGCGCTCAGGTCAATATGGGTTACACCGATGTTGCCTTGACGTTGAACAAAGACTTGGGTGATGGTTTGTCAGCAAGCGTGGCTGCAATTGCTACAACCGGTAATTCGACCGACTTTATCGCCACATCTGCATCAGGTTACAACACAGCTAAAAGCACTGTGGTCGTTGGCGTCAAGTACGCTTTCTAATCAAAGCGCATAGTCTTCTCTAGGAGCAACCATGAAACTCATCACCGCCATCATCAAACCGTTCAAGTTGGATGAGGTCCGCGAGGCCCTCTCCCAAATTGGCGTGCAAGGCATCACTGTTACCGAAGTCAAAGGCTTCGGCCGTCAAAAAGGCCACACCGAGTTGTATCGCGGTGCTGAGTACGTGGTTGACTTCTTGCCCAAGGTCAAGATCGAAGCAGCGGTTGACGCTGAACACGTCGACCGCGCCATCGAAGCCATCGAAGGTGCAGCCCGCACCGGCAAGATCGGCGACGGCAAGATTTTTGTTTACGACCTCGAACAAGTCGTCCGCATTCGTACCGGCGAAACCGGTCCTGAAGCGCTTTAAGAAAGAAGCACCCATCATGAAAAAATTTCTAGCCTCTCTGGCCCTCGGGTTTGGCTTGCTGCTTGGCGGCACTGCCGCCATGGCACAAACCGCCCCTACGGCTGACGTCAAAGTCACCGCCCCAGCCGCAGCGCCCGCTGCTGCTGCCGCTACAGCTGCTGTCGCAGCCCCTGCCCCTGTGCCTAACAAAGGCGACACCGCTTGGATGACTGTGGCCACCCTGTTGGTCATCTTGATGACCATCCCAGGCTTGGCTTTGTTCTACGGCGGTTTGGTCCGCAGCAAGAACATGTTGTCTGTGTTAATGCAAGTGTTTGTCGTCAGCTCACTCATCTATTTGTTGTGGGTCATCTACGGCTACACGGTTGCATTCAGCGCCGGTTCACCGTTCTTTGGTGGTTTCGACAAATTGTTCTTCAAAGGCATCACGCCTGACTCTATTGCTGCCACGTTCAGCAAGGGTGTTGTGATTCCTGAGTTGACATTTGCCGCCTTCCAAGCCACGTTCGCTGCGATCACTTGCACGTTGATCGTGGGTGCTTTCGCTGAGCGTGTGCGCTTCTCTGCTGTGTTGTTGTTCTGCGCCATTTGGTTCACGTTCAGCTACTTGCCAGTGGCTCACATGGTTTGGTATTGGGACGGCCCAGATGCGATCACCGACGCTGCTTCTTTGGAAACTGTGACTGCCGCTGCTGGCTGGTTGTGGGCTAAGGGTGCATTGGACTTCGCTGGCGGTACGGTGGTTCACATCAACGCTGCGGTTGCAGGTTTGGTGGGTGCTTATGTGATCGGCAAGCGTACGGGCTACGGCAAAGAGTCGATGGCGCCTCACAGCTTGACATTGACCATGGTTGGCGCATCGTTGTTGTGGGTGGGTTGGTTCGGTTTCAACGCTGGCTCTAACCTCGAAGCCAACGGCGTGACTGCGCTCGCATTCATGAACACTTTGGTGGCGACTGCTGCTGCGACTTTGAGCTGGATTGCTGGCGAAGCATTGTCTAAAGGCAAAGCCTCGATGTTGGGCGCGGCTTCTGGTGCTGTGGCCGGTTTGGTTGCCATCACCCCAGCTTGCGGTTTCGTGGGCCCCATGGGTGCCATCGCGATCGGTGTGGCTGGCGGCTTCTTGTGCCTGTGGGGTGTCAATGGCCTCAAGCGCATGCTTGGTGCTGACGACTCACTCGATGTGTTCGGCGTCCACGGCGTGGGCGGTATCGTGGGTGCTTTGCTGACCGGTGTGTTTGCAGCGCCTTCGCTCGGCGGCACAGGTATTTTCGACTACGTTGCCAATGCTGTGAGCCCTGACTACTCCATCGGCGGTCAAGTGTTGATCCAGTTGGAAGCCATCGTGACCACCATTGTTTGGTCGGGTGTGGTTTCTTTCATCGGCTACAAAATTGTCGATATGGTTCTGGGTCTGCGTGTCAGCGAAGAAGAAGAGCGCGAAGGCCTCGACATCAGCTCACACGGCGAAACGGCCTACCACCGTTAATTTTCAAGTTCTTCAAGGTTTCCCTTGGACTTTACAGCCCGCCTCACGGCGGGCTTTTTTGTGTCTGCGCACTTTGTCGCCAAGAGGGGTGCTGACAGGGATTTTTGACGGTGCTGTGCAAAAAATTCAACCGCCCACCCAGCGCCAGCGGCTAACATGACCGCCATGCCAGATACCTTGCAACACCTCACCGACCGCATCCTCCACGCCACACAGACCGCCCAGCCTTTGCGCCTGCGCGGCGGTGGCACCAAAGACTTTTTAGGCCAGAGCCTGCAAGGCGAGGTGCTAGACACCAAGGCCTACAGCGGCATCTTGAGCTACGAGCCCAGCGAGTTGGTCATCACCGTGCGCAGTGGCACCTCGCTGGCCGAGGTGGAGGCTGCGTTGGCTGAGAAAGGCCAGAGCTTTGCTTTTGAGCCACCGCACTTTGGTGCGGGTGCCACCATCGGTGGCATGGTTGCCGCAGGGTTGAGTGGCCCCGCGCGCGCCAGCGTGGGCACCGTGCGCGACTTTGTGCTGGGTGCACATGTCCTCAACGGCAAAGGTGAACACCTCACCTTCGGCGGCCAAGTGATGAAGAACGTGGCGGGTTACGACGTGTCGCGTTTGTTGGCCGGTAGTTGGGGTCAGTTGGGTTTGATCACAGACGTGTCTTTGAAAGTGTTGCCTGTGTTTCCGGGCGAAGCCACCTTAATGTGCGCTGGTGTGTCGCAAGTCCAAGCGCTCACGCTCATCAACCGCTGGGGCGGCCAGCCCCTGCCATTGAATGCCAGTGCATGGGTGCACGACACCACCGCATCGCCTGCCCAAGACTATTTCTTTGTGCGCCTGCGTGGCGCCATTGCCGCCGTTGAAGCCGCTGTGACGAAGATGAGCGCGGAGGTGCAAGCCTTGGGCGCACAAGTGACCCGCATGGACAACGCACAAGCCGCCAACGACTGGAAAGCCAGTGGCGAGCAAAGCTTGGACTTTTTCAAAGCGCCCACCGAGCATGACTGCTTGTGGCGCCTGAGCGTGCCGCAAACAGCGCCTGTGCTGGATGTGCGTGTGAACGGTATGCCGTGTGCGCAATACATGGAGTGGCATGGCGCACAGCGTTGGCTGTGGGCCCCCGCCTCTGCGGTCACCCAAGTGCGCGAGGCCGCAGTGCAAGCGGGTGGTCACGCCACCTTGTTTCGCGCCAGTACCGCGCAAGGTGACGCCGACAAACAAGTGGGCGTGTACACGCCTCTCAATGCGGTGCAGCAACGCATTCAAAATGAACTCAAAAAACAGTTTGACCCAGCGGGCATCTTCAACCCCGGTCGCGTTTAAACACAGAGCCTCACATGCAAACCAACCTGGCCCCCCAATACGTCGGCACGCCTGAGGGCATTCAAGCCGAAGCCATTTTGCGCAAGTGCGTGCACTGCGGTTTTTGTACCGCGACGTGCCCCACCTACCAACTCTTGGGTGACGAGTTAGACGGCCCACGCGGTCGCATCTACTTGATGAAACAAGTGTTCGAGGGCGCCACGCCCACGCGCAAAACCCAGCAGCATTTAGACCGCTGCCTGACCTGTCGCAACTGCGAAAGCACTTGCCCCAGCGGTGTGCAATACGGCCACTTGGTGGACGTGGGCCGCAAAGTGGTGGACGCACAAGTGCCGCGGCCCATGGGTGAGCGCCTGATGCGTTGGGCTTTGAAAGAAGGCCTGCCGTCACCGCTGTTTGCCCCCGCCATGAAACTGGGCCAAGCCGTGCGTGGCATCTTGCCCGCCAAACTCAAAGCCAAAGTGCCAGCACCACAAACCGCAGCACGCAACGGCGTGGTGTGGCCCACCCAGACCCACGCACGTCAAGTGCTGATGCTGGCCGGTTGCGTGCAACCCGCCATGCTGCCCAACATCAACACCGCCACCGCGCGCGTGTTGGATGCGGCAAGCATTCAAACCATCGTTGCGCCCAAAGCGGGCTGCTGCGGTGCAGTGAAATTCCACTTGAATGACCAAGACGGCAGCCTCGTGCAAATACGCGCCAACATCGACGCGTGGTGGCCGTTTGTTGAGCCAGGGAGCGCCTACGCGGTGGAAGCGATTGTGATGAACGCCTCTGGCTGCGGCGTGATGGTCAAGGACTACGGCCATGTGCTGAGAGACGATGCGCTGTACGCGGCCAAAGCCAAGCGCATCAGCGAACTCACCAAAGATTTGAGTGAGTTGCTGCCAGACCTCGTGCCCGTGTTGAAACCCAAGTTGAAAGCCTCGGTGCTCGTCACTGCGGGCATGCAAGCCTTTCACCCACCCTGCACCTTGCAGCATGGCCAGCAACTCAAAGGTGGCGTGGAAAAGCACTTGGCCGAATTGGGCTTTGCCATTCAAGTGGCCAACACCGAAGCGCACCTGTGCTGCGGTTCTGCCGGCACCTACAGCGTGTTGAATCCCGAAATCAGCACCACCTTGCGCGACCGCAAGCTGGGCCACTTAGATGCGCTCAAACCCAAAGCCATTTTGAGCGCCAACGTGGGCTGCATCACCCATTTGCAAAGCGGCACCGATGTGCCCGTCAAGCATTGGGTGGAGGTGTTGGACGAGGCTTTGAACTGAGCCTCAACTCAAGCCGCTAACGCGGCTTCAATGTCTTTCGCCAACTTCTGCGGCGTATCCATCGACGCATAGCGCTTGAGCACGCGGCCATCTTTGCCCACCAAGAACTTGGTGAAGTTCCATTTAATGGCTTCGCTGCCCAAGAGGCCCGGTGCCTCAGCCTTGAGCCACTTGAACAACGGGTGCGCGTCGTCGCCGTTGACGTTGATTTTTTCCATCATGGCAAAACTCACGCCGTAGTTGCGTTGGCAAAACGCGCCAATCTCGGCGTTGCTGCCGGCGTCTTGCGCGCCAAACTGGTTGCACGGAAAACCGATGACGGTCAAGCCTTGGTCAGCATAGGTTTTGTGCAGCGCTTCTAAGCCTTCAAACTGCGGCGTGAAGCCGCAGGCGCTGGCGGTGTTGACGATGAGCAGCACTTGGCCTTTTAGGTCGGCAAAGGCGAAGGGATGGCCATCGATGCGGGTGGCGGTGAAGTCGCTCAAAGGGGTCATGTGGGTGTGCCTTTCCATGCGAGTGAGTTAAGGGGTCGTGCGGTGCAGGTGTCAAGGGGTGGGTTGGGTTTTCACTTGCGATGCCAGCAATGCCGCCAACACGATCATGCACCCACCGAGTGCCATGCGTCCAGTGAGCACCGATGCCCCCAGTGCCACCGAGGACACGCTGGCAAACACCACTTCCGACATCATCAACATCGCGGTGGTGTGCGCGCGCAAGCGGGCTGCGGCGTATTGCAGCGCGTAATTGGCCGCCAAGAAAGCGCTACTCAAACCCAGCACCCACAGGGCCCAAGAGAGCAGCGCTGATTCACCCAAGCCTTCAAGTGGCATGGCAAAGACGTGCGCCGCAGGCATCACCCCCAGCAGTGTCGCCAGCAGGGCAGACGCCACCGCCATCAGCGCGCCGCCGCCAAACATGGCGACCATGCGTGCAGAAGCAGGCGCTTCGTGAATTCGCAGCAGCAAGATATTGGTCAACGCAAAACAAAAACCACCCAGCAACGCCAGCACGTCGGCCAAGTCTTGTGGCAGAGGCCACGGGGACTCCGGCGTTTTCAGCACCAACACCACACCCAGCACAGCCAGCCCCACACGGGCCAAGGCGCTGCGTGTCGGCGGTTCTTTGAGCAGCCACCAAGCCAGCAGCAACGACCAGGTGGGCATGAGGTAAAACAGCAACACCACACGCACCACATCGCCCGTGGCGACGGCCCAGTTAAAGCCCACATTGGTCAGGCCCGAAGCGGCCATGAGCCACCAGAGTTGCGGGTGTGTTTTGAACTTGCGCCAAGCGCTGGGGCTCAGCAGCACAAGCACCAGCGTGGCCAAAGCAAACACACAGGCGGTGGTCCACAACGGATGTAGCCCCTGTGCGTTGAGCTGGCGCAGCGGCCACCAAGAAAGGCCCCACACCACGGCGTTGAGTACCAACGCCAGCACGGCAAGCACGGGGCGGGTCTGCGTCACTGCTTAGCCGTGCAAGTCGTCGTTGCGTGCGATGTGCATCAAGCGCGCGAGCTCTTCGCGGTGGTGCGTGTGGTTGTTTTCGTGCCAGAGCTTGATGAGCCACATGGTGTACGCGACCAACACACCAAACGCGGTGATGGCGCCAAACGCACTCAAACCCATGCTGGTGCAGAAGGTGTACAGACCACCCAGACCCAAAATGCACAGTTGCTCGTTGAGGTTTTGCACCGCGATGGACCTGCCTGCCCCCATGAGGTTGTGGCCGCGGTGTTGCAGCAAGGCATTCATGGGCACCACCAAGAAGCCGCCCAAGCCCCCCAAAACAATCAGGAAAGGCACGGCCACCCAAAGGTTGTCGATGAAGTTCATCGCCACTACCAAACAGCCCATCGCGATGCCCAAGGGCATGAGGCGGGTGGCGTGGTCAAGTCGCATCTTCATCGACGCTGCCACAGCGCCCACGGCCGTACCAATCGCGACCACGCCGACCAAGCTCGACGCTTGCGTGGTGGTGTAGCCCAAGGCCGCAGCGCTCCAAGCCAGCACGATGTAGCGCAGGTTGCCGCTCACACCCCAAAACAAGGTGGTGCTGGCCAGCGAGATTTGTCCGAGCTTGTCTTGCCACAAACGTTGGTTGCAATGCCAAAAATCGGGGACCAAGGCCAGCAGGTTGCGCGCCATGCTTTTCTCGGGGTCCGCACGCATGGGCATGAGCGCAGCGCCCGTGTAAGGAATGCGGGTGTTGAACCATGCGGCCAAGGCGTACAAGGGAATCAACAAACTGATGGCCGCTTCTGCCGAGGTGTCGATGCCGGTGGTAACGAAGGGCAGGTCAAACGACAACAACCAGCCCGACAAGTTGGGGCCGACCAGTTGACCACCTAACAAAACGCCCAAGATGATGGAGGTGATGGTCAAGCCCTCAATCCACCCATTGGCTTTGACCAGCTGCGAGGCTGGTAGCAACTCGGTCAAGATGCCGTACTTCGCTGGCGAGTACGCCGCAGCACCCAAGCCCACCACCGCATAGGCCAACAGCGGGTGCAAGCCAAACAACATCAGCAAGCAGCCCAGCACCTTGATGGTGTTGCTCATGAGCATGACCTCACCCTTGGGGCGTGAGTCGGCAAACGCGCCGACAAACGGCGCGAGCACCACGTAGAACAAGGCAAACATGGGGACCAAAGCGGCGCGCTGCCATTCAGCGGCGCCCTCTGATTTCAATAATTCGACGGCTGTCACAAACAGGGCGTTGTCGGCCAACGAGCTGAAAAACTGGGCCGACATGATGGTGTAAAAACCGCGCTTCATGGGGGGGTCTGGCAGATCGCAACGTGCTGCGAACTGACTGATGCTTCTTTCTTCTGAACTGAGGCAAGGTTATATCACGCGGGTGCCACAATATTGGTTATGCCCCGTCCGATTCAAGCCTTTGTTCACACCGACGCCTTGCGTCATAACTTGGCCCGCATGCGCGCTGCCGCACCTGACGCTCGCGTGTGGGCGGTGGTCAAAGCCAACGCCTATGGCCACGGCATAGAGCGCGTGTTTGAAGGTTTGCGTGCGGCGGATGGCTTTGCATTGCTCGACCTCGATGAGGCGCAACGCCTACGCAGCTTGGGCTGGCGCGGACCCGTGCTGCTTTTAGAAGGTGTGTTTGAGCCCCGTGATTTAGAACTGTGCTCGCGCCTAGACCTCTGGCACACGGTGCATTGCGAGGCGCAAATTGACATGCTCAGTCGCCACAAAACCCAAGTGCCGCACCGCATCTTCCTCAAAATGAACAGTGGCATGAACCGCTTGGGTTTCACGCCCATGCGCTTTCGTTCAGCTTGGACGCGCTTGAACCAGTTGCCCCAAGTCGATGAGATTTCGCTCATCACCCATTTCAGTGACGCCGATGGCGCGCGAGGTATTGCCCAGCAAATGGCGGTGTTTGCCAAAACCACCGAAGATTTGCCCGGCGAACGCAGCACCTGCAACAGCGCTGGATTGTTACGCCACGCAGGCGATGCATTGGTGGCAGCCGATTGGGTGCGCCCCGGCATTGCGCTGTATGGCAGCGCGCCCGATTTTCCTGAGCACAACATCGCGCATTGGGGTTTGCAACCCACCATGAGCCTGCGCAGCCGCGTGATTGCGACGCAAGAGCTGCAGGTGGGCGACACCGTGGGCTACGGCTCGTCGTTCATAGCCGAGGTGCCCATGCGCTTGGGCGTGGTGGCCTGCGGCTATGCCGACGGCTATCCACGCCACTGTCCCACGGGCACGCCCGTGTTGGTCGACGGTGTGCGCACCCGCACCTTGGGCCGCGTGAGCATGGACATGATTGCGGTGGACCTCACGCCGTGCAGCGAAGCGGGCCATGAGGCTGGTTACGGCAGCGAGGTCACGCTGTGGGGCAAGGCTGCCAACGGCGCGCTGCTGCCGATCGATGAAGTCGCCCAAGCCGCCGAGACGGTCGGCTATGAGCTGATGTGTGCCGTCTCTGCGCGCGTGGGTTTCACGCAGGACTGATCGCCTACTTAATAGGGGCCTTTGCTGGCCGTCATTTCTGCCAAGCCTTCTTTGTATTTGGCTGCCAGTGCTGAAGTTTGGCGAGACAAGATCATGCTGTCCACGCCCACCGCCACAAACAAGGCGCCCAGCGACAGGTACTGACGTGCCAGCGTCTCGTCGCCCATCAAGATACCCGGTGCTTTGCCTGCTTTGCGGATGCACGCAATCGCGTCCACGATGGCGGCTTGCACCTCGGGGTGGGTGGGGTTACCGATGTGGCCCATCGAGGCCGACAAGTCGGCGGGGCCGATGAACACGCCATCCACGCCGGGGGTGGCGGCAATGGCGTCAAGGTTGTTCAGCGCCTCGCGTGTTTCGGCTTGCACCAGCACACACACTTGGTCGTTGGCTTCTTTGCCGTAGTTGGCGAAGCGGCCCCAGCGCGAAGCGCGCGTGCCCGCCATGCCGCGAATGCCGCCCTTGCCATCGTCTTGTGGGTAGCGGCAGGCGCTCACAATGGCGGCGGCTTGCGCGGCCGTGTCCACCATCGGAACCAGCACGGTCGTGGCCCCAATGTCCAGCACTTGCTTGAGCAAAGCCGGCGCATCGTGCGGCACGCGCACCACGGGGTGTGAATGGGGGTAGGCCGCCACGGTTTGCAGCTGAGACAGCAAGGTGGTCAAGTCGTTGGGGCCATGCTCACCGTCAATCACCAACCAATCAAACCCCGCACCCGCACAAATGTCGGTGGTGACCGCGTTGCCCAAACCCATCCACATGCCGATTTGCGGTTGTTTGTTGTGCAGCGCTTGTTTGAAAAGGTTCACAGGGGTTTGCATGACGGGTGGCTTTCAAGAGGGGTTGAACAAGGGTTGCAGTTTAGTGTGGGCGAGGTGGCGCATCCCGAACCGGTGAGGCGCCGGCGACAGGAAATAGAACTGTCTATTTATCCAGTAATATCTGGGCATGGCCAAAGAAAAAACCCAATACACCTGCACCGACTGCGGCGGCATCAGCGCCAAATGGCTGGGCAAATGCCAGAGCTGCAACGCCTGGAACACGCTGATCGAAAGCACGGTCGATAGCGCCGGTCCGACCAAAAACCGTTACGCCGGCATGGCGGCGTTGGCACCTGCTTCGGAGGTGGCGGTGCTTTCAGACATCGAAGCGCAAGACGTGGCGCGCACGCCCACCGGCCAAGAGGAGCTCGACCGTGTGTTGGGCGGTGGCATGGTGGAGGGCGGTGTGGTGCTGATTGGCGGTGACCCCGGCATTGGCAAATCCACTTTGATTTTGCAAGCGATGGATGGCCTGCAACGCAGCGGCATGAACACCTTGTATGTGACAGGCGAAGAGTCTGCGGCGCAAGTGGCCTTGCGCTCGCGCCGCTTGGGACTGGACCAGAGTCAAGTGCAAGTGCTGGCCGAAACGCAGCTTGAAAAAATACTCGCCACCGTCGACAAGCTGCAGCCCGCGGTGGTGGTGATGGACTCCATCCAAACCGTGTACTCCGACCAACTCACCAGCGCCCCGGGCTCGGTGGCGCAGGTGCGCGAATGCGCGTCACACCTCACACGCATGGCCAAGTCCACCGGCACGGCGGTGGTGTTGGTGGGACACGTCACCAAAGAGGGCGCACTCGCTGGCCCGCGTGTGTTGGAGCACATGGTGGACACCGTGTTGTACTTTGAGGGCGACACCCACTCCACCTACCGTTTGGTGCGCGCCATCAAAAACCGCTTTGGCGCGGTGAACGAAATTGGCGTGTTCGCCATGACCGAAAAAGGCTTGAAGGCCGTCACCAACCCCAGCGCCATCTTTTTGAGCCAACACGCCGAGCCCGTGCCCGGCAGCTGCGTGTTGGTCACGCTGGAAGGCACGCGCCCGATGCTGGTGGAGATTCAAGCCTTGGTCGATAGCGGTGGCCCATCGCCACGCCGTCTGAGCGTGGGCTTGGACCGTGACCGTTTGGCCATGTTGTTGGCCGTGTTGCACCGCCACGCGGGCGTGGCGTGCATGGACCAAGACGTGTTTGTCAACGCCGTGGGCGGTGTGCGCATCAGCGAGCCGGCGGCTGACTTGGCGGTCATGCTGGCCATTCAAAGCAGCTTGCGCGGCAAGCCACTGCCGCAAGGCTTCATCGCGTTTGGCGAGGTGGGCTTGGCGGGCGAGGTTCGGCCCGCACCGCGTGGGCAAGAGCGTTTGAAAGAAGCCGCTAAATTGGGCTTCACTGTTGCGGTGATCCCCAAGGCCAACGCGCCCAAAAAGCCCATACCCGGTATGACGGTGCACGCCGTGGAGCGTGTGGACGAGGCCATCAGCTTGGTGCGCTCCTTGACCTAAGGCCCCGCCGCCCTACGTAAAAGCCAGCATGTTGGCTCAGCAGAGCCTGAGACAATAAGCCCATGAACTTTCAAAGATATTTGGTGCCCATTGGCACCGTGGGCCTGACGGCATGGGCCTGGCAAAGCTGGGGCTGGATGGGCATTGCCATGGTGGTGACCGGTGGCGTCATGTGGCTGCTGCTGCACTTCACCCGCTTGGTGCAACTCATGAAACGTGCCAGCAAACGCCCGATTGGTTTTGTTGACAGCGCGGTCATGCTCAACGCCAAGCTCAAAAAGGGCTTTAGCTTGATGCACGTCATCGCCATGACCCGTGCCTTGGGTCAGCCCGAAACCGAGCAGGGCGTTCAGCCCGAGGTGTTCAGCTGGCGCGATGGCAGCCAGTCTGTGGTGCTTTGCGTGTTTGTGCAAGGCAAGCTCCAAAGCTGGACGCTGGACCGCCCGTTTCAGGCCACCGATGTGGCGCCTGTGACGCACGCGGCGAACGATTAAGCCGCATCAATTCTGCGTTAGCGAAGGGCCGTGCTGGGCTCGCTAAAATGAACGATTACGCCACTTGGCGAACACATTACACAAGTCCAAAGGAAACCCCATGAGCGTCGTGATCCCCTCATCCATGTCTGACCGTGACGGCAAAATCTGGATGGACGGCCAGATGGTCGATTGGCGCGATGCCAAGATCCATGTGTTGAGTCACACCTTGCACTACGGTTGTGGCGCCTTCGAAGGCGTGCGCGCTTACAAAACCGAGCAAGGCACCGCCATCTTCCGTTTGCAAGAGCACACCGACCGCCTGTTCAACAGCGCCAAAATTTTGCGCATGGCCATCCCCTTCACCAAAGACCAAGTGAACGAAGCCCAACGCGCCGTGGTGCGTGAGAACAATTTGGAAAGCGGCTACATCCGCCCCCTCACTTGGATTGGCGACAAAAAATTGGGCGTCTCACCCAAAGGCAACGACATCCACATCATGGTGGCCGCATGGACTTGGGGTGCGTACCTCGGCGAAGAAGGCATGAAGCGCGGCATCCGCGTGAAGACATCGAGTTACACACGCCACCACGTCAACATCACCATGACCCAAGCCAAGGCGGTGAGCAACTACACCAACTCCATCTTGGCCAACATGGAAGTGACCGACGAAGGTTACGACGAAGCGCTGTTGCTCGACACCTCGGGCTTTGTGTCTGAAGGCGCAGGCGAAAATATTTTTGTGATCAAAGACGGCGTCATCTACACCCCCGATTTGTCGGCAGGCGCTTTGAACGGCATCACCCGCAACACCGTGTTCCACATCGCCAAAGATTTGGGCCTAGAGATCGTGCAAAAGCGCATCACCCGTGACGAGGTGTACATCGCAGACGAAGCCTTCTTCACCGGCACCGCCGCTGAAGTCACGCCCATCCGCGAACTCGACCGCATCGAACTGGGCGCCGGTAGCCGTGGCCCGATCACCGAAAAAATCCAATCGGCTTTCTTTGACATCGTCAACGGCCGCAACCCCAAGTACGCACACTGGCTGACCAACGTCTAAACACGCACGGGAAAAAATCATGAGCAACACGATTGAACTTTTAGCCAAGGACCTCAACGGCCAAGGCGGTGTTTTCTGTCCCAGTGCCAAAGCACACATGGCCCTGTGGGACAGCCACCCCAAGGTCTACTTGGATGTGGCCAAAACCGGCGAAGCCAAGTGCCCTTACTGCGGCACCGTGTACAAACTGAAAGCCGGCGAGCACGTTGGCGGCCACCACTAAAAACGCCCTCATCATCGCGCCCCAATGGATTGGGGATGCGGTGATGACCGAGCCCTTGCTGCGCCGCTTGGCCGCGCGTGGCGAGCGCCTCACCGTCGCTGCGCTGCCTTGGATTGCTCCGGTCTACCGCGTGATGCCGGGCGTGGCCGAGGTCATCGAGATGCCGTTCAAGCATGGCGGCTTGCAACTGATGGGCCGCTTCAAACTGGCGCGTCAGTTGCGCGGCAAGTTCGACGTGGCCTATGTCTGCCCCAACTCCCTCAAGAGCGCCTTGTTGCCGTGGATGGCCGGCATTGCCAAACGCGTGGGCTACACCGGCGAGATGCGTTTTGGCCTGCTGACCGATCGCCTTGACAACCCCCAAACCGAAGAACGCCCTCCCATGGTGGAGTGGTACGCCGCCTTGAGCTTGGTGGGCCAAAACACCGGCCAAGCGATGAAGCTGGTGGGTGATTTACGTCCCGTGCTCAAAGCGGGTGTGGGCGTGATGGACGAAGCGCTCGAGGCCTTGGCGACCCACATGCCCACGCTGCCGACCTTGGCCAAACACAGCTACGTGGTGTTCGCACCCGGTGCCGAATACGGCCCCGCCAAACGGTGGCCGGCCAAACACTTTGCCGAATTGGCGGCCATGGTGGACTACCCCGTGCTCTTGTTGGGTTCGACCAAAGAGTTCGATATTTGCCAAGAAATTGCCACCACCGCCAACGCCAAAAAGCCTGGCCATTGCTTTAACTTGGCAGGCCAAACCCATTTGCTGCAAGCCTTTGCGTTGATTGCGCACGCGCATCGCGTGGTCAGCAATGACTCCGGCCTCATGCATGTGGCCGCTGCGTTTGGGGTGCCGCAAGTGGCGGTGTTTGGCTCCTCCAGCCCCGAGCACACACCGCCTTTGAACACCCGTGCGCGCGTGGTGTGGCTGCGCGTGGACCCCAACTACCAACCGCCATTGGCTTGTTCACCTTGCTACGAGCGCAACTGTCCGTTGGACCACACGCGTTGTTTAGAAGATGTGTCGGCTGAACGCGTGTACCGCTTGCTCTGAGCCTATTTTCAAAGCCTGACCATGTCCGAACAAAAGCCCAAGCTCAGCATCATCACCGCGGTCTACAACCAATTGCCGATGAACCAGATTTATTGGGAGAACTTGGTCAAAAACACCCGGCATGCGTTTGAGCTCATCGTCATTGACAACGCCTCCACCGATGCCAGTGCCGACTTCTTTGAGTCTGTCGGTGCGCGCGTCATTCGCAACCCTGGCAACTACTCGTACCCCGTGTCACAAAACCAAGGCATTGCCATCGCGCAAGGCGAGTGGCTGGCGTTTTTGAACAACGACATCATCGTCAGCAAAGATTGGGACGACACGCTGATCGCCAACGCCGAGCACAACCAACTCGACGTCATCACCTCATGCGGCATTGAGCGTATTGAAAGCAAAGCGGCCACCAAAAAACTGCGCCGCCGCTGGAACCGCATTCGCGGCTTGGTGGGCTTGTTGGGCACAGGACGCAACAGCTTGCTGCTCATGCACAAATGGATGTACGGCAACTGGGCCGCGTTTTGCAAATACCGCCAAGACAAGTTCAAACACCAAGCCGTCGAAGGCTTTGTGGGCAACACCGTGATGTTCTCGCGCCGTGCGTTGGCCATCTTGGGCCCTTGGGACGAGACGCAACAAGCCGCCGACTTTGATTTGTTTTTGCGCACCGCCCTGCGTGCGCGCGACGTGGGTGACATTCGTCCCATGCACATCGCGCTGGACTGCTTCAACCACCACTACATCCGCCTGACCATGAAGGGTGGCTACCCACCCTTTGTGGACAAAGACAAGCTCATTCCACTCGACCAAAAGTGGACGCCCGAGCAGCGCGCCTTGTTGATCGAAAACTGAGCACCGGGCGGACGCGCTCAGGCCGGCTGTAAGAACACCCGCGTGCGCGTGTGGGGCGCCGTCAGCACCTGTGCGAGCGCTTTCATCACCTCTGGCAAACCAATGTCACTCACGGCTTGGCCGGCGGGCGCAACGATTTGGGCGTAGGTGTCAGACAAGGGCTCCCAAGAATCCACCGACAGCACGCTGGGCTCATACAGCGCAATGACGGGTTTGTTCCATGCGCTGGCGGCGTGCACAGCATAGGTGTCGGGCGACACCACCAAGTCGGCGCTTTGAATGATGGCCAACGCGGGCGTGACGGTGGGGGCAAAGGGCATCACCGTCACGCGGTCGGCGTGGGCTTGGCACATCTCACGCATCGCCACTTCCAGCGCCGGGCTGGCGCTGAGCAACTGCATGTGAATGTTGGGGTGCTGCGCATACACAGCGGTCACAAACGCCTGCAACCATGGCAGCGAGAACGATTTGTTGGCCGCACTGCTTTGGCTGTTGATGACCATGCGCAAGCCCGCGTGGGTGGCTGGCGTCGGGGGAGCGGCTGAACCTAAATGGATGTCGTATTGGTAAGGCGCAGCGGCCACGCCCAGCGTTTGCAAAAACCGAAGGTGGCGCGCCGTGTAGTGTTGCGCTGCGGTGTTGGCGCTGTATCCCCAATCGCCTTGCATCACCACATCGTTGGGCAGCGGCCGAGTGGGGTGTTGCAAGAATAAAAAGCGTTGCTTGGCGTTGACTGTGTTCAGCACAATTTGCACCGAGGGGTTGGCTAGGTCTAGGCCAAAGTGCACCACCATGTCGTACCGCTTCATGCGGGCTTTCAGGCTGGCCCATAGGCGCGCAAACACATTGCGGCTGGACGACACGTGCAACCACTTCACATCGGGGTGGTGGCGGTACAGCGCGGCATTGCTGGCGCCGCACAGCACCCCAATTTCGCAATCAGGCCAATGCGCGCGCAAAGGCTTGAGCAAACCCGTCACCACAATGGCGTCGCCAATTTTGTTGTCGTGCGACAAGATCAGAATGCGTTGGGTCATGCGTGTCTTTATGGCGCCAGCAAAGCTTGCGCTTGGTGTGTGATGCGTGCAATCAATGCGGCCGCAGGTGGGATATCGGCAATCAAACCCACCGCTTCGCCCACGGTGGCGTGGGCGCGGGTGAAGTCGCCAGCTTTCACGCCTGCGTCGTACTCGGCGCGGGCCGCGTCTGGACTGGCTTGCAGCGCGGCGATGTGGCCTTCGAACTGGCGGTGCAACGCATTGCGGATGGCGCGAAAGTCATACGGGGCAGGCCAGTTTTTACGGCGCAAGATGTCAAACACCGCACTGCGCGCGGTGCCGTCACCGCTGGTGTGCGTGGCCAGTGTTTTGGCGCCTGTGGCGGCCAAGCTTTCTTGTGTGGCCCACAAGCGTGAACCCACCAAGGCGCCATCCGCGCCCAGCATCAACGCGGCGGCCAAGCCACGGCCATCGGCCACGCCGCCTGCGGCGAGCAGCAAGGTGTGGGGTGCGTGTGCGGCCAAGTAGTCGGCAATTTCGGGCACCAGGGTGAACGTGCTGCGGCCTTCCAGCGCATTGGCACCGTGACCTCCGGCTTCGCCACCTTGCGCGACGATGACGGCGGCACCGGCTTCGAGGGCTTGTGGCACTTGGTCTAAGCGTTGCACTTGGCAAATCAGTTGTGCGCCAGCGGCGGCAATGCGCGCGGCATACGGGCGAGGGTCACCAAACGACAACATCACAGCGCAGGGCTTTTGCGTCAGCACCCAGTCCAGGGCTTGGGCGTTTTCGTCCAGCTTCCAAGTGATGAAGCCGCAGCCCAAGCGCGCATGCGCGGCGGCATCGCTTTTGAGCAGTTCAGTCGCCAAGGTGTATTCGCGTTGGGTCCAAGCCAAGTCGCCGTAGCCGCCACCCACCAAACCCAGTGCGCCTGCTTGCGCACAGGCGGCTGCCAAAGCACCGCCCGTGGCGAGAGCCATGGGTGCTAAGGCCAAGGGTGTGGTGAGGGCAAAATGCTGGGCAAACCGTGTGTTCAAAGAGGCATGTGTCATGCCAATATTGTGCAACGCGCTTAGCTTGCTGGCAGTTCCACGACAAAACAGGCACCGCCGCCAGCGCGGTCTTCGCAGTGCACCTGCCCGCCATGGCGTTGCACGATAGAGCGCACCAGCGACAGGCCCAGTCCCACGCCCCCTTCGCGTTCGCTTGCGCCGGGCAAGCGATAGAAGGGCTCAAAGATGCGTTCGCGCAAATCCAGGGGCACACCGGGGCCGCGGTCACACACGGTTAAGCGAACCCACGGGCGGTTGCGCTCGGTCTGCGGAGCGAGTTGCACCTCAATGTCGGAGGTGCCGTAACGCCGCGCGTTTTCAAGCAAGTTGCGCAGCATGCGGCGCAGCAGTTTGGCCACGCCCGGCACCACAAAGCTTTGGGGGGTCAAGCCCAGATCTAGGTGGGCATCGACACGTGCGCACTCTTCGCTGGCTAGACCTGTCAAGTCCACCGCTTCGACAGTGCCCAGATCGATCTCTTTGGCATCTAGGCGGCTGGCCAACAAAATTTCATCAATCAGTTGGTCGAGTTCACCCACGCTGCGTGAGATTTCTTCTTTCATGGCCGGTGAGGGCGAATTGCCCATCAATTCCAGCCCCATGCGAATGCGGGTGAGGGGTGAACGCAACTCGTGTGAGGCATTGGCCAGCAGAGATTTGTGCGAGGTGACCAACTGCTCGACTTGTTCTGCCGCATGGTTGAAGCGTTGGGCCAAGAAGGTGACCTCGTCGTTGCCTTGTTCTGCCACGCGGGCCGACAGGTTGCCCGTGCCCCATTGCTCCACGCCTTTTTGTAAATTTTCCAAACGCCGTGTCAGGTGTCGGGCGATGGGGTAGGTGCCCAAGGCCACTGCCAACGCGACCAAGGCCAGCGTCCACGCAAACCCAAAGGGCGGGCGCGACCAAAAGGTGTGGGGCGGGCGAGGCAGATGGATGTGCATCAACTCGCCGTTGTTCATGCGCACCATGAATTCGGGGCCAGAGCCAAAGTGCCCGGGCGGATGTGACATATCGGGCTCTTGCAAAGGCGGGGCTTCCACGGGCAAACCATCCGGTGGACGCAGGCGCGCTTTACCTTCACCCACCAGTTCACCTGCTGCATTGCGCACCATGACTTCGCGCAGCGGGGGCTCGGCCGTCATGCGCAAGACCCAGCCTGTGAGTAAGGTCAACACGGCCACTGCGAACACCACCGCCAGCCAAATGCGCACATACAAAGGCAAGTGCCGGCCTCGACTGGGTGTGACGGTGGTTGGCATGGCTTCAGTCTTGTTGTTTGGCGAACACGTAGCCTACACCGCGCACGGTCAAGATGCGTTTGGGGGCTTTGGCATCGTCTTCAATGGCGGCGCGAATGCGACCCATGTGCACGTCGATGGAACGGTCAAAGGCTTCGAGTTCTCGGCCGCGCACCGCCTCCATGATTTGGTCGCGTGACAGCACGCGGCCTGCGCGTTCGGCCAACACCCACAGCAGGTCGAATTGGTAGGCGGTCAGGTCGCACACGTGGCCGCGCACGCTGACGGTGCGAGCGTCTCGGTCTAGCTCTAGCGAGCCGAATTTGAGGGTTTGGTGCGTGTCCTCGGCTGCTACGCCAGGCGCGTGACGGCGGAGCACCGCGCGGATGCGGGCCAGCAATTCGCGGGGCTCAAAGGGTTTGGGCAGGTAGTCGTCTGCGCCGAGCTCTAGGCCGACGATGCGGTCCATCGGATCGCCCTTGGCCGTGAGCATCAGCACGGGAGTTTGTGCCAAGGCGCCGGGCAAGGCGCGGATGCGGCGACACACTTCAAGGCCGTCGAGGTCGGGCAGCATCAGGTCGAGCAGCACCAACGCTGGCGCGGTGTCTTGCAGCGTCTTCAGACCGCTCAGCCCGTTGGCCGCGTGTTGTACGGTGAAACCAGAGAGTTCAAGGTACTCGCTCACCATGTTGGCGAGTCGGTGGTCGTCTTCGATCAGGAGCAAGGTATTCATGGTGAATTCATCATGCCTTGGGTTTTCTGAGCTTGACTGAAGGCCAGGTAAAGACTGGGTAAATCAGCGCGATGCAGCCACTTCTTCGTGCGCCACCGGCAAGATGCGTGAGGCCAACCACACCAGCAGCAACACAGGCGCACCCAGCAGCGCGGTGCTGGTAAAAAAGGCTTCGTAGCCGTGGGCGTCCACATAGACGCCCGAGAAGCCAGCCAGCCATTTGGGCGCGAGCAACATCATGGAGCTAAATAGCGCGTACTGCGTGGCTGAGTAGTTCACATTCGTCAGGCTTGACAAATACGCAATGAAGGCCGCAGACGCAATGCCGCTGGCCAAGTTGTCAGCCGAGATGACCCAAATCAAAGCGGTCAAGTCATGGCCGCGTGTGGCCAGCCAAGCAAACAACAAATTGGTAAGGGCGCTGAGTACCGCGCCCAACATGAGGATGCGCATCACGCCCAAACGCATTGACAGTACGCCGCCAATGAAAGCGCCCAGCAGCGTCATGATGACGCCAAACACTTTGGTGACGGCGGCCACTTCGTCTTTGGTGTAACCCATGTCCACATAAAACGGGTTGGCCATGATGCCCATCACCACATCGCTGATGCGGTACACCGCAATCAAGCCGAGGATGAGCGCGGCTTGCCAGCGGTAGCGGCGGATGAACTCGGCAAAGGGCTCAATGAGTGCGCCTTGCAACCACTCTGCCGCGTTGCGTGCGGCAGGCATCTCGCGCTGCGCGGGCTCGGGCGAGAGCAGCACGGTCAACGCGCCCAGGCTCATGGACGCGGCCATCACGAGGTAAGCGGTTTGCCAAGCGGCGTGTTGGTAGTTGGTGTCGTCGGTGCCCGCGACGCGCGCGGCAATCCACAACACGCCTGCGCCAGCCCAAATCATGGCTAGGCGGTAGCCGGTTTGGTAGGTGGCGGCCAATGCGGCTTGGTGCCGGGCGTCGGCCGATTCAATGCGAAAGGCGTCCAGTGCAATGTCTTGCGTGGCCGAGCCAAACGCCACCACCAAGGCGCACCACACCACCGGAGCCAAGGCCACTTGTGGGTCGAGCAAGGCCATGCCCACCAAGCCGGCCATCACGGTGGCCTGTGCGAGCAACAGCCAACTGCGGCGACGGCCCAGCCAGCGCGTGAGCAGGGGCAAAGGCAGGCGGTCCACCAAGGGGGCCCACATCCACTTGAAACCGTAGGCCAGCCCCACCCAACTTAAAAAGCCAATCGTGCTGCGGTCAATGCCGGCCTCGCGCAAACGAAAACTCAAGGTGCCCAGCACCAGCAACAGGGGCAAGCCCGCAGAGAAACCCAGACACAACATGCGCCAAGAAGCGGGTTCCAAGTACACATGAAACGCGGCCAGCCAAGCGAGTTTTTGAGTGTCTGGCGCGCGCGCGGGTTCAGGTCTTGTTGTATCGTTCATGCCTGCTATTTTCACGCTTTCATTCAAAGGTCAGTCATGCGCATCCCACGTGTTTTTCTTTACAGCTGTGTTGCGGTTGCCTGCGTGCTCGGCAGCGGCGCGCTGGTGGCCCGCGATGGCGTGGAGGTGAACAAAGAAGCCTCGGTGTTCGCCAACCTCGTGCCTGCGGCTGAAGTCGAACAATCGGCCCTCAAGCAATACGGCGACATGATGAAAGAAGCCGCCAGCAAAAATGCCTTAGGGCCAGACAACAACCCGCAAGTCATTCGCCTGCGCCGCATTGCCAAAGACCTGATTCCGCACAGCTATGACTGGAATCCACGCGCGCGGGAGTGGACATGGGAGGTCAACCTCGTGGGTTCCAACCAAATCAACGCGTTTTGCATGCCCGGTGGCAAGATTGCGTTTTACAGCGGCATCTTGACCCAGCTGCAACTCACCGACGACGAAGTGGCGATGGTGATGGGCCACGAAATTGCCCACGCCTTGCGCGAGCATGCACGCGAGCGCATGGGCAAAGCCACCGCCACCAATGGCCTTGCCACCATTGGCAGCACCGTCGCTTCCGTGTTCTTTGGCGTCAGTCCGCAACTCACCGACATCGTGGCCAAGCAAGGCGCGAACTTGATCAACCTCAAGTTCAGCCGCGACGACGAAACCGAGGCCGATTTGGTGGGCATGGAAATCGCCGCCCGCGCGGGCTTTGACCCACGCGCGGGTGTGAGTTTGTGGCAAAAAATGAGCGCGGCTAACAAAGGTGCGCCGCCGCAGTGGCTCAGCACCCACCCTTCAGGCAACACGCGCATTGAAGAAATTCAGGCCAACTTGCCCAAGGTGATGCCGCTGTACGAGCGCACCAAATAAACGGGTGCGCGGCTCAGGTCCCGCCCACGTAAGGGTTGGTGCGACGCTCACGGCCAAAGGTGCTCTCAGGCCCATGGCCGGGAATGAACACCGTGTCGTCGCCCATGGGCCACAAACGCTGGGTGATGCTGTTGATCAAATCCTCGTGGTTGCCACGCGGAAAATCGGTTCGCCCAATGCTGCCTGCAAACAGCACATCACCCACAAACGCACGCTTGATCTCGGGTGAGTAAAACACCACGTGGCCGGGCGTGTGGCCGGGGCAATGGCGCACTTGCAAGGTGTGCGCACCCAAGGTCACGCTGTCGCCATCGTGCAACCAACGCGTGGGTTTGAAGGGCCGTGAGGGGGGGAAGTGGTAGCTGGCCGCTGCTTGCGGCAAGCCATCAATCCAAAACTGGTCGTCTTCGTGTGGACCGATGATGGGGAGGTTGAGCTTCTCCGCCAAGTCGGCGGTGCCGCCCGCGTGATCCACGTGCGCGTGGGTGATCCAAATTTGTTCTAGGGTGACGCCCAGTTGTTTGCAGGCATTTTCGAGCAGGGGCAAGTCGCCACCGGGGTCGATGATGGCCGCTTGCATGGTCTCATCGCACCAGACGATGGAGCAGTTTTGTTGGAACGGCGTGACGGGAACGGTTTCGTAATGAAGCATCCGGAAATGGTGGTAGTTGATAACAATGTTTAGAACTTGAGGGCAATGTTTCGAACTCGTCCGCTTGAAACTCAAAGCATAGATGTGAAAGTTTTGAATTGCGTTGATTTATATGAAGAATTTTGACAGACGTGGAACAGTTTTTAACGCATGCGAATCTTAATAACAATGTTTCGAATTCGTGTTGAATGGTTTTAACAAGAAGAGTTCAACAAGTTTTGTGAAAATTGAGGGCTTTCAGCGTCCAGTTAGCAGCGGTTGCGGTCTTCCAGGGAAAGTTGCCCGATTCACGGTCGGTGACACGAAGCCGTCATCGGCTCGCAGGTCGCTGTGCCAGCAGTGATGCCTGCTGTCGTGGGTGAAGCAGAAGGCCAAGCGGTCTGGCTGCAGCTCACTGCGTCATCCCGCCGCCGGTGTCTGCTATTCGACGGGGCGAACTGCGGATATCGACCCGGAGCGGCCTGTCAGCCGACTCCGACAACTCGGCGGAAAGCTGTCGCTCAGCGGTAGGGCGGGTTAGCCACAGGCGTACCCTGCCGCGTAGGCGGTACCGTCCTAGCGGCTCACTGTTGGGCTCCCAAGATGTGGGTTACGCGGGCAGCGAACCCACAGTATTTGACTGGTTGCCCCATCTAGACCGCAACGAAACGCTGCAAAAAGTCATTTAACTCGCGAGGCGGTCTTGAGCGGCACGCCATCATGTCGAGGGTGAAATTATTGGTTGGCAAGAGGGCGCTTGTTGTTTTACCGAATAGTCGGGATTGCTCGCTGCGCCTGTCGCTGGCCAGTAAATTCAACCAGCGCAGGAAGAACCAAAAAGCGAATTTCCCTCGGTAATTCATCTGAGGAATCAAACTATCGAAATCTGGTTTGTGATGCTCAATCTCAACTGCGCTTGGCTCTCGCTCTAATACGACAGCGTCACCTGCAGCGGTGTCACTGGCTGCGACTTCCAGGAGTGACACCACAGCGATTTCAGAAAGCTTGCTGGGCAAAGCCCCAACTTGGCGAATTTTTGCCCGCCTAGCCAGATATATGCGCCAGTTCAAGCTCTTCGTCACCTCAAGGAACTGCGAATATATATCTGAAAAGGCCTCTCTTACATTCGCTCGGCACTGTGGCTCGCCGTGGCAGTGCAATTCGACCCTAAGAACGTCGTCAAGGACACTATTGCATACCAAATAATTCTCAATCGAATATGCGGGTGTCACAAATACTTCAGGGCCAGGTTCCCTGCCTTTCAATCCATCGAAGTCGTTATCGAGCAGGAAATACACATCTTTGGCTAGATCTGTCTGATCCCGTCGCAACGCGTCCAGTAATTTCAGCGCATCATCTTTGGTGCCGCATATGTGCATTTCGTATTGAAGATCCGGTGCAATACTGCGAATCCAGTGGAAATAGACCCGCTTATCGTCAACCCCCTCCACCGAAAAAATTAGACCCTCCGGATATTTGGCTCGAAATTCGGCAAGCTTGATCTTCTGGCGCGCGGGGCTATCGCGATTCGAAAGGAAGTATTGCACATAGGGGTCTTCAATCTCATTCATTCACAGGCCCTTCGTCTTCTTCAGGAAATAGCGAGGGATTGACGGGCCCCGTGATCCTCATCTTCAAAGTAGTAGCAAAAGGCTCGAGTTCGTTTTCAAACACGAAAGGAGAATGCGTGATCGCGATTAATTGCTCGCATGAAGGCGCGCCGAGGATGTCAGGAAGAATTTTCTTTTGCCAATCAATCGACAAGGAAAGTTCCGGCTCGTCAATAAGAACAATCTTCCGCGTCGGTGGGTACAAGTACAACCGAGCAAACAAGGAAATCATCTGCTTTTCACCGGACGAAAGTGAGTCGAGTGGAACCTTTCGGCTTAGTGCTTTGCTAGTTACTGTGACACGCAGATTCCGCCTGTCGAAGGTCAACTCTTTTGCATCCTGCGCTTGACCAATTCGGGCAAGCAGTTCGTCAGGCAAAGATAAATATCTATTGCAGTTCCCAATGAATTCCTCTACAACACTTTCAACATCGCGAGTCTTCTCAATGACCGAGTTTAGTTTGCCAAGAAAGTAGGTTAAGAACTTCTCTGACTCCGCCGGAATTGATCCCGAATAAATAGCATCGATGTTTGGAATTAGGTTTTGGTAGGGTCCAAAACGCCGTCCTTCCATTTCTTCAATACGTGAAAAGAAGAGATGCAAGTCTTCACGCGACGGCCGAGCATCTAGACTCGGGATTTCTCGTTCGAACGCGCCAGTTATCAAGTCATTGACAATGTTCGCACTGATTTGCCCATAGCCTCGATTCGATTCAAAAACCATCTGTCGGTGCAAACCTGCAAGACGCTCGGAGATGTCAGCCAATCCAAACTGGATCTCCCCAGAATGCAAGCCTTGCCGGGTCAAACCGAGGCGAGCACGCACACTCTGACGCTTCCTATAGCCTGGCCTGGCCTCAGGGTCCTCTGGTAGCGATATTTCGATGCGCCGATAAGTTGGCAAATAGACCACCTCATAGTCGGCAAGCGTCAGCTTTAGGATGTCCCTAATCCGATCTATGTTTGGGAGCCGCCCACTGAGGGACTGAGTCAAATGATCGCAAATGTTTTTAACAGCCGCATGCCGATATCCAGACTTGGCATATATTGTTTGGTAAACAGAGTTCTCTCGGATCTCGTCTTGATCAACGCTGGAATAATCATTCAAAAGGAAATCTTGAAGGACAGTAGGAGCAAGTTCCCAAGACTTCGCAAAACCAATCAAATTGCTTTCCGACGGAATCGAAGAGAAATCATCAATTTCTTGCTTCGTAACCGTGAGTTCCTCTGACACCCCACGCAAGCGGCAGGTTATGGATTCAAAGTTGAGGCCGGCTAGACGCGTGAATTGCCCTTTGAGGAATGCATCTAACGCCCCTAGGAACGTGGTCTTGCCAGAGCCATTCGGTGCTATTAAGACACTGCCTGAGAACCTCGTGTTGAGGCTGAGAGATCGGTAGCCGTGAAGGCCTTCAATCGCGAAGCTTTCGATG
Organism: Comamonadaceae bacterium; assembly: GCA_947373245.1. GTDB lineage: Bacteria > Pseudomonadota > Gammaproteobacteria > Burkholderiales > Burkholderiaceae_C > Limnohabitans. Next base: position 38,546 of record CANBWY010000002.1, read on the forward strand.
AGTGGCTTCGTCAGCGCAGTGATAGAGGCTGCCGTAGGCGTCTCTTCTTGATCTTTTGTCATTTGTCCTCCTTCACAGACTCACAGTTATAGGGGGCTTCGTCCGAGGGACGACTAGGGCGATACTCGCATGCGGTTGCCGCTCACGCAGTCTAGAGACTTTCTAGTTCAAGCTTGCTCAATCATCCTCGATGATAGTTGCTGGCGGCCTAGACGATTCAGCGGCTGCTGCACTTGCATGCGGTCGTCCGACGCCTGAGTTCAGCAGAGGGCTAAGCCGTCCGCTGCGTGTCGCGTATCCGTCATCCTGAGTGGTCATCACAGCAGTAGCGCTGCTGGCCGAGCCGATGTCGGCATGCGTCGCCGATGCCCTTCGCAGCGCGCCGATTTGGGTTTGAACCGAGGATCACGGCCCGATGGCGGTGGTAAGCTCGTCTTCAAGCCATAGAATTGGAACAGCGAGGTTCCGCGCATGCGGAGGTTCGCTCTACGGGGCGGTCACGCAGCGATCAGGAGTTCGAACGGCATGGACGAAGCTAGATATGGTCAGATGATCAGGGATGGCGAGCGGAACAAGGATGTTGTGGAGCTCATCCACAACTGGTGCTCTCACGGGCGAGTGAGCAACCAGGGCGGAGTTGGCTTGATTGCTCAGCAAACTGGATTGCCCATTGGTCACTTCGCCATGGAGTGCGACTTCGCCCCAGCCAGCGGCTTCGCCGGCTGGTACCTGGAATCGTGTGCCCTCGACTTTCACGACCGCAACTGCGCGCATTGCGACAAGCGCAAAGCGGTACGCATGCCGAATCTCTCCATCCTGGTGGGTCAGCGCGACCGCAAGGCAATCCGCCAGCAGGAAGAGGCTGATCGTGCTGAGGCGGAACTACAAGCGGCGCTTGAGGCACGGAAAAAGCAACGAGAGGCCCTACGCGTCGGTCAGAACGCAGCAGTTCGAGCCCTGCTTGACGACCTGGACACCCTCGACGCCACCCATGCCGACGACGCAAAGACACGAGTCGTCGAGACGGTGCGGCTCGCTCCCGAAGTCCTAACGCCATCGCTCACTGACTACTTTTTTGAGTTGACCGCATCCCCGGAGGCCGGATGCCAAGATGTGGCGTTACAGGCTCTGAAGTGTGCACAAGCTGATCCGGCCCGCCTTGCGGATGCAGCGCTGCGGTGCCTAGCGAAACGCGCCGCAGTTCAAACTGCTGCGTACATCGTAATGGAGACGCCTGAGCTAGCAGATGAACAGACAATGGAGGCGGCAGCTCCAGCGCTGATCAGCCTCGCACAAGCCCCTCGCTCCGAGTTTGGCCATGGCGAGCGGGTCTTCCATCCCGATCCCTTGAAGGCCGTTTTTGCAGTCTGGCCAGAGGCCGTTTGTCGCGCAATTCAGCGCCTGCTCGATTCACGGAGCTCCTATGCCATCCGGATGGGAACCGCCGGGCTCAAGGTTCTCTCAGCGCAAGCTCCGGATCTCCTAGACCGGTTTTCACGGTCGCTTGTGACCAAGCTGACGCGTGCGCATCTATTGATCGACGACAGCGATGCCGACCGAGAAATGCGGATGGTGTGCAGCGACCTGCAACGTGCGGTTGCCGCTGCCCTCCGCCATGCGCCTTCTGAGACAGACAAATTGATCGCCACCTATTTCGAAGGTGCGACAGCGGAGGGTGAAGCTCGCCTCGTGAGGGCCTACGGCGAAATCTTCGGGACCAGTCGCACCGAAGAAGAAGCGCTGGATGGCAAGGTCGCTGCCATCGCTCTGATGCGGTTCGTGGCATGGTCTAGCACTTCGAAGAATCTCACTGTATTGACCGAAATTACTCATACGTTGAGGCCATACGGCGAGGAGATCGTTGAGTCTGTTGATGAAGTGTTGGACATTGCGCTAGGCGCAGCTGCCGTCATGGATGCCCGTCGTGAAGCGTTTGACGCCGAGCAATCGCTCAGCAAGTCGGAAAGCTTCCTCGACGTGCTGGACACGCAGAACTTTCAATCGGCGCTTTATGACTCACGAGAGGTGTTCGCAGCGATTGCGGCAGCGGCAGCAAGCAGGAGTCTGGCTGCGGCCGAGTCATACGTCGACTTCTTGTCAAGGATAGACGGCGGCCGTCACACCTTGATCGCTGTTCTGCTGGAGGAGTCGAGCAAGCTCATCGCTACACCAGAAGGTTTGCGTCTCGTCTTGCCTGAGCTCTACACGGCCATGGTGGGCACCTCAACGCTGGTGCGTGCAAGTGCTGCGGAGACGTTGGGACGCGCTGGACGGAAGCGCTCCAACGATCTCCCGGCGCTGGTTCTTGAAGCATTCATCCTGCTTTTGGAAGACCAGTACGTGATTGTCCACAAGGCTGCAGCGAAGGCGCTTGAGAGCATCTCTCTCTCTCTGGTGAGTTGGAGCAGAGGGCTGGCAGGGCACTTCTGACGCTCCTTCGCGTCTATGGCAACAAGGGAAAAGTTGAGAGTTTCCTGTTGGATTGGATGCAGCTCTACTTCCGCCGGTACACCGCTGACGATGCATCTCGTGCAAATCTGGCCCGGTGGTGCCTGAAAGTCTTGATGGGTGTCTCGGTCCACATGCACCTCAGGAACCTCACTTCGCTCTCCAAGTATCTGAAGGGCCAGCCGACCTTTGTTGATCTGGTAATCAGGGCTTTGGAAGATCCGGAGGTCAGCGACCATGGTCAGGAGGATGTCATCCGATTGCTGTACTCGATACCTGATGCCGAGGCAAGCAAGCGATCCGCGGATCTCAGCAAGCTATCGGTGCACCGGGCGGATCGCGGCTGGCACGTGGGCGCCGTCGTTGAAGTCCTTACTCGCGTCGGGGCGTGGAATGAAGCCGTCGAGGCCATTGAATCGTCTTGGGAGGCGATCCCAGATACCGTGCCCATGAGGCGCATGAAGTGGTCCAGGCGGCTACACGTTGTGGCGGTGCAGTTCGAGGCTGCGGTTGCTGCAGGAGATCTGTCTCTGCAGGATGCGCTGAAGGCGGAGTGGGAAGGCCTATATCAATTGTTGAAGGAAGACCAAGAGAAATATGCAGAGAGACGCAATCCTTTCCCAGGTGTTTTTCGCCCGAATTCAGGCAGTTGAAGCGCTCCGCAAGCTCGGCGGTGGCGAGGTCGTCAGCGCCGAGCTTTTACGCCAAATCTGCACCGAGTTGGATGATGCGTCTCTCAGGTATGGGCGGGCTTCGACCGCAACGGTCTACGGCGCTTTTTCGGCGCTCCTGCGCATCGTGCTGTCTCTGGCGGAGTGGCGGCAAGCAGTTCTCGACGCAGTTCCAGACGGTGACCGGTTCCTGCGCAGTGCAGTGGAGCGCCATCGTCTTTGGCTTAAGGAGTTTGGTAAGAAAGACGTCGCCAAGAGCCTCGTGGATGCGTCAGCCTCATTGCAGTCTGTCGCAACCATTGCCGATTTCGAGTCTATCTGCAAAACGCTGGCTGGCATTCCGTTGCCGATCGGTGTGTTTTCTGAGGAGAGGCCGCGCATTCCGGCCGGTCCGGAAAAAGTTGAAGAGCGCCCACGGCCTACGGAGCTCTCAGTGGCCTTCGTGAAGTTTCAGCTTGGTGGCCAACCAGCGGCCAACATCCACCACCTCGTCCCGCGCGAATTGCATGACATGGAGATCGAGGTCAGAGTCTCTCGATGGCCAGAGGGCGCCACGCACCTGGTGCTGACGCCGATCTCGGCGGAGCCCAATAGCACCTACGAGCTCTCCGAGTTCACGTTCACGAAGCCGTCCACGGAGCCACCGTACACGCTCATCCAGACGGGTCGTGCTGCTCTCCAGATCGCACAGGGATTGAAATCGAGGCCATTCGAGTTCAAGTACACGGCGGCATTCCAACCCGCCAGCTCAGAGCAGCCCGTTGCTGTCGTCGGCCACCGTACGCTTTTGGTGGAGGGCTTCGACATACGGGCCAACTCGATTACCGGCTATCAGCCTGTCGACGAAAAGATCCTGTGGATCCGCGATCTGCTAAGACGGGAAGGCAGAGCAAATGCCGAGGAGCTGTCGGACATTCTTGAGCTACTGACCAGTCTGGGCAATCTTGCTGGGAGAGCAGTTCAAGATGCCGTGTTCGATGGCACGTGGTGCGAGAAGGAATTCCAAGCCCAGGTTCGTGAGGACCTTCGCCGGTCGCCCCGCATCGGGTCGGATCTGGAGGAGCACCCCGCGGCCGCAGGGGGCTTCACTGACTTGAGCCTTCGCGGAATCACGATCGAGCTCAAGAAGACGGGCACGCGGATCAAACAGATGGAAGGCTGCCGCAAATATGTCGAGCAAGCTGCCAGCTACGCGGTGGCCAAAGGCAAGCGCGTAGCTCTGTTGTGCATTCTGGATACCAGCGTCAAAAATTCTGCGCCTTGGTCGGCGGCCGACGGCATCGACGTTTTGATGTCAGCACCGCCAGCCAACGTGGCGGTCATCACGCTCGTCATCCAGGGGAACATCACTCGTCCGAGCAAGTTGTCCCGTTGAGGCCTTAGTCGCTTCGCTGGATGTGAAAAGCGCACGATGTCGTCAGTCAAGTTCCGGGGCCGAATAGGCAGCCCTTCGCAGGGTCTTGCTCGAGCCGCAGCTTTCCTTGGGGGCCTTGAAACTGCCCACATCGAACAGGGAGCCGAGATGCCGCAAAGGAGTCGTTGGTGAACTTCAGCAATCAGCCTAAAGCTGTCAAGTTACGGAAAACTTGGCTGTCCGGTTTGGGGCGCTCAACAAAGTGACATATGCCCAGAGGCGCTACACCAGACACATAAATTTTTGGCCCACTGGTGCTCATCGAAAACAGAAACACGCGCAGTGCTAGTTTAATTACCTGTCTTTCAATCATCGTCTAGCGTGTAGACTCTTGCTCGCGCCGTTGCATGGTCGGCGTGCTGCCCATCCCCAGGGCCCATAGGGCCACAGCAAAGTGGAATCGACCTGCGTTTTTCTGCCCTAAGGTTAGCTCTTTGTGAGCACCAGGGAAGGTGGGTGGGCGTCTCTGGTGCATATGCATAGAGGACAAACAATGAACGATTCCACGCATGTCGAGCACCAGCTCGACACCATCCACCGTCAAGCCAAGCGTTTTGCGGTAAGGCTCAAACTACCAACCACTGCGGCCAAGACCATCCTGGCTCGGGCGTTCTACCGATGCGCTGAATGGCGTGATTTGGAAGCCCGTCTGAAGAGCCAAGATTTGGACAGACATATTCAAATGCTGACGGCTTTGCCTCGGTCAGACCAAGCCCGTTTGTATTTCGCTGCGATTCGTTGCGACCTAGCCAAATCGTTGAGTCAGCACATGTTGACAAACTCAAACCTAGCGGGACTGATTGATCTCGTTCAAGAGGTCTTTGTCGTTGATTCAGTTCCTACAACACTTGATGATCTGGTGCCGACCCTCAAGGCCTCTGCCTGGCGCGCAACAAACATTGGTCCCGATCCATGGGCTGTGGTGGAGTCCAATATTGTGGTCAATGGAGCTTGCATCAGGCTGGTGGGCACGCGAACCTATTTGCCAAGGTACTACGACTTTGGTCCCAAGCACGAGTTCGGGGAGTACGCTGAGCCTGCTGGAGGAATGCTCCAAATCGTTTGGGCAGAACCGATGGCGTGGTATCAAGCTGCTCTGGACTACCTCGATGAACTAGACGCAGAGGATATAAAGTTTCCGGATGTTGAACTAACAAAAGAGATGTCTCAACATCAGGCTTGGTTCGAAGCCGCCCTCGTGGCTGTTGGCAATATTGCGGAGTACCGCGCTGGCGATAACGACCTTTTGCCAGTCGTTCTTGAGGATGGAAATTGCTACGTTGTTTTCGGATATCCAGTGAGAACACTGGAAACGAATCCGACGAGTTTCACGACAGTTGAGCTTGCATCAACTAGCGACAACTTCAGTCAGGTCGTGATGTTGCACGAGAACCCTGTTTGCTTGGAATGGATTGCCTATGATCAAAAGTGTGGGAAACATTCTGGCGAATTTGACGACTACTTCTTGACGCTGAAGGAGGCAATTTTTCGAGATGAATGTTTGCCTGTAACACCTCGCACTGATGGTCAACCAGGTTTGTTGTTCGTTCGTCCGGCTACTGAGTTCGACATTCGCCAGGAGTTGAAAGTTGACTTCACTTACCTCGCAAATGAAGTTGCGTTCGTAGTGAAAACATCTAATCTCACACTGAGCCGCAAGCTTCTTGACAAGGTGGCGAATCGTGATCTGATGGTTTATGCCTCTGAGGAACATCCGAGGTACTTTGCTCAGTTTTTAGTGCCTCAAACTGAAGGCCCGCCCATGCTGAGCCTGTCGTTTGATTCCGAGAGCCCTAACTGGACGACGATGTCGAATCTTGTTCAGAGCTCATATTGGGAAGCAAAAGAGGACCAGTGGGAGCTCCTGGTAGAAGTTGTGCCAAAACTGATGAACTTGATCGACAGAATTGGCAAAAAGGCGCTGGACAGGGCGATGTGTCATGGTTTGATACAGCGCTTGCCAACTACGGTTTTGGATGAGCTTGAGCAGCCTCCTACGCGCTGTAAGCAAATTCCATCGGTATCTAAAGAGATAGCCACCGCAATAAACAAGCCACTAGACGGTGACGGCCATCTCACTATGCGCTATATACGGAATTTACGGGACAACTTCTAGTTCTACGATACAAGGGCTCCAAAGCTAACGGGGCTCGCGCTCACCCTATAGGTCGGTTTCAACACTGAAAGGTGAGCGCGTCTATGATTTTGAATCTAAAGCAACTTCAGAAATTAGGCCGATAGAACGTATTTTGAACGCCTGAGCCCTATGCATTAAATAATGGCAGTACACATTGCCTATCTCTTATTTCCGGAATTTTTGCCAAAGTTGAAGCAAGCAATTCTGGCTCCCACCGCTTAAGCCAACTCACAGATCCTTTGCACCGTAGGTGCACATCCGTTTTGGTTACATCGTGTGTTTCATTTATCAGGGCTTCAATTTCAGCTAACGCTGCGACCTTTCTGTTTTGCCTGAGATTTGTCCCCCGTACATGTTGGGGTGAGCATTGTGCTTCTTTCATATAGCGTCTAATCGTTGCAACGGATACCTTTAGCTGCTGGGCCGCAGATTTAATTGTCTTTGCGTTTTTCACAATGGCTTGTACTTTTTCATCCGCTTGAAACTCTTTCTCGATCCACAACTGACCTTGGCCATCGTCTTGCCAAATTAGCATCGCGTCTGGCTCGTGAAAACCTCGAACCACATCTTGTGTGGAAAATCCTTCAAAGGTAGCCACCCACAACATCATCCATAACAAAGGATGGCTAGCTCTTCGCTTGAGAAGAGTTTCGTAAATCCATTGTTTTTCAATCACCGATTGGATCGAAGGTTCGACTTGTTTTACTGCTTCAGCCAAGCGTGTCAACGCAAACCACTGTTGAAGAATCTCGGAGGACACAGGTTTAATGGATGTCACTAAACCCATGTCTCTCAAGCGTGAAAGTACAGCTCGCTTAATACCAACAAGATTGACGCGTTCCTTGCCTACCAAGCTACCAGCTAGCGCAGACAAATTACGCAGTGCCTGAATACATTCGTTGTTTAGCAACGGTTGGGACGTCGGGTTAGTGATTAAAGGAATCACCCATTCAGCTATATCTGGATTGAGCTTATTTAAGTACAAGTCATGTTCTACACACCACCAAGCCCCTGGCAATTGGTGAGGAAGTCGCCACCTTGGCATTGCGCCATCTGCAAGATCATTTTGAATGCAGCATTGGCACCAACGCATTTCTACCTTGTCTAGGGTGCTGGCACGCATTCCAAATCGCGTTAGCCAAGGTGTTCGCACATTACTTTCAGCGCATCGGTCAAACTCTTCACGCTGCTCATATCTCAAAAATGGATAGTAGGCCGCGAGAACAGTTCTTTGCAACAAAATGTCCTTTGTGTTTCCAAGGTGCTTGTTAGTTGCGATCCCGAAATGTGCAAACCGAGTGCTAGTTGCCCATTCTTTGTAGGCATGTGATGCGCCAAACAACAGTCGCCCAGTGTCTTTAACGGAATACCCAACAATACGATGCATCCTTGCTGCCCAAGAATACAAAGTCTCATCTCCACGCCATTGGGGGATGAGTTGCAGAGGTCTTACATGCATTCGGTTATTTTCTCGAACGTGTTTGCTTTGACTGCCGATTAACACTAGTTTCGTGAGTGAGCGCTTTAAGGTCGGAGATTAATTTTTTCTGCTCGGTCGTAGATTCAATTTTGGCGCTCATCTCAAAAACCTCTTGAACTGCTTTAGCTTCAACTGAAGATCGATGAGATGTTTTAGTTTGAGATGGTGTTGGTTTGTCTGCCAACCAGTAATTTCGCAATTGTTCGATCGGAAGATCTTGATAGGCCATCAGTGCTTTGATGTCTTTATTAGCTAGCGCTTTGTTGCGCTCTTTCACAACAGAAAATTTAGGTGAATGATTAAAAACTTTTAGCACAAGCTCTGAAGTCACTTGTGACACGTTATTGACCAATGCCCATTCCATGACCTCGGAGCGCAAGCGTCCAAGATGCCTCGGCATGCCACCTGTCAGCTGCCAGAGAAAAGTAGGCCAATCAGTGATATCTGGGTAAGTTGCTAGCGGTGAAAACGGAGCATCTGGTTCGTCAAGGAGGCTAGGAGCCCAAAGTCCTGGCATCCAAGATTTTCTCCATGTGTCGCTATCAGGGCCCAACTCTGGGAGCATCGTGAACCAGCCGCCCTCAGAAAATCGATCAACGTCTTGCGCATGCATGCGTAGCTCACGAAACGAAAGTGGATTTCCAATAATCAGAATCGGAATACCCCAATTCAAAATCCTCAAGAAAAAATTCAAGAAGTCACGTGAAAACGCTCTCGATCCAAGATTGTCTTCTTGCGCCTCTTCAATAATCAGCATGCCACAACGATGTTGCACCAGCAGTTGCATGACGTTGACGATTAAGGTCTCAACGCGACTAGTTGTCTTTACTAGGGCGCGGCAATAATTTGTTTCCAATACGGTGTCCATTGCGACCAAGATGGACACCAGTAATCCTTTTCGAGATTGATCGGCTGGCATATGCACCTTGAGATATACCAATTGACGCAGTTTGAGCATGCCCCAATCGCCTTGAGGTTCATGGTCAACGACTTGAGGAAGTAGGGTAAGCACTCGATCAACGATGTGAGATTTACCGATGCCTGTAATACCTTCGATGATCATGCCCTTTGCTTGAATTGGATTCCATGGAATTTCGTCCACACTTCGTCCATGCCATTGCTGTGTTGAGTTGATCCAACGTTGGACCTCTGGCCAAATCGGATTGCGACGTTCTAGATTGCTGTACATGATGTTCAGGATGCGATCTGAAATTTGTATCGCTTGGTGCGTAGGCACATAAATCTTTAAATATTGATCAGTCAGTCTGCGGCGATTTTCTCTAGCGACTGTGCACTTGCCCGCTTGAGGAATCGGTGAATGAATCAACATCTTGATCAGCTCTCTCGAATTGGAAAGCCAATTCGCGATTGAGCAAAGGCCCGGAGCTTGTAACAGTGGATTTAGTGGTACGTCAGACATTAGTACCTCGGTTTTGTTCTTCATACAGCTGGGCTGCAATATTTAGCCAATGATCATCATTTGAGTTGGCCGCGGTTTGAGGTGGTGACTCAAAAATGCCAGTCGTTCGATTTATTTGATCTGGTTGAAGCGGTTTCAACGGATCCTCTTTAAGCGGTACGCCAGTCAGGACTGCTTTTTCCATATCTGTCATGAGTCGAATGTCACGACGCATTTCAGTCTTTGTAGGTTTGCCATGTTGCTTGATCGCTTCTTGTCTAACCTTTCGTCCTTCTTTGTAGCGATGGTCAATGCTTGCCAGTTTCTCGGAAAGGTGTTGTGTTTCGATTTTGTTAGCGAGAAAAGCAGATAGCTTGTCATCCTCAGTGATCGCTAGCCAATCGATCAACGTCACTCCCGCTAAATCATGGTCGCCTGAGACCAAATCAAATCGTCGTAATCCTCCGATGTTGGCCCAAATGTGGGATAGGTCTATCGGATTCAGGTGAACTTCCAGTTTGTGAACTTTCTGTCGGCTTTTATGCAACAGGCCATGAGTGAGTAGAAATTCGTTGCGATAAACCAACTTTTTAATCAGTTGTTTACCGCCTGATCCTGGGACAAAGACATGAATTCCGTCACCATGCATGGACGCTTCAAATCGCGGAAGACACGTCACACGCAGGATATCAATGTCCACAGGTGATGAGGACATATAGTGGTGCTCCATGAGCCACTCCACGACGCCACGACGCGTTCTTTCCTTGAGACCTGGATACATCTCTTGTCTTGGCGGGTCTATGTAGTCTTTGTTGTTGTGGTGCAAAATTTCTTTGAGCAGCAAGTGCATGTAGTCGTCAAACCTCAATCCAGCAATTTGTGCACGGTCTTTTTCGCCGCGAATTTTTTGTCTGCCCATCGTTGTTCCTGGCATCAAGTGATCGTTTCTTTTTTGTCGTTGGTGGTGGCCAGATTCATTCGGAGATTTGTTGATCGCGTCATATGCTTTGCCGTATGAAGCGGTCATGCTCATTTGCTCTAAGGTGTACATCGCTAGCTTCCCTTTGCCTTCACCGTTGTCTGTTTCAAACGTGTTGAAAGTGCAGCTATACCAGTCCCTAGGTTCTATGGTGTGGCCAAATCGCGCGCAAAGAGCAACCTTGTCTGAGGCGGCATTAAGAATTGCAAGTAGCGCTGTCGTTGCACTAGCAGCTTCAAATCCAACATAAATTCCGAATATGTAATCAATGGCTGAACCCAGCACTTCAGTCCGCCAAGGTGACTTCAATCGTTTAAGTGGATGAATTGATGAAATCAAAGTTTGGTCAGTGGATGTGCTGTCTATATAAGCAACGCCATTCAACGTTTCATATCGATCCCTTGCTTTATTCAAGCGTCTTTGAATTTCGTCACGAGCCGGAGATAGTCCTCTACGGATGTCAATAGATCGCAAGGCTTGCGGATCTTTTAATCCCCAATATCTAAACATTTGTGGACTGATATCGAAGGCTTCTGGTTTGAGCTCAATCCTTACGCCATGCTTTGATGGCGTGACTGCTTTCACAAAATAGTCGTTGCGAGTTTTAGCAAGTGCAACTTGATCAGAAACGCCTTGTCTCTTGTGCCTTTTCCAGCCCAACATTAGTTTTGATCGTGTATCCGGTGTGAGATATGGACGGCTCTTTTTTTGATTTTCAATTCGTGCGGCAATGGTCGGGCGCCCAGTATCTGTTGTGCTGAACTTCTGACTACCAGGCCCACCGCAATTTGCATATCCAGGCATAAGTGCTCGTTTGTCGGCCATTCCAAGTAAGTACGCATGAAGAGCACGTCTGATTTTTGTTGAGGATTTCAGTCCCAAATCTTGAGCGCGCAAATTTGGCCAGCTCTGAAAATTTCGATCGGTAAGAATTTCTTGAATTGTTCGGGTTTCGACAAAAGGCCGAATTAATTCAAATGAGTTGTCGCGTATTGTTTTCCATTTAAATAGATTTCTTCTGTGCCGCATCAGAGGGCTACTGTTTGTGAATTCAGTTTCCATCTGAGCGTCAACCCATAACCAATGTTCTGGAGCCTTGAAGTCAACTAAAGAAAATTTTTCAGAACTTCCTAAGTCCTTGGCTAAATCAATAGCTGACATGAAACGTGGTGCAGCAACATAGTTATTCTGTTTTCCGTTCTTTGATTTGGGAAACGGAACGCAGACCACCAAACCTTCAGCCATGTCTACGTAGATGATCCGAAAAGTATGGATAGCTTTTCCAACGGGCGTTTTTTGTACGATGCACTTGCCAATCCAACTTTGACTCATGCTGAGACCCCTAAAAAATGTTTAGCCAGCTTGTTTGCACATTGACTCCCGCCTAGCCGAATTGGCTGCAACATAGAAATTCGACTGCTCATGTCGATATCAATCAATCGAAGCCATGAGCCAACCCGCCATAAGGTGGCGGCTTCTTCGGGAGCGCCAACTGCTAAGCCTGCATGTGAAATGCACAAGTGCAGTGGTTTGCCGTCGCGTGTCTGATTTAAATGCTCACTGAAATCCTCCAACTGTGCAGAGCCTGCCCATCGTTGAATTTCATTTTTTGTGGGTTGATAAGTTTGCAAATTTTTGGTGACGATCGAGCTGAAACTACTTCCTCCTTCTCGCAGATGTCTTGCGCCAACAGCGCGACAGTAGATTTCATCTAGAGTCGCTCTTTCTTGTGCCCTAGGGCTGCGAGTATGAATTTCATCAGGCTTGCAGCTGATACCAATGTGATGTGTTTGACCATGCCAAACAACCGTTGCCATGATGTCCAACGAAGCGATGTAAGGCACATCACTACCAACAAAATTTCCATGCTCAACTCCGGCATCACGAGCTATATCTAACAATCCAGTTGTACGAGCATTTGTTCGCTCATCAATCGGATGCTGATGTTCAGTTGGCCACATTGGCAAACACTCACGCAATTCAACGGCACCTAGATAGGCTAGTTGTAATGCAGTGTGATGCTCTAACTTGCTCAGGAAGTGGTGGTTACGTCTGTGAATGCTTAGAGATGCAAAAACCTGATGGCTAACGGGACTTGAAAAACCTCTCGTAATTCGAATCCAAGGCGAATATTCTTCATGACGGCCTTGTCCTCGGCCATCACGAATCCATTTCAAAACTTGATTCAGCTTTCGTTCGTTGAAGCTTCTTTTTAATTTTTTGTGGGACACACGACTTACGCGGTCCAGCAATCGATATTCATCTAGGTATTGATTTACAAAACCAACCCTTTCCCCAAACGAGTTGTCAGTAATTTCAAACATACAGTTCCCCTCCAAACGCTAAATACAGTTAGCTTTAAGTTGGTTTTTGCAATGGCTGCGGCCATGCATTACGAGGGAATACAGATGATCAGGTTGGCGTGTTCTAAAAATTTGCGCGCAGGTATTTACACACTTGCCTCATTTCTTGGCAAATATTTGCAAATTTCAGAAAGAGTAGCGCTAGATGCGGTCTGTACCCCATTGACAGGGAGTCGAACTGGTCAGAGAATTAAGGTGCTTAGGTTTGGTTCTCTAACCAAATCGTTCCCGGCGGGCCTTGCGCCCGCCGTTTTCTTTTATGTCATGGCCATCTCCATTAGCTGGTTAGGCTTGGTCAGAGAAGACACCAAGCGTGCACTTTGACTAATTTGACGCAAGCTTGCGACTAGTCCGTTTCTTTGTTCAGGGCCGAGGTGATGCCACGCGTGAAGACTGGCAGATAACAGTGCTACCTCTGATTTGCTAGCACCTCTATGGTCCAGTATTCCAATTATTCGATCGTGGTGTGCTGCCCATTGCAGTTGATCGATTTCATCGTTGGTTAGCTTGAAAAGCTCACAGGCTTTTTGGAGCATTCGATCATCTAGAGGGCCACGTGTCCCTTTTTCTATCCCGCAAAGTACAGCCGCATCTAACCCAAGATCTATCGCTACTGACTTTTGCATGAGCCCGCGACTTGATCTCACCTGTTTGAGCACGGGTGGGAAAAGTAGGTTTGCATGCCGTTGATTCATTCTCTTGATGTTTTGATGTCAATGATTTTGGGGAATCGTATAAAGTTTTTTCTTGTTGCACAACACGCAGCGTGGTGTCGTTTCGCTAGAAAATTTGCAGATCAAAAAAATGCTCGAATCAACAGGGTTAAAGGAAAAATCATGTGCACAACGTATCTTGTTGTCGGTAAATAGGCGGCAAATTTTGCATGTCGAAAAAATTAATGCCTACCGAATTCAAATTTGGTTGAAAGAAATTTTTCAGCGCACAGGTGAAACTCGCGTGTTCGCGCTCGCATCATTGCTTGATCCAAAGTCAAATTGGCGAGATGATTTTGGTTCAGTACATCAGTCGAAGTGGTATGGCTTTACAAAACACAAAGTTGTGCCATCAAAAACTTTGGCTACGAGAGTGAGAGACCTGCTTCCGCAGCTTGAGTTTGATCTTCACCATCCAGCGTGGTCATTGATCTTGCGTCCTAGCGTATCTCAGCGAACGCTTGAAAGACAGGTGGCGAAGATGTCGCATGAATGGCGTAGCAATCTTAAGAAAATCAAAGCTACTCCTTTTGAATTTCGTCGCGTATGTTTGCCGCTCGTAGACGAATTCAACTTAATGAATTGTTCGTATCTTGATGCGTATTTGCTGTTTGAGATCGCACGACGGTATGCAACAGGTAAAGATCAAAAAAAAGCAGAGAACTTGATGTATGTATTAATGGCTTTGCCATTGTTATATGTCGATGATCCGATTTGGATGCTTCTAAATGACAGTCAGCATCATAATTTTTTGGACTTGCTTGACGAAACATCAAGGACTGCAAATCGCAATTTGCAATTCCCTAATGCTGAGAGAGCTATTGCGATACGCATACAAAAAATGCTTCTTCAGAAGAGCACCAAAAAACAGGCAGGACTCAAAACCTCGGCTTCATTGCGCCGCCGATATCTTGCAAAATTTTTGAGTAGAGATATTGACTCGGTTTACGTGACAGCCACGTCTGCATTTTTTTCACAATCTTCTATTGGTCGAGTATTGCGGTTACTCATGAATGATGTTGAACACTATTCAGAAGTTGCCTGGAAAAATGCGTGGAAAAAGTTGCGTACTGACTCTGCGTACGTTGAGTTCACTAAGTGTTTTGAAGTATTGAGTTCTGAAAAACTAGACTGAGCAAACGTTGCGTACATTATGTTTTCAAATATACCTGCGCTATTTTTAGATGAGTGTGCACGAGGTTATATGCTTCGCATCACTGCATTGCATGCAAAAAAGAATGTCTTTGTCACCAAGCTACTGCCCGCCCTTGTACGTGTTACTGGCTTAGATCTAGAGACGTTGCTTAAGAAGCATACACACATGGGCTACATGCGATATGTGAGCACTGAGTTTTTTGGGCAAGACATTTCTAGGCACGGAGATGTTATGACAAACACCAGAGTTTTATCTGGAGTGACGCCGTTGAGTGGTGCGCGAATGTGTGTTGATTGCACTAAAGATGACGCAGACCGGTACGGGGTTAGCTATTGGAGACGTATACATCAACTTCCTGGTATCGATTTTTGTATTCGTCATGGCAAAGGACTATCTAATTTCCGTGCGTATGTTGATATACACAATTTACCAATGAAATTTCTGAAGGAACCGACGATAGATGAAGAGGGTATTTATGAATTGCTTCAGTGCGAAGCCTATCAACGATTTCTGGTTTTAAGTGAAATTGCATTGAACGCCGTGGTTCCCATTGCTACAGGGTCAATGGGTAGAGCATTTATAAAACGATTCAATGCTCTTCACTTTAGTAGTCGAACTTCGTTGAAAGAACTTTTACTTTGTACGTTTCCACACGAATGGCTTGAGCAGCATTTTCGAATTCAGGGAGGTACAGAACGCGTCTGGCCAACGATAGATTACTTTTCGAAGATCAACCATCAAATTCAGGCGATCCCATTTTATTTGCTCGTTATGGCTTTGCTTTGGGATGATCCGAATGAGGCTGTGCAAGCTTGTCTGCAGGAAGAACATTCTTTCGATCAAGTCGGAGCGCGTCTTGCACTACAGGATGTACTCCGAGGTCGATCAATCACGTGGGCATGTCGGATACACAAAATTGAATTCAGAGATTTTGAAATTGCCTTGCAAAAGTTTTTTGCAGAAAATCGACCTGTAACCAATGATTTTCTAAGTAGTGGAGTAGCTTGCAAATAATATGACTTGCAAGTGGCATCTACAGGGCGTGTTGACCTAACGCCGAGTGGTTCAAACATTCTTGCAGGTGATATGCACTGTGGTGTTCAAGTCGGCGATGATCTTCTCGTAAGGCTCAGAGGAGTTGTGTTCACAACCTAATTCATTTGCGAAGGGCAGAGCAGCTATGTCGTATGCATGACAGTTGTTGTATCATCATCCTGTAGACCTAAAAAGATCCCACTCCCGCACCTTCACAAAGGTACCTAAGCCGGTGACGCCTTTTCTGGTATCAGAGCCAATGCCGTCGTAAGACGGCATTGTGCTTTGTGTTTCACTCTAAACATTTACGCGGCACATAGGCTATTTTCTACAGCAGACTCAGCCCATATGTTCGATGCAATTCGATCAAACAGTTGAACTGATTAGCTAGGGGTTGCTCATTCCAAAGCTGTTACAAGTGCATTTCTAACGTCAAGGGCTGACCAATTTACGTTATTGATCCCCCCTCAGCTTATTGAAAACTGTTGTTGGGACAGTTTGGTTGTTGCTTCTGCCAGTTTGCATATTTCTTAAATGGGAATCGCACAAGTCTTGTACTGATATGCTTAAGCATTAATTTTGAACGCCCTGCTCTATTAAGCGGTGGATATAAAGAATGCTCGACGACATCAAAAAGACCCTCTGGGCATCTGCCGACAAACTGCGCGCCAACATGGACGCTGCCGAATACAAGCACTTGGTACTCGGACTCATCTTCATCAAATACATCAGCGACAGTTTTGAAGCCCACAAAGCTAACCTGACCGCGCGCCTGCAAAACCCCAAAGACGAGCTGTACTTTGGTGGCGCGTCAGAAGCCGACATTGTTGCCGAGCTAGAAGACCGCGATTACTTCACAGCTGCCAACGTGTTTTGGGTTCCCGAAGGCGCACGCTGGACACAGCTTCGCGCTGCAGCACCCCAGCCCGACGTTGGCAAACGCATCGACGATGCGCTCACCCTCATTGAGCAAGAAAACCCGCGCCTCAAAGGCATCCTCGACAAACGCTTTGCCCGCGCTCAATTGCCAGACGGCAAGCTGGGCGAGTTGGTCAACCTGATCTCCACCATCGGCTTTGGTGACGACCCATCGAAGGCCCGCGACATCTTGGGCCAGGTGTACGAATATTTCTTGGGCATGTTTGCCAGCGCCGAAGGCAAGCGGGGCGGGCAGTTCTACACGCCCGCCAGCATTGTCAAAACGCTGGTGGCCGTGCTCTCGCCCAGCAAAGGCCAGATTTACGACCCGTGCTGCGGGTCGAGCGGCATGTTCGTGCAGTCTGAAAAGTTCATCGAAGACCACGGCGGCAAGCTGGGCGATGTGTCCATCTACGGCCAAGAGGCCAACCCCACCACCTGGCGCTTGGCGGCCATGAACCTCGTCATTCGGGGCATGGACTACAACCTGGGCAAAGAACCCGCCGACACCTTCACCCGCAACCAACACCCCGACCTGCGGGCGGACTACGTGCTGGCCAATCCGCCCTTCAACATCAGCGACTGGTGGCACGCCAGCCTGGACGGCGACGCCCGCTGGGAATACGGCACGCCCCCGCAAGGCAACGCCAACTACGCCTGGCTGCAACACATCCTGCACCACCTCAAGCCCACGGGCCGGGCGGGCATTGTGCTGGCCAACGGCAGCATGAGCAGCAGCCAGAACAGCGAAGGCCAAATCCGCGCCGCCATGGTCGATGCCGACGTGGTGGAGGTGATGGTGGCCTTGCCCGGCCAGTTGTTCTTCAACACGCAGATTCCCGCGTGCCTGTGGTTCTTGGCCAAACAGAAAAAGCGCAAAGGCGAAGTGCTGTTCATCGACGCCCGCAAACAAGCCACCATGATCAGCCGCGTGCAAAGCGAGCTGACCGACGAAGTGATCGAGCGCATCAGCCAAACCGTGGCCGCGTGGCGATCAGGTACTGACGATTACCAAGACATTGCAGGTTTTTGCCGCAGCGTGCCGCTAGCCGAAATCGCCCAACACTGCCATGTGCTCACCCCAGGCCGCTATGTGGGTGCGGAAGAAGTGGAAGACGACGACGAAGCCTTTGCCGACAAGATGCAAACGCTCACCGCGAAGCTGGCCGAGCAAATGGTCAAAGGCGCAGAACTGGACGCACTAATTCGCCAGAAGCTGGGGGGGCTGGGGTATGAGTTCTGAATTGTCCCCGCTCTACCGTTTTGCCGATCTCCTTGCAGAACCATTGCGGAATGGCATCTACAAAACTAAAGAGCACCACGGGCATGGCGTCAAAGTAGTGAATATGGGAGAACTCTTCGGGCACCCTAGGCTGAGCGATATACCCATGAAAAGAGTCGGACTCACAATAGCGGAGATATCGAAATCAAGTCTTAGGGAGGGTGACCTGCTGTTCGCAAGGCGCTCCCTAGTAGCTTCAGGCGCAGGCAAATGCACTATTGTCAAAAAAATAGTTGAAGCGACCACTTTCGAAAGCTCAATCATTAGAGCTCGTCCAAATGGAAGCCTTGCTGATAGCGACTATCTCTACTACTTTTTCGCATCTCCGCAAGGAAAGGAGCTTATGGGCACCATCTTGCGGCAGGTTGCTGTTTCCGGCATTACTGGCGGTGATCTTGCGGAATTAAAAATTCCGTTGCCTAACCTCAATGAGCAACGAAGACGGGCTTCAGTGCTTCAGGCGCTAGACGACCGCATTACCCTCCTACGCGAAATCAACACCACCCTCGAAGCCATCGCCCAAGCCCTGTTCAAGTCCTGGTTCGTGGACTTCGACCCCGTCCAAGCCAAGATGCAAGGCCGCGCCCCCGAAGGCATGGACGAAGCCACCGCCGCCCTGTTTCCTGACAGCTTTGAAGAGTCGGAGTTGGGGGCTGTGCCGAAGGGGTGGAAATGGCTGCCGCTGAATGTTGCTTATGAAATCTATCCGACACGAAAGCTGAAGAAAGGTGAGACTGCGCCTTACTTGGATATGGCAGGTGTCCAAACGCAAGGGCACTCAGTCGATGGCGTGATTCAACGTGAAATGGGCTCGGGGACAAAGTTCATCAACGGTGACACCTTGTTGGCGCGCATCACACCATGTCTTGAAAACGGCAAGACGGCATTCGTCGATTTTTTACCCGCTGATACAACGGGATGGGGCTCGACAGAGTTTGTTGTTTTGAGACCCAAAGACCCGCTGCCGCCGTACCACGCCTATTTGTTAGCTCGACATCCTGCATTTAGAGAGCATGCAATCAGAAGCATGTCCGGCACCAGTGGTCGTCAGCGCATTCAAAACGATGTGCTGAGCCAATTCTTTGTCACTGTACCAAATGAATCTGTTGCTAAAGCGTTCTCAGAATTGGTGGTGGCTATACATGAAGCTATCTGCGAAGGGCACCAGAGATCGCAAACACTTTCAGCTTTACGGAACAATTTACTACCCCGTCTTATTTCTGGTCACTTGAAGCTCAAGGCTGGATGACCATATGAAAAAAATAACACTTTCAAATTTCGGTCACTTTTTGGCAATTCTGCTTGTGCTGATGTCGGTGTTTGTCATGGGCTACTTTGGATATCAGTACTACGTGGAACCCAAGTCAGAGGTTGCGAATGTTTTCACAGGGGCCGGAGCAGTTTTGGCTGCGGCAGTTTCTGCTCTTGTTTCCTTTCGAACTGTTACGATTATTGAAGAGTCTCAACGGCCTTTCCCATACCCCTACATCGATATTAAAAGTCGTTATGGTTTGTCCCTCATAAAAATCAAAAATGCAGGAGGCTCAGCAGCGCATCGTGTTTATATTGAGTGGGAGGATGGCACTCCCTCGCTTCGTCAAGGAGCGGATAGTCAGGCTCAACCTATTCATTTCGCAGGCGATGAGGCGCACGCTATATCGATACTCATGCCAGGGGACGAGCAGTCCACCATGCTTGGTGCCCACCATTGGGTCGCAGAACAACTTAATAGCAATCAGCCCAAGCTGAAAGGTAATGTTGTCTTTCAGGACGTCAAGGGCAATATTTGCCGAATTCCGTTTTTCATTGACACATCGTTTTATGAATGGGCCTTGGCTGATGAAACGGAGCTACTAAAAGCGCAGAGAGCAATGACTGAGTTACCACAGGCGCTTGTCAACATTAATCAGTCGCTTTCAAGAATCAACGCTACCTTGGGGAAATAATGAAACCAACTGGCCTCCTCGAAACACGGGGCGATTCACGCTAGGTGAAACTTGGAAGCATGAAGCCAACGACTTCACGCCTTGGTTGGCCGATCAGTAGTTCGTGGTCACCGAGCATTTGGTGGGGTGGGTTTGATGGGCCAGATCCTCACCTACGCGGCAGGCACTGGGGCTAAGAAGGTGATTGGGGTGGCCGAGTCTTTCCAGCCCGAGCATGTGGCGGCGCTGGAGTTTTTGAACCAAAACACGATGGGCCTGCCAAGCAGCGGCAGTTCAAGTTGTGCCGAACTGGTGCCGTATCGCCACTTGGCGTCAGGACAGCCCGATTGAAGACGAAACTCAATGGGAAAGAACGTGCCGTGAAAACCCTCGACAGGCGTTTCAATAGCTACCGTCGGTCTTTTTTATCAGACTCGAAAATAGCTAAAATGAATTAATCATTCGGATTGGGTAGTTCAGATGGTTATTTTTATTTTGTATATACAATGAGGTAAATATGAAGAACTTAGTGGTCTCGGCAGCAATAGAAACTAAGCTTCATAAAAAGCACCAAGTGTCGATCAAAGAGGTTGAGCAATGTTTCTACAACAGGGACGGAAAGCTGCTTTATGACACCCGAGCAAAGACCAAAACCATTCCACCCACTCTCTGGTTTATTGCGTTAACCAATAAAAATCGCAAGCTCAAAATTGTGTATATACAAAAAGGGATGCAACTGATACTCAAAACAGCATACGAGCCCAACGATGTTGAGTTGGCCATCTATGAACGTTTTGGCGCTGCGGCCTGACGCAGTGCAACCAAGGAGAGTTCAAATGACAGTGAAAAAAAATAGAAATACAGAGCAAGCATGGGACGAACGCAAGTTAGGGGCAGAGGCCGAGTTTGTGGGCGTGGCCGATGCGTCGCATGAAGAGGCGTTACAAGAGGCTTTGGAATTGCAAGCCATCTCCATTCGATTGCCCAAAGATTTGGTGCGTAACTACAAGCTGATTGCCGAGTTTCATGGCATTGGCTATCAGCCTTTGATGCGTGATGTGTTGCAACGTTTTGTAGCCCCTGAGTTAAAGCACATTTTGGAAACGCAGCACAAGGCCGCTAAAGCGATGGAGAAACCAGGGCTTATCCCAAGACGTAAAGCGGCCTGATGATGACGGAGGACCAGCTCGAACAAGAAGTCCTAGGCTGGCTGGCCTCTGTAGGCTACACGCCGCTCAATGCCCGCGACCTAGACCACCTTGATCCAAGGCTAGAGCGCGGCAGCACGCGTGAGGTGTTGTTGGCGGTTAGTCTGCGTGCGGCGATTGCGCGCCTGAACCCGCACATGCCCAGTAGCGCACACGAGGATGCCTACAAGCAGGTGCTCGACATGGGGCAGCCTGCGTTGTTGTCGGGCAACCGAGCTTTCCACCGCGTGCTGGTGGCGGGTGTGCCAGTGCAATACCAAAAAGATGGCGAAACGCGTGGCGACTTTGTACGCTTGGTCGATTGGCATAACACGGCAGCCAACGAGTGGCTGGCAGTGCAGCAGTTCACCATCAAAGGGCCGCGTCACACGCGCAGACCTGACATTATTTTGTTCATCAACGGCTTACCGCTGGTGTTGGTCGAGTTAAAGAACCCTGCCGACGTGAATGCCGATATTTGGAAGGCCTACGACCAAATACAAACCTACAAAGAGCAAATCGCCGATGTGTTTACCTACAACGAGTTGTTGGTAATTTCAGACGGTACAGACGCACGCATGGGCTCGCTATCGGCCAATGCCGAGCGCTTCATGCAGTGGCGCACGATTGACGGCGTAGCGCTTGACCCACTGGGTGAATTGCGCGAGCTAGAAACCATGGTGCGCGGCGTGTTGTCCCCCGCGTATTTGCTGGACTATTTGCGTTTCTTTGTGTTGTTTGAAGACGATGGTCACTTGGTGAAGAAGGTGGCGGGTTATCACCAGTTTCATGCAGTGCGTGCAGCCATCGAACAGGTGGTGCAAGCATCCAGCACCGAAGACACTAAAACACGCGGCAAGGGCGGCGTGGTGTGGCACACGCAGGGCAGTGGCAAAAGTATCACCATGACGTGCTTTGCAGCACGCGTGATGCAAGAGCCCAAGCTAGAGAACCCAACAATTGTGGTGATCACCGACCGCAACGATTTAGACGGTCAGCTGCTGGGTGTATTTAGCCTGAGCCAAGACTTGTTGCGCGAGCAACCACAGCAAGCCACTACACGCCACAAGCTGCGTGAGCTGCTAGACAACCGGCCATCGGGCGGCATCATATTTGCCACGATTCAAAAATTCATGCTGGGCGAAGACGAGGATGTGTTTCCCGTGCTTTCTAGCCGCCGCAACATTGTGGTGATTGCCGATGAAGCGCACCGCACGCAATACGGCTTTGAGGCGAAGCTAAAGAACGTCAAGTTGCCCAGCAAGCCATTGCCGACAGGGCAAGCAAACACCTCTGCAGTAGCGGCAGAGTTTGCGCCGCCTGAGTACGAGGTAAAATACCAAGCAGGCTACGCGCAGCACTTGCGTGATGCCTTGCCCAATGCCACGTTCGTGGCGTTTACTGGTACGCCGGTTAGCAGCACAGACCGCGACACGCGCTCGGTGTTCGGCGAGTACATCCATGTGTACGACATGAAGCAGGCCCAAGAAGATGGCGCAACCGTGGCCATTTACTACGAAAGCCGCTTGGCCAAGCTGGGCTTAAACGATGCAGACCTAAGCGACTTAGATGATGAAGTAGACGAGTTGGCCGAGGACGAAGAAGAAAGCGCACAAGCCAAACTAAAAAGCCGCTGGGCCGCACTAGAAAAAGTAGTGGGCGCTGTGCCCCGCGTGGCCAGTGTGGCTGCCGATTTAGTAACGCATTTTGAAACTCGCAACAGCGCGCACCCAGGCAAGGCGATGGTGGTGGCGATGAGCCGCGAGATTTGTGTGCACTTGTATGACGAGATCATCAAGCTGCGTCCGCAGTGGCACAGCGATGACCCTGAGCAAGGCGCAATCAAGATAGTGATGACGGGCAGTGCCAGCGACAAAGCGCTGTTGCGCCCACACATCTACAGCAGCCAAGTGAAGAAGCGTTTAGAAACGCGATTCAAAGACCCGCAAGACGAGCTAAAGCTAGTCATCGTGCGCGACATGTGGTTAACGGGCTTTGATGCGCCATGTGTGCACACCTTGTATGTGGATAAGCCCATGAAAGGCCACAACCTCATGCAAGCGATTGCCCGCGTGAACCGCGTGTTCAAAGACAAACAGGGCGGCTTGGTGGTGGACTACATCGGTATTGGCGAAGACCTGAAAGCCGCCATGAAGGAATACACCGCCAGCAAAGGCCGAGGCAAGCCCACGGTGGATGCCCGCGAAGCGTTGTCAGTGCTTTTAGAAAAGCTCGATGTGCTGCGTGCCATGCTGCATGGTTTTGACTACTCCGACTTTTTAACGGGTGGCCACAAAACATTGGCCTGTGCTGCCAACCATGTGTTGGGCATCAAAGGTGACAAAGAGCGCGATGGCAAAAAACGTTTTGCCGATCAAGCGCTGGCCATGAGCCACGCTTACAGCCTGTGCTGTACCTTAGAGGAAGCCAAAGGCTTGCGCGACGAAGTGGCCTTTATGCAGGCCGTGAAAGTGATTTTGACCAAGCGCGAAGTGAGCAAGCAGCGCAAGACCGACGAAGAGCGCGATTTGGCAATTCGCCAAATCATCAGCTCGGCGGTGGTGTCGGGTGAGGTGGTGGATATTTTTGCGGCCGTGGGCTTAGATAAGCCCAACATTGGTTTGCTTGATGACGACTTCTTGGCGCAAGTGCATAACTTGCCCGAGAAAAACCTAGCGGTGGAATTGCTTGAACGTTTGTTGCAAGGCGAAATCAAAAGCCGTTTTGCCAGCAACGTGGTGCAAGATAAAAAGTTCAGCGATATGTTGGCCAGCGTAATTCAGCGTTACCAAAACCGTAGCATTGAAACCGCGCAGGTGATGGAAGAGCTGATTGCCATGGCCAAGAAGTTCCGCGAGGCCGCCACCCGTGGCGACCAACTAGGCTTGCACGAAGACGAAGTGAAGTTCTACGACGCACTAGCTAACAACGAGTCGGCCGTGCGTGAACTGCAAGACGAAACGCTGAAGAAGATTGCCCAAGAACTCACGCAAAACCTGCGCGAGAACTTGACCGTGGATTGGTCCGAGCGCGAGAGCGTGAGGGCTAAGCTGCGATTGATGGTGAAGCGGATATTGAAAAAATACAAATACCCACCAGATCAAGCCGACAACGCCGTACAGCTGGTGCTGGAGCAGGCTGAGGCGTTGGGGGAAGAGTGGACTTAAGAAAAACTCTAGCGATTGAGGCAGGAACTTATCGTCGCTAAGTTGTTTAAAGCAATCTACCTGCGCTGCAAAAATCATGAATTGCCACATTACTGCGGAGTTTGCGAGGAAAGTTTCGAGCTGAATTACGGATCAATTCTGACGATATCGGCTCAATGCACATCCACATTCCAAAGGCGAATGAGTGGATCGCTGTACTTATGCAAAGTCCATCGCCTGCACATGGAAATGGACTGTTATTGATGCAGCATGAATTGATTCGTAGCGAAACTAAAAAAGGCTAACTAAGTCAAACGCATATGAAGTACTGGAACGTAGGAGTTGAGAGTGGCAGATGACAGCTTGGATACGCTACGCGTAGAAAACGCTCGCTTGACTTCATTGCTCGAGTTGCACGGCATTGAATGGAAGCAGCCATCTCAGTCCATCATTGCGGCACCAGTTCCAGAAAAATTGCACATCTCGACCAGCGAAAAAATTGCTTTATTCCGTCGTCTTTTTCGGGGGCGAGTTGATGTCTACCCTGTCCGCTGGGAAGGGAAAAATACCAATAAGGCGGGATATTCACCTGCATGTGCTAACGAATGGCGTGTTGGTGTTTGCGAGAAGCCTCGGATCAAGTGTGGTGATTGTGGAAATCGGCTGCTAGTACCAATGGCCGATTCAGTAGTCTATAAACACTTGGCTGGTGAGCACACGATTGGCGTGTATCCATTGCTGGAAGATGACAGTTGTTACTTTCTAGCTTTTGATTTCGACGAGGCCGATTGGCGCGATGATGCTCGCGCACTCATGCATTCCTGTGAGGAGCTTGGTATACCGGCAGCGTTAGAAATTTCACGATCTGGCAAGGGCGCACATGTTTGGATATTTTTTGCAGCAAAAGTTTTTGCCCGCGATGCACGCCGGCTTGGCACTGCCATCATCAGTCATACATGTGCTCGCACACGGCAGCTGAAACTTGAGTCTTATGACCGATTATTTCCGAACCAAGATTCTCTACCCAAAGGTGGTTTTGGCAATTTGATTGCACTGCCTTTGCAAAAACATCCACGCCAAAGTGGTTGTAGCGTATTTGTCGATAGAGATTTTCAACCATACCAAGATCAATGGGGATTTCTGTATCAAATGGAGCTGATGTCGCCTCACGATGTTGAGTCCACCATCCTTAGAGCAACGGGTCACACGCATCCACTCGATGTGACGTTCATAGATGATGAAGACCTTAAAGAGCCATGGCGAAGAGAAGCGGCACCAAAGCTAAATGGATTAATGCCGAAGTTGTTAAAAATCACACTCGCTAATCTCATCTATTTTGAAAAAAACCAGCTTCCGCAAGCCTTAGCAAATCGGTTAATTCGTCTCGCTGCATTTCAGAATCCAGAGTTTTATAAAAAACAAGCGATGCGTTTCTCGGTATGGGACGAGCCACGTGTAATTGGGTGTGCGGAGAGTTATCCAAATCACATAGCACTTCCACGTGGCTGTTTTAACGCGGTGTGTGAACTGCTAAGAGATAACAAAATTGCTTGGAATTTGATTGACGAGCGTTACGCTGGCACAAAAATAGATATCAGTTTTGCTGGTGTTTTACGAGCTGATCAGGAAGTTGCTGCTACAGCGATGCTTGCACATGATGCTGGTGTACTTTGCGCTCCGACTGCCTTTGGGAAAACGGTAACTGCAGCAGCGTTAATCGCTCGACGAGGCGTCAATACGCTGGTGCTGGTTCACCGTACAGAATTGTTAAAGCAATGGCAGGAACGTCTCCAATCCTTTTTAGGTGCAGGCAAAGGGATGATCGGAACAATTGGCGGCGGTAAGGCCAAGCCGACAGGCAAGATTGATATTGCTGTGATGCAATCGTTGTCTCGTCAAGGTGAAATCAATTCGCTTGTCGAGAATTACGGTCATGTCATAGTAGATGAGTGTCACCACATTGGTGCAGCTTCATTTGATGCAATTTTGAAAACAGTCAAAGCTAAGTATGTACTTGGTCTAACGGCAACACCGATTCGACGTGATGGTCAGCAGCCAATCATATTTATGCAATGCGGACCGATTCGTCATACGGCGACCAATTCAATAAGCGCACCACATGATCTAAGCGTGCTGCCGTTATCACTGTTCGCGAAAATCGATCTACCTTCTGAAGCGGGTATTCAAGATGTGTTTCGACATCTTGCCAATGATCATGAGCGCACCAACGCTATAGCAACTGAAATCCAGGCGGCATACGTGCAACGCCGCAAAATTTTGGTGCTGACCGAGCGCACCGAACATCTTGATGCGATTCTGTTAGCTTTAGATGGGCGGGTGCCTGCTCCATACGTATTGCATGGCAGGATGTCGAAAAAGCAACGCAACTCAGTGATTGCGGAGCTTGATAAGTTAGCGCCAGAATCACCGCGGATTTTGCTTGCGACTGGGAAGCTGGTTGGTGAGGGTTTTGATCACCCAGCACTCGATACATTGTTTTTGGCCATGCCAATTTCATGGAAAGGAACTTTGCAGCAATATGCGGGACGACTTCATCGTGAACACTCAGCAAAGACCGATGTACGCATTATTGATTTTATTGATAATGGACATCCCGCCTTGTTGCGAATGTGGCAAAAACGATTGCGTGGCTACCGAGCAATGGGTTATCGCGTCGAAAGCAAGTTGGATAGTGTGAACTTGTTGGCATCTGCCACTGTTTTATAGCGAATTGACGCGCATAAGCAAAATTCTTTGCTTAATCAATGTCATTCAACACATTGACAATCAAGTTATTAACGTACCCTTGAGCAGTGCTTGCAAATTCGAAACTTTGCAAGCAAATGCCAGTGAATTTTTAAGAGCTCGTAAGCGGATGTAGAGTTCTAAACATTGTTATCAGTTACCTGGTAGCTTCAAAGCGATCACAGGCCGAGTTTTTTTGTTTCTGACGCGTAGTTCTTGATCGCACGCACAAAGCAGTACAAGGTCATTCCCAACGCGAGCGAGAGGATTACTACATCGAACATGTAGCCCGAAAAATCAGACATGTAAATCAGGGCTGCTTCAGAGAAAGCCACGAGCGCCAAGCAAGCTTTGATGCCGATGTTGAAGAACAGTTTGAAATAAGCCACGGTGCTTTCCCTTCGAATCGATGAGAAAGCATAGCGTTACTTGGCAAAAAGAGAATTCAGGATTTACGCGGGCACCTTGTTCAAGACAAAGCTAGAGCGGTTTGGTAGAACACAAAACTGATCACCCAAGCGGCAACCAAAGGCCAGACCAAGGACAGCGCGGTGAACGTCCAGCTCTTGGTTTCATGGCGAATGGTGGCGATCGTCGACAGGCAGGGCGTGTAGATTAAGACGAACAGCATGAAGCTGTAGGCTTGAATCCACGTGATGTGTTGTGTGATGGCGTGAACCAAAGCCCCGCCTTCTTGGCCATAAATGATGGCCAAGGAGCCGATGACGATTTCTTTGGCGATGAAGCCAAACAACAACGCAATCGTGAGCTCCGCATTGATGCCGATGGGCTGCAGCAGCGGTTGCAACCAGCCCCCCAATTGCCCGGCCCATGTGCCCGTGCTGCCCGGCGTCACGCCTTGCGGGAAATGGGTGAGTAGCCAGATCATCACAACGCCAATCACGATGAAGCGCGTGGCCCGTTTCAAGAAGTGCCTGACCTCTTGCCAACCCGTCATCGCCATTTGGTGCACCGTTGGGAAGCGATAAGGCGGCATTTCTAGGACAAACGCATCGTCGTTGACGTAGCGTCGTTTGAAGATCACCGAGGTGAGCACGGCCATCAAAATGCTCATCACGTACAAAGAGAACAAGACCCATGGCGCTTGCTCCGTGGTGAAGAGCGCGGCAATGAAGAAGACAAACACCTGCATGCGCGCGGAGCACAAGGAAAACGGAATGATCAGCATCGTGAGGTAGCGCAGCCCTTTAGAGCGGATCACGCGGGTGCCCATCAAAGCAGGGACGTTGCAGCCAAATCCCATCATCAACATCACAAAGCTGCGGCCATCTAAGCCAAACTTAGCCATCAAAGCGTCCATCAAAAAGGCGGCGCGCGATAAATAGCCCGTGTCTTCCACAATGCCCATGAACAAAAAGAACAGCACGATCAGCGGCACAAAACTCGCGACGGTGCCTAAGCCGTTGTAGATGCCGTCTAGCAACAAGCCGCGCAGCATCTCAGGCAGGTGTGCGCTCAAGGGGTCGAGGGCCACGACTCGCAATTCGTTGAGCAGCCAAGCGGTGCCATCTTGCAGGGGCTTGCCAATGGCAAACACACCTTCGAACAACAACAGCATGACCGCGAAAAAAATAGGCAAGCCCAGCACCGGGTGCAGCAGCACTTTGTCTAGCCGCTCGGTCAGCGCGTGCGAGGCTTGTGCCGGCACACGGACGGCGTCTTGGAAGGCGTGCTCGACCTCTGACAGCGTTGGTATGTGCACGGTCTGGGGGGGCGTGCGCAGGGCGTGTCGCATGGCTGGTTGCAGCTGCTCCATGCCTTGGCCGTATTTGGCGGAGAGCAGGTGAATCGGGAGCTGAAGTTGGCGACTGAGCGCAGGCACATCCACGGTGATGCCCATGGCGCTGGCTTCGTCCACCATGTTCATCACCAGCAGCACAGGAATGCCCTTGGCCATGACTTGGCTCAACAGGTTCAATTGGCGCTCGTACTGCGATGTGTTGAGAACCAAGATGAGCAGATCGGTTTGCTGCGTTGCTAAAAATTGGGTGACCACCCGCTCGTCATCCGAGAAACCGTTCAAGTCATAAATGCCGGGCAGGTCCACCAATTGAACCATTTGATCGCCCACAAGCAAACGCGCACTCAGCAACTCCACCGTCAAACCCGGCCAATTGCCCACCTTGGCATGTGCGCCTGTCAAACGATTGAAAAGGGTGGACTTGCCCGTGTTGGGCATGCCCAGTAAGGCCACACGTTTCATACGGCGCTGGCCAAGCTGATGCAGCGCGCATCTTTGCGACGCAGGATTAACTCGCTGGTGCCGACACGAAGGTGAATGGGGCCGCCAAACGTGGCGCGGCGAAGCACTTGGACAAAACAGCCTTCTTTGAGACCCAAGGCAAAGAAGCGCTTCTTCAAATCACCTTCCACATGGATGGCCATGACGCTGCCCGTCTCGCCGCTAGAAAGCCTTTCCAGCGTGACTGGCAACTGGGTTTCATGGGTGCTTGCGGTGCGGTCGGTTGGCATAGCGGTGTGTCCGTTGTGAATAATTTCAAAGTCGGAACGCAAATGGGAATGATTTGCATTTATACTGATTCTAACTCCAAAACTAAGAAACTTTCTCGTCCTCTATGTTCAGGCCTCGTTTTTTAGCCTTCTTATTGATCTGTTCGACATTCCTCACGGCCTGTGGGGGCGGTAGCAGCGGCGATGCGGCCTCCGGGACAGCGGTGAGTGACGCAGCCCAGCTTGGGCAATTGATTTTTCAAGACACCAGTTTGTCGGCCTCTGGCGTCATGTCGTGCCAAACCTGCCATGACCCAAGCCGAGGTCATGCTTCACCTTTTGACACCGCCGTCGCCTTCGGTGGCGCTGACCCTGCGCTGGCGCTGACGCCGGGTGGCGTCGCAGGATTGCGGGTGCCTCCCGCCATCAACTATCTCAAATTCAATGGCGCTTTCAAATTTGCGACAGATGGCACGCCCATGGGCGGCTTCTTTTGGGATGGCCGCGCCAACTCGCTGGCTGAGCAAGCCAAAGGGCCTTTTTTGGGTGCGGCGGAGATGGCCAACCTCACGCCTGACCACGTGATCGAGAAGTTGCGCCACGCGACATATGCGGAGCAATTCAAAAAGGTCTTTGGTGCCAACATTTTCAATGACCCCGACACGGCCTTTGCACGCGTGGCCTATGCGCTAGAGCGCTACCAAATCGAAGACAGCGACTTTGCGCCCTTCAACAGCAAGTTTGATGCGGTGAACCAAGGCACGGAAACCTTCACCCCCCAAGAGTTGCGAGGGCTGGCATGGTTTAACCGAGCCGACAAAGGCAACTGCGCCGCTTGCCACCCCAGCACCAAGCCAGACAACGCACCAGCTGCTTTGTTCACCGATTTTTCGTATGACAGCTTAGGCGTGCCACGCAACACAGACATTCCTGCCAATGCCGACCCTAGTTTCTATGACAAAGGCCTGTGTGGGCCGGTCCGTTTGGATTTGTCTGACCGCACAGATTTGTGCGGTGCATTCAAGGTGCCAAGCTTGAGGAACGTCGGAAAGCGCAAACGCTTCTTCCACAACGGTCAGTTCAGCACCTTGCAAGAAGTCGTTAATTTCTACATCACGCGCGATACCGACCCCACCGCTTGGTATCCACTAGACCCGAACCATGTGTTGGTCTACAACGACCTACCCGCCTTAGAGCGCGGCAACGTGAACATGAGCGAAGGCCCGTACAACCGCAGGGGGCAAGCCGCCGCCTTAAACGCGCAAGAAATAACGGATTTGATCGCCTTCCTCGGCACGCTGAGCGATCGCTAAATGAATTGAAAGGAACCTTGATATGAAATTCAAAACCACACTCATCGCCACGGCCGTATTGCTGGCTTGCCAAGTGGGCCATGCACAAACGGCCAAAGAAGTCGCCGCCGAAATGCGCCAAATGCGCGAAGAACTGCGCCAGCTTCGCGCGGAATTAGACGGTCTGAAGAAGGAGAAAAATCAAGCGCCTTCGACTGCCGCAGTCGTTGCCGCGCAGCCGCAAAGCCAGACAAACGCACAAGCAAACGCGCCCGTAACGGTTGTTGGCAATCAGCCCTATGCCAACACAAGCCCAGCCCGAGACGCTGAGCCGGTGACCAATGCCGTCAACCTCTTTGGGTATGGCGAGCTGAACTTTTCACGCCTCAAAAACAGCATTGCCAGCTCAGAGGCGACAGCTCGCCGTGCAGTCTTGGGCTTTGGCTACAAGTTCAATGACCGAACACGCTTTGCCGCGGAGTTGGAAGTTGAGAACGCCGTGGTCTCCGCCTCCGACAAAGGGGAGGTCGCCTTTGAGCAGCTGTATGTGGAGCATGACATCAGCGATGGCCTGTCCGCCAAGATGGGTTTGTTCTTGTTGCCCGTGGGTTACATGAACGAAAGCCATGAGCCCACACGCTATTACGGCGTGACTCGGAACTTGGTTGAAACTGCCATCATTCCTTCGACATGGCGCGAAATTGGGGTCGGCTTTCGAGGCCTCCAAGACTCGGGCTTGCGTTGGGATGCTGGCGTGGTCACGAGTTTTGATTTGACCAAATGGCCCACCACCGACAGCACCGATTCAAAAGCATCGCCCTTGGGGGCCATTCATCAAGAGGGACAAATGGCCAAGGCCGCGTCACTGGGCTACTACGGTGCCTTGAACTTTGATGGTGTGCCCGGCGTGAACTTTGGCGGGAGTTTGTTCCAAGGCGGCATAGGACAGAAACAATCCGTGATCACGACGGGAGTCCCAATGGCGTCCCCCGATGCCTCGGTCACCTTGGCAGAAGTGCACACCAAGTGGCAGGTTGGCCCATGGGACCTGTCGGCCTTGGCTGCACAAGGGCGCTTTCACGATGTCAGCGCCTTCAACGAGGTGAATAGCAGTGGCAACCCTGTACCCGATCAATTCAGAGGCTGGTACGCCCAAGCGGCTTACCGTCTGTGGCGCAGCGGCGACTACAGTTTGGTGCCCTTCACGCGGTATGAACATGTGAACACGGCGGTCAGCTATTCGGGCGTTTTCCCCGGTCAAGTTGCCAACACAGGGCCGGACAACAAAGTGTGGACCGTGGGCGCGAGCTACTACTTGCACCCCCAAGTGGTGGTCAAAATGGATGTTCAAAAATACCAAAACAACAGCGACCTAGATCGCATCAACATGGGCATTGGCTTCCACTATTAATATGAAAACGCAGTTCGCCAACCGTCGTCAGATCTTGCAAAAAATGGGCGCAGCCAGCCTGTGCGCTACGTCGTGGGTAGGGGGCTCCGTGTTTGCGGCTGTGTTCATGGAGATCGAGCAAGCGCAAAAGTTACTGCAGCCGCATGCGGACACTTTTCAAGCCTTCGCCTTCGCGCTGGATGAGGGCAAGTTGAATGCCATCGCCAAGGCCAGTGACACCCATGTGCCTAAAAACTTCAACCCCCAAATTTGGCGCGCGGTTCAGGGCGAGAAAACTTTGGGGTGGGTCATCTCAGACCGCGTGATTGGCAAATACGACTTGATAGATTACGCGGCTGGTTTTGATGTCGACGGCACATCTTTAGGCATGGAGATCTTGGCGTACCGCGAATCCCACGGCGCTGAGGTGAAGCAAACGGCGTGGCGCAAGCAATTCGTTGGCAAAAAGGGGCCGGCGGCCATGCGGTTTCCTGACGACATCCGCAACATTTCTGGCGCGACGCTGTCGAGCCAGCATGTGACCGAAGGCATGCAGCGCCTGAGTGCCTTGGCCGCCTTGCTGGCAACAGGAAAGTAAGTTGGCGATGTGGATGACGAGGGCACGCCCTTTGTTGGGTACGGTGGTGTCTCTACAAGTCCATCTCGGCGATGGCAACGCGCAACGCGTAGCGCATGCCATCGCCGAAGCGTTTTCGGCGATGGCACACATCAGCCGTGTGATGAGTGCGCATGACGCGCACTCTGACTTGGGTCGACTGGCGCAAGCCAAGGGCGGCGACGTGCTCACACTGGATGCGCAGACGGTGTACGTCATGCGTGCGGCCCAACATTGGGTCAAGGCTTCTGGCGGTGCATTCAATCCTTGCGGCGCTGCCCAAACGCTCTCGCGCTTGAAACTGCGCCCTGGGTTGACGGGCGACGCAAGAGGGGGCCTGAATGACATGGAGATACTTGGCGACACAACGGTCCGACTGGCGCAAGCCGTGAAGCTGGATTTGGGCGGAATCGCCAAGGGCTATGCCGTGGACTGCGCCATCGAGGTGTTGCTGGCGCACGGTGTCCGTGATGCCTTGGTGAATGCAGGCGGCGACATGCGCGCCATCGGTCAGAGAAAATGGCCGGTCGATGTACGGCATGCCCAACGTACGCTGACCGATGCGAGTTTGGAAAGGGTTCGGCACATTCAGCAACGGGCGATGGCCACGTCCGTGGCAGGACAATTGAATCCGGAGTTTGTGCCAGCGCGCGCGCTCCATGAGCCGAAGTGGCGAAGTGTGACCGTTCAGGCGGACACCTGTTTGGTGGCCGATGTGTTGACGAAGTGGGCCTTGCAATCGAGCCTGCTTTGCCCAAGTTTGAATCAGGCCTTACGTATGAACCGTGGACGGATGTGGAGAAGCAGATGAAAAAAACTAGACATTTAGCCGGTTGGGGACGGGCCACATTTTTCATGATGGCAGGCGTGTGTCTGTCGCTATGGTGCACGGGCGTGGTGATGTTTTGGCTACCGGTGACGGCGTTGATGGACATGACACCCGCGCAGGCCGCATGGCGTCATGGCGCTGGTGTGGTGCATGGGGTGTTGACTTGGCTGTTTTGCGTCATGTGCGGCCGCGGTCTATGGCCTCATGTGCGGGTGATGTGGCACAAACGGATTGACAAAGACAAGTGGGTTTTAGGGCTGTTGAATCTTGCCTTGTTGCTGGTGCTGACGCTGAGTGGCTTGTTGCTGCTTTATGGAAACCCAGACATGCACGAGGGGGCATCGCCCTTGCATTTTTGGGTGGGGGCAGCTTGCCCCGTGTTGTTTTTGGCACATACTTGGCGAAGGTTTGTCCCTTCAACGGGTTTGATCAATCGATGAAGGAATTCGCCATGGACATGGATAAATACGCAGTCTTGTTGAAGACCAAGGGCTTGAAGGTCACGAGCCCCCGAGTCACGGTGCTGGACATCTTCAACCAAAGCCAAGCGCGTCATCTGTCGGCTGAAGACGTGTACAAAAAAGTGCTGGAGCATGAAGGTGACATTGGCTTGGCCACTGTCTACCGTGTGTTGACGCAGTTTGCCGAAGTGGGCATTTTGGTCGCCACAAATTTTGAAACTGGCAAAACCACGTTTGAATTGAACGAAGGCGGCCACCACGACCACTTAGTCTGCCTGAGCTGCGGTTCTGTGGTCGAGTTTCACGACCCAGACGTGGAGGCCAGGCAAGAAGAAATTGCCAAAAAGCACGGCTTCAAGTTGATCAACCACTCTATGTCGCTGTACGGGCTGTGCTCTAAGCCGCAGTGCCGCGAATCCGCGTGACGACATTCAGTCGCGCGCCGTCTCGCTCTATGGCTTTAGTCTCAGCGCAGTTTTTCGGTTTTAACGGCGAGGGGCCTTGCGGGCCCTTGTGCATGTTTGGCTAAGGCGTTGGCCAAGTAGTCGATCAAAACGGAGACACGGTGCGGCACATAACGGTTGCTGGGCAGCACGGCATAAATGCCCAATCGCTCGGGTTCGTAGTCTGCCAACACGGACACCACACTGCCGTTGTCTAAATACGGCTGCGCCATGAAATCAGGCGGCCGTGTGATGCCTAGGCCTTGTACTGCGGCTTGCAACAAAGCCTCGCCATTGTTCGCCGCTAAACGTGGACGGATGGTGACATTGCTGGCACCTTTGCCGACACCATAAGCCCACGTGGTGGATTGAAACTCTTGCGAATACACCAAACACGCGTGATGTGCCAAATCATGGGGGTGCGTGGGGTGGCTGTGCTGCGCCAAATAGCGAGGCGAGGCGACGGTCAGCAGCCGCGACTCGCCGAGCTTGCGCACGATGTCACCCGGCTCTAGGCGGTTGGTGATACGGACCGACAAATCAATCCCTTCTTCGATCAGCTTGCTGCGGCGGTCCGAAAAATCCATCACGAGTTCGATTTGTGCATGGGCTTGGGCAAATTCAAGCAAGGCTGGCATGAGCCGTTGAAGCCCAAAACTCAAAGGCAGGCCTAAGCGAATACGGCCTCTGGGCTCGGTTTTTTCTTCCAACAAGCTCGACTCGGCGGCATCCACCATATTCAAGATGAGGCGGCATTTCTCTAGATACGCCGAGCCTGCGGTGGTGAGCGTCAGACTACGTGTGCTGCGCGTCATCAGCTTGGTGCCCAGCTGTTTTTCTAGCGCCGAGATTTGCCGCGTGATGACAGAGCGTGCCACATCCAGTTGGTTGGCCACGGCGGTGAAGCTGCCCGTTTCGGCAATCTTCACAAAGAGTTGCATTGCATTGAGTTTGTCCATTGTTGCTAATTTTGCAACAAATAATTGAATATTAGGTTCTTTTTCTATTTTGAATTTGTTTCTACATTACGTGCTCAACATCACACAACACGTATGCAGACCTTTCGCCATGTTCTTTTTGTGCCGCACGGCGCACCCACGTTTGCCCTGAACCCAGGTGCTGCGGGAGCGGCCATGTCAGACATCGCGTCAAAGCTGTCACCCCCTCGCGCCGTGGTGGTGGTGAGCCCGCATTGGGAAACCCGCATCCCGACCGTGAGCGTGGCCCAACAGTTGGAGACCATTCACGACTTTTATGGTTTCCCCGATGCGTTGTACAGCATTCAATACCCAGCCACCGGTTGCCCAGAGGTGGCCAAAGAGGTTGCCACCGCATTGCGCAGCGCTGGCTTTGAGGTAGACGACGGCAGCCAACATGGTTTAGACCATGGCGCTTGGCAACCTTTGCGCCAAATGTTTCCCGATGCCGATGTGCCCATCGTTCCCTTATCGATGCAAACGCATGCAGGCCCTGAACATGCCTACCGCGTCGGCCAAGCCTTGTCCTCATTGGCGGAGAAGGACATTTGGATACTTGCTTCGGGCAACATCACCCACAACCTGCGCGACTGGCATGTGGTGGCTTCCACCCACGGCCAAACGCCAGCCTATGTGCATCGTTTTGCCGACTGGGTGCAAGAGCAACTCAAAGCCCATGACGCTACTGCACTGTTGAACTACCGCCAACATTCGGCCGATGGCCGCCAAGCCCATCCGAGTGAAGACCACTTGTTACCGCTCTTTGTGGCATTGGGCGCGGCAGGTGCTAACGCACAGCCACACGCTTTTTACCGTGGTGTGAGTGACTACGTCATCGCCATGGACGGCTACGCTTTTGTGAACTGAGGAACAAACGATGAACAGCAGCTATACCGCGATTGCCAAATGGTTTCACTGGGGCATGGCCCTTGTCATTGGCGGGCTCATCGCTTTGGGCTTTGTGATGACCGACATGCCTTTGTCACCCGACAAGTTGCAGTACTACGCGTGGCACAAATGGGCGGGCGTGAGTGTGTTCGTGCTGGTGTGGTTGCGCTTGGTTTGGCGCGTTCTGAACCCGCCGCCAGCCTACCCCAGCAGCATGTCGCCCTTGGTGCAAGGTGTGGCGCACTTGGGCCATGCGGCTTTGTACGGCTTGATGGTGGTCATTCCCTTGTCGGGCTGGCTGTTCAGCTCAGCCAAAGGGGTGCAAACCGTGTGGTTCGGCGTGTTGCCGCTGCCTGATTTGATTGACAAGGACAAAGAGATTGCCCACTTGCTGCACGAAGTGCATGAGTCGCTCAACTATCTGTTGCTGTTCTTGCTGACAGGCCATGTGGCCGCGGCGCTCAAACACCACTGGATAGACCGTGACGATATTTTGAAACGCATGCTGCCTACACGCAGTACACCAAAGGACAAACCATGAAACACCTCGCTACTTTTGCCATCGGCGCTGTGCTGGCCACGACGCTGACGTTGCCCGCTGGCGCTGTGGAATACAAAGCCATTCAGCCTGAAAAAAGCAAAGTCACATTTCAATACAAGCAAATGGGCGTTGGCATGGATGGGCAATTTAAGAAATTTGTCGCTCAGCTGAACTTCGACCCCGCCAAGCCCGCAGCCGCCCAAGCGCAAATAGAGATTGACTTGTCCAGCATCGACGCAGGCTCATCCGAGGCCGACGACGAAGTGGTGGGCAAGACATGGTTCAACGTCAAAGCGTTTCCTAAAGCCACGTTTGTGACGCGTCAAATCAAGTCAATCGGCGCAAATCAGTTTGAGGTGACGGGGGCGCTCACCATCAAAGGCAAAAGCCAAGACATCAAGTTCCCCCTCAAGTACGCCGCACAAGGTAGTGCGGGGGTGTTCAGTGGGAGCTTTGTGATTCACCGTGCAGATTTTTCCATTGGTGAGGGCATGTGGGCCAAGTTCGATGTGGTCGCCAACGACATTCAAGTCAATTTTCAACTCACCGCCATTCCTGGCAAATGATTTTTTAAAAGGAGCTTTCAAATGAAATCAATCAAACGCATCGCCGCCGCTTTGGCCTTGACTGGCGCAGTGGCAGCCTCTGCCGTGGCCGCACCTGTGACCTACGCTGTAGATAGCACGCACACTTTCCC
This sequence comes from Comamonadaceae bacterium, assembly GCA_947373245.1. GTDB lineage: Bacteria > Pseudomonadota > Gammaproteobacteria > Burkholderiales > Burkholderiaceae_C > Limnohabitans. The sequence continues at coordinate 76,150 of CANBWY010000002.1, forward strand.
ACGCTTTTCGTACTCACATTTTGGTTATTCCACACAGCTGAGCAGTTTCAGCAACACCACGGGCAAAGTGGTGTTTGATGCTGAAGCCAAAAAGGGTTCTGTGGACATCGTGATCGACACCAAATCGGTCAGCACCGGTTTTACAGACTTCAACGGACACATCCAAGGCGAAGACTTCTTGGACACCGCCAAGTTTCCGCAAGCCACTTTCAAATCCACCAAGGTGGTGTTTGAAGGTGACAAACCACAATCCATCGAAGGCTTGCTCACCATCAAAGGCATCACCAAGCCTGTCACTTTGACTGTGACCAGCTTCCAAGCCATGCCACACCCCATGATGAAAAAGCCTGCCATGGGTGCCAATGCTTTCACTGTGATCAAACGCAGCGAATTCAATGCTGGCAAATACGCCCCTTACGTGGGTGACGACGTGCGCATCGACATTGCGATTGAAGCGATGGCGCAGTAACAACTTGCGCTGGGGCACTTACTGCGAAGCGGCAGTGAGTGCCCCGGCCAAGCAAATCAAAATTTGATGCCAAAGTTAATCGACGGACCTTCAAATTTCACGCTGTTTTTTTTGTAATACGACATGTAGTCAAGCGAAACGAATGTGTTTGGTGACGTGTCGAATTGCACGCCCGCGCCATATGCTGCCGCTGTGGTGGGTGACCAAGCGCTAGACTGAAATCCCGGTACAAAAGCAGACGAAGTCACCGTCTCGCGTGTCAGCCCAGCCTTGCCATAAATGCTGAATCCATGGGATGGCGAAGATTGCGCTTTGACATACACACCATAAGAATTGCTGACCTTGGCAGTGACATTTGCGCTGCCCCATGTTTCAGTTGCGCTGGTTCTGTCAGCCGCAGCCATTGCTTCAATTGAGAAATGTGGGTCAAACTTATGCCCAGCTGTCAGTGCCAACATGCCGTTATCGAAAGTCACAAGCGGGTCAATGTAATTGATGTGAATCGCACCAATTTGGACGTAGTTTGTTTGCTCTTGAGCCGCAGCACTGAATGAGATTGCGGCAATAACCAATGCAATATATTTGGCTTTCATAAAACCTCCTTTTGCTTGAAACGCGCAGCGCCTCCATCATGGCCGCCTCGTTACTTCAGCGAAAGCTGCTTTTCTTGATGCCTTGATAAATATCAAGAAGTTGCGGCAGAAGGTTCAAAAAAACACAGCAATCACCTAGCAATGCGGGCAAGTGAATACGCTTCGAGTTTGCATGCGTACCTCAACTCAGTTCGGAAAATGCTCGACATGCGTTTCTCCGCAGCGACCCAGGTAGGTCACATGTCGTCCCGTAAGCCACACCGAATAGCCGATGCAACCCGCGCGCTGTGAGAGCTTCTTGAACTCGGGGTACATCACGCGACCTTGCTGCGCGCCCAAGATCGCTGCGCGTATTGCATCTCCATCAAATGCTTGTGCAATGTTTTCTTGTGGCCGTTCAAAACCTAGGTCCAAAGTGGCTTCATCAGCCAGATGGTAGGTGGTGCGACCCGAGCGGTAATCAACGTGGTATGACTCGACCTGCACACGCAAGAGGTTGCCAACTACTTCTCCAAAGTGAATGCTGCCGCTATTTGAGGCATCGAAAGTGGCTTTAATAACGGCAAGGGTATGTTCGTTCATTGAGTTCATGGTTGTTGAACAGTTTTAATCAGGGCATGAATGACATCGGTTTGAGTCAATATTCCGATCAAGCGGTTTTCAGAATCAATCACGGGCAAGTGATGGTGCCCAGTTTGAGAAAACGATGGCAGTAATTCTGCCAAATAGCTTTGATCACGTGCAACACGAACACGACGCGTCATGATTTGACCAACAACTTCGGGTTTGTCGCTGTGTGACAGGCCTGAAGGGCGCCAAATATATTTGATTCGTTCGTGCAGTTGCGTGTGTTCTCCAACTTGTGCGTGCTTTAAAAAATCTGCCAAGGTGATGATGCCCACAATTCTGCGAGCTTTGTCAACGACGGGTAATGCTTTGATTCGGTGCTCTCGCATGAGGCGCCAAGCCTCTGCCAAAGATGAACCAAACTCAACCGATTGAGCGGGGCTTGACATGGCGTCTATGCAGCGTAAATCTCCCAAGGTGCGTTGATAGGCCGCCGACTCTGCGTATTGCAACAGTTGCGCCAAGTCGGATGGCGCAACATCGATGATTTGTTGATAGTGGTGAAGTGCGGCGTCCAAATCGCTTTGCGTAAATCGGCTGATGGGTTGCAAATTCTTTGGATCGGCGATGGCGTGATGCGGGTAAGCGCGTCCAGTTAGGTTGTTGTAAAGCAATCCCGCTGCGACTAAAAGCACGGCATTTAGCAAAAATGGAAACAGCACAATTTCCAAAGATGGTTGGTGCATCAACACCACCAGCAAGGCTGCGGCACCGCCAGGCGGGTGCAAGCATCGCCCTAACAACATGGTCGCAATGGCGAATGCAACGGCCAAGGCTGCAGCGACAGCCAAATTATTAGGAATCACCAGCACGATAAGCACGCCAACCAGTGCTGACAGCGTGTTGCCACCTATGACAGACCAAGGGTGCGCCATTGGGCTTGAAGGAATACCAAATACAAGCACGGCACTTGCGCCAATGGGCGCGACCAACCAAGGCTCGACGCCATTGCCTAAATACCGACTCGCGACTGCGACAAAGAAAATACCTAGGCCAGCACCTACAACCATTCGCAGCACTTCTTGCTTTGATACGGTGATGGAAGACGGCCAAAAGCGTTGCAACATTGGGACGATCTCCTAAAGTTAACTTAGCCCAAACGCCAACATGGCCGCATCGTCAATCACATTCAGCGTGATGTAGGTGGACACGCGATAAAGCAGCAGCAAGTATTGTTCTGTTGCTGTTAAAACCTCAAGCGGCTGTTCAAGTAATTCAAGTTCGGTCAATTCAATTTCAATGCTCATGTATTTCTATCACCCAGCCAATGATGCTCAGTT
>CANBWY010000003.1 GCA_947373245.1 Comamonadaceae bacterium
CGCGAGACCGACACGATGGACACCTTTGTGGATTCGTCGTGGTACTTCATGCGCTACTGCGACCCCACCAACGCCGACGCGATGGTGGCCGAGGGCGCGCAGTACTGGACGCCGATGGACCAATACATTGGCGGCATTGAGCACGCCATCCTGCACTTGCTCTATGCACGTTTTTGGACCAAGGTCATGCGCGACATGGGCTTGGTCAAAATTGATGAGCCATTCACCAAGCTGCTCACGCAAGGCATGGTGCTTAACCACATTTATTCACGCCGCACCGCCAAAGGTGGCAAAGACTACTTCTGGCCGCACGATGTCGACCATGTGCTGGACGACGCCGGCAAAGTGGTGGGCGCCAAGCTCAAGAACCCAGCCGACAGCAGCGATGGCAAATTGCCCGTGGGCACCGCCATCGACTACGAAGGCGTGGGCACCATGTCCAAGTCCAAGAACAACGGTGTTGACCCACAAGACTTGATTGAGCGCTACGGCGCCGACACCGCGCGTTTGTACACCATGTTCACTGCGCCACCCGAAGCCACGCTGGAGTGGAACGACGCTGCCGTGGAAGGCAGCTACCGCTTCTTGCGCCGTGTGTGGAACTTCGCGTTCAAGCATGAAGCCACGCTCAAGGCCGCCACCGCGGGCAACCTGAGCGCCGCCAAACTGCGCAAAGAAGCCGCCGATCTGCGCCGCGAAATGCACGTGGTTTTGAAGCAAGTCAGCTACGACTACGACCGCATGCAATACAACACCGTGGTGTCGGGCTGCATGAAGTTGCTCAATGCCTTGGAAGATTTCAAAGCTGACGGCAGCGAAGGTGACAAGGCCGTGTTGTGCGAAGGCATGTCTGTTCTGTTGCGCATGCTCTACCCCGCATGCCCGCACATCAGTGCGAACTTGTGGGCCGAGTTAGGCTATGCCGCGCGTTCGGGCGACTTGTTGGACACAGCTTGGCCCGAGGTGGATGAAAGCGCTTTGCAACGCGACGAGCTAGAACTCATGTTGCAAATCAACGGCAAGTTGCGCGGCGCTGTCACTGTCAGCGCGACCGCCAGCAAAGAGCAAATCGAGCAAGCGGCTTTGGCTACCGAAGCCTTCATCAAGCAGGCCAATGGCGCGGCACCCAAGAAAGTCATCGTCGTGCCTGGCCGCTTGGTCAACATCGTCGTTTAAGGCCGCCATGCAAACCACACGCCGCGCTTGGTTGATGTCCACCGCCCTCGTTGCAGGGCTGGCGGGGTGTGGGTTCGAATTGCGCAAGCCATACAGCTATGCATTCAGCACCTTGTACAGCAGCATTCCCATCATGTCCCCCTTTGGCGTGAAACTCAGGCGCAACTTAGAGTCTTCGGGGCAGGTCAGTGTCATCACCGACGCTCGCCAGATCGAGGAGGCGCAAGTCATCTTTGACCAGCTGTTTGAGCTGCGTGAAAAAGTGGTGGTGGGCCGTACGTCGACGGGTGCGATCAGTGAATACCAATTGCGCTTGCGTTATCGCTTTCGTGTGCGTTCGCGCAACGGCATTGAGCTGATTCCCGATACAGAAATTTTGCTGGCACGGGACATCAACTTCAACGAAACGGCTGCCTTGTCCAAAGAGTCGGAAGAGGCCTTGCTCTACCGGGACATGGAAGACGACTTGGTGCAACAAATCCAACGCCGCTTGGCCGCAATTCGTCAGGTCTAAATGCAAGTCGCCAGCGCTCAATTCGCCAACCACTTGCAAACGCAGGCAAGCAAAGGCTTGCGCAGCCTCTACACCTTTCATGGCGATGAGCCCTTGTTGCAGCAAGAAGCGCTAGACGCTTTGCGCGCCACGGCGCGCGCGCAGGGCTACACCGAGCGCAGCGTCTACACCGTGGCGGGCGCGCACTTTGATTGGGGCGAGGTGTTGGCCGCTGGCGGTGCCATGAGTTTGTTTGCTGATAAGCAACTGATTGAAATCCGTATTCCGTCTGGCAAACCTGGCAAAGAAGGCAGCACCGCCTTGCAGCACATTGCGGAGTTGGCGGTGGGCAACGACAGCACCCTCACCGTGGTGCTGTTGCCGCGCCTGGACAAAACCACCAAAAGCGCGGCTTGGTTCAGCGCGCTAGAGAACAACGGCGTCAGCGTGCAGATTGACCCGGTTGAACGCCACGTGTTACCGACGTGGATTGCGCAGCGCTTGAGTGCGCAGCAGCAACGCGTCGCGTCTGGTGAGACCGGGCAGCACACGCTGCAATTTTTTGCCGAACGCGTGGAAGGCAACTTGTTGGCTGCCCACCAAGAAATACAAAAGCTCGCACTCTTGTACCCAGAGGGCGAGTTGAGCTTTGAGCAAGTCGAACGCGCGGTGCTGAACGTGGCGCGTTACGACGTGTTCAAGCTCGCCGAGGCGGTGCTCAGTGGCCAACCTTTGCGCGTGCAGCGCATGCTCGACGGCTTGAAGGCCGAGGGCGAGGCCGAGGTGCTGGTGCACTACACGCTGGCTGAAGAAATTCGCGCCTTAAAACGCGTCAAAGACGCCGTTGCTGCAGGCAAGGCTTTGCCCATGGCCCTGCGCGAGCAACGCATTTGGGGGCCACGCGAACGTTTGTTTGAGCGCGTGTTGCCGCGCTTGAGTGTCGGTTTGCTTGAAAAATTATTGCAATCGGCGCACCAAGTCGACGGCATTGTCAAAGGCTTGAAAACACCCGAGTGGCCAGCCGACAACTGGCAAGCCCTGCACCGTTTGGCCATGCGGCTGTGCCGCGCTTGTATGCCGCGCAACGCTTAATTAGGAAACACACACATGACCACCTTCAACGTTGCCGAACACATGCAAACACTTGGCCAACAAGCCAAGACAGCATCTGCCCAAATGGCCAAAGCTTCTGCGGCGGTAAAAAATACCGCGCTGCGCAAGCTGGCCGCTTTGCTGCGTGCCAACATCGATGCCCTACAAATCGACAACGCCAAAGACATTGAGCGCGCCATCGCCGCAGGTTTGGATGCACCTATGGTGGACCGCCTCAAACTGACGCCCAAAGTGTTGGAGACGTGCGCACAAGGCTGCGAACAACTGGCCGCCATGTCTGAAATGATTGGTGAAATCACCGGCTTGAAAGAGCAACCCAGCGGCATCCGTGTGGGCCAAATGCGCGTGCCCTTGGGTGTGTTTGGCATGATTTTCGAGAGCCGCCCCAACGTGACGATTGAAGCCGCATCGCTGTCTATCAAAAGCGGCAACGCCTGTATCTTGCGCGGTGGCTCAGAGGCAATTGAGTCCAACAAGGCCTTGGCCAAGTTGGTGCAGCAGGCCTTGATCGACAGTGGTCTGCCCATCGACGCCGTGCAGCTGGTGCAAACCACCGACCGCGAAGCTGTGGGCCACCTCATCGCCATGCCTGCGTTTGTGGACGTCATCATTCCACGCGGCGGCAAGGGCTTGATCGAGCGCATCAGCCGCGACGCCAAAGTGCCCGTCATCAAACATTTGGATGGCAACTGCCACACCTATGTGGACGACCCATGCGACATCGCCATGGCCGTCACCGTGGCGGACAACGCCAAGACCCAAAAGTACAGTCCTTGCAATGCCAGTGAAAGCTTGCTGGTCGCACGTGGCGTGGCGAAAGAATTTTTGTCCAAAATTGGTGAAATTTATGCAACCAAAGGCGTAGAGATGCGCTGTTGCTCAGAGGCTAAAACCATTCTCACCAGCATCCAAGGGGCCCAGCTCACAGACGCGACAGAGCAGGATTGGTTTGAGGAATACCTCGGCCCCATCATCAGCATCAAAGTGGTGGACGGCTTGGAGGCTGCCATTGCCCACATCAACCATTACTCCAGCCACCACACCGACGCCATCTTGACGCGCGACCACATGCATGCCCAGCAGTTTTTGCGTGAGGTGGACTCCTCCAGCGTCATGGTCAACACCAGCACCCGCTTTGCGGATGGGTTTGAGTATGGTCTGGGCGCTGAAATCGGTATTTCAACCGACAAATTCCATGCCCGTGGGCCTGTCGGGATTGAAGGCCTGACTTCGTTGAAATACGTGGTCTTGGGGCAGGGCGAAATCCGTAATTAGGTCTTTTTTGACACTTGTCAGCTTGGTGCTGGCGGTGTCACCTTAAGGTCCTAGAATCGCCACTCACACACAAGGACACTATGGTTCCGCATCTCATCACGGCCCTGACCGGCCCCATCAACGAACTTGAGCAACGCATCCTCGATTCCATGCCTGCCATTGAGCGCTGGTTTCGTTTGGAATGGATGGAGCACACGCCCCCGTTCTACAGCTCGGTTGACATTCGCAATGCGGGTTTCAAACTCGCCCCTGTTGACACCAACCTCTACCCGGGCGGCTGGAACAACCTCACGCCCGAGATGCTGCCGCTGGCCGTGCAAGCCGCGATGGCCGCGATTGAAAAGATCTGCCCCGAAGCGCGCAACCTGCTCTTGATTCCTGAGAACCACACGCGCAACACTTTCTATTTGTCCAACGTGGCACAGCTGCAGCGCATCTTCCACATGGCGGGTTTGAATGTGCGCCTTGGTTCGATCAACCCCGAGATCAAAGAGAGCACCACCATCGACTTGCCCAATGGCGACAGCGTCACGTTGGAGCCTGTCATTCGCAGCAAACGTCGTTTGGGTTTGAAAGACTTTGACCCCTGCACGATTTTGCTCAACAACGATTTGAGCGCTGGCATTCCCGGCATCTTGGAAGATTTGCACGAACAATACCTGCTGCCACCGCTGCACGCGGGCTGGAGCGTGCGCCGCAAGAGCAAACATTTTGCGTGTTACGAAGAGGTGGCCAAACGGTTTGGTAAGTTGCTGGGCATTGACCCGTGGCTGATCAACCCGATGTTCAACCAGTGCGGCGAAGTTAACTTTGCCGCAGGCACGGGCATGGAATGCTTGCAAACCAATGTCGATGCTTTGCTCACCAAGATCAAGCGCAAATACAAAGAGTACGGCATCAACGAAAAACCGTTTGTGATTGTCAAGGCCGACAACGGCACCTATGGCATGGGCATCATGACCGTGCGCGACGTCAAAGACTTGGACGCCCTCAACCGCAGAACACGCAACAAAATGAGCGTGGTCAAAGACGGGCAAGAGTTGAACCAAGTCATCATTCAAGAAGGTGTGCTCACGCACGAGCGCTTGAACGATGCCGTGGCCGAACCCGTGGTCTACATGATGGACCGCTATGTGGTGGGTGGTTTTTACCGCGTGCACGCAGACCGTGGCATTGATGAAAACTTGAACGCACCTGGCGCGAGCTTTGTGCCTTTGGCCTTCGAGCAAAGTGCGCACACCCCCCAGCCTGGCATGAAGCCCGGCGCGAGTACGCCGAACCGCTTTTATATGTATGGCGTCATTGGTCGCTTGGCCATGCTGGCCGCGAGTTACGAACTCGAAGCGACCGATCCTGAAGCTGAAAATTACGACTGAGGTTACGCATGGAAGAACACGGAAAATCGTCGCTTGCTGCGCTCACGCTGGGCGCCATTGGCGTCGTGTATGGTGATATCGGCACTTCGCCTTTGTATGCCTTCAAAGAGGTTTTTGCGAGTGCGCACGTGCCCATCAATGAAGCGAACATTCTTGGCGTGCTGTCCTTGTTCTTTTGGACATTGACCATCATCGTCTCGGTGAAATATGTGGCGCTCATCATGCGTGCCGACAACCAAGGCGAGGGCGGTTTGATGTCCTTGCTCGCGTTGGCCTCGCAGGCGGTCAAAGACTCGCCGCGTGCGCACCAAGTGCTGCTGATCATGGGCGTTTTTGGGGTGGCCTTGTTCTTTGGGGACGGGGTGATCACGCCGGCCATTTCAGTGCTTTCTGCCGTGGAGGGCCTCGAAATTGTGACCCCTGAGGCCAAGCCCTACGTGGTGCCAATTTCTTTGGTCGTGTTGGCCATGCTTTTTTTAATGCAGCGTCGTGGCACAGCGGACATTGGCAAACTGTTTGGGCCCATCATGGTGGTGTGGTTTGTTGTCATTGGGTATTTCGGCTTGGTGTCGGTGCTGCAAAACCCGGATGTGTTGGTTGCGGTGAATCCCGTGCATGCGATTCGATTTGGCATCGAGAACCGAGGCCTCGCCTTTCTCACCTTGGGTGCCGTTTTCTTGTGCGTGACGGGGGCAGAAGCCTTGTATGCCGATATGGGGCACTTCGGGAAAAAACCGATTCAATTGGCTTGGTTCTATATGGTCATGCCGATGCTGATGCTCAATTACTTTGGCCAAGGCGCTTTGGTGTTGAGCAACCCCGCGGCGGTTGAAAACCCTTTCTTCTTGTTGCTCCCAGATTGGTCTTTGTTGCCAATGGTGGTGTTGGCCACTGCCGCCACGGTGATTGCCTCCCAAGCCTTGATCTCGGGTGCTTTTTCCGCCACCAAGCAAACCATACAACTGGGTTTTTTGCCGCGCATGAGCATCTTGCACACTTCCATCAAGGAAACCGGGCAAATTTATTTGCCCGCCGTCAACTGGACCTTGTTCGCTGGCGTCGTGCTGTCGGTCACTTTGTTTGGTTCGTCCACCGCCTTGGCTGCGGCTTATGGCATCTCGGTCAGCTTGGTGATGGTGATCACGACGTTGATGACTTACTTTGTGATCCGTCATGGCTGGGGCTACCCCCTGTGGATCTGTATCCCTGCCACTGCCACGTTTTTAGTCGTTGACGTAGGGTTCTTCATCTCTAACTCTTTGAAGTTTCTGCAAGGCGGCTGGTTCCCTATCGTCATGGCGCTGGCGCTGTTCACGATGTTGGCCACTTGGAAAGAAGGTCGCCGTCTGTTGAAGCTGGCCGTGAGCACCCACGGCATGGAGCTGTCCACCTTCTTGTCTTCCGTGTTTGCACACCCACCCACGCGGGTTGAAGGCACGGCGGTTTTCTTGACGGCAGAGTCCGATACGGTGCCCAATGCCATTCTTCACAACCTCAAGCACAACAAGGTGTTGCATGCGCAAAACTTGTTTGTCACTGTGCGTAGCCATGAGGTGCCATGGATTGATGTATCCAAGAGAATAGAGGCCGAGTCTCTCGGCAACGATTGCTGGAAGATTTACCTGAATTACGGCTTCAAAGATGACCCAGATGTGCCAAGTGGCTTGGCCTTGTTGAACGGCAAAGGCTGTGACATCAATCCCATGACCACCAGTTACTTCTTGTCACGCGACCGCGTGGTACCTACTGTGGGAGGTGGCATGGCGGATTGGCGCGAAAAACTGTTTGCTCAGATGCACCTCAATGCCAGCTCTGCGGCAGACTTTTTGAACCTGCCTAGCAATTCCGTGGTGGAGTTGGGCAGCAAGATCGAAATTTAAGCCATGCAAATTCTGTTCATCACCGACCCCCTCGCGTCTTTCAAAATTTACAAAGACAGCACCTTTGCGATGATGCGTGAAGCACAGCGCCGTGGCCATGAGGTGATGGCTTGCGAGCGTAAAGATCTGATTTGGCAAAGTGGCCAGTCCGTCAAAGCGCGGGTCAAGCGCTTGCGCCTCACGGGCGAGGATGACATTTGGTTTGAAGTGCATGGCGTTCTTGACGCCTGTGCCCTGCACTCGGTGGGCTGCGTGGTGATGCGCCAAGACCCCCCGTTTGACAGCGAGTACTTCTACGCCACGCATTTGCTGGAGCAAGCTGAGCGCGAGGGCGCTCAGGTGTTCAACAAGCCGCGCGCCTTGCGCGACCATCCCGAAAAATTAGCCATCCTAGAGTTTGCGCAATTCATCAGCCCCACCTTGGTGACGCGCAATCTGGATGCCGTGCGGGCTTTTCACAAACACCACCGCGACATCATCTTGAAGCCCCTCGACGGCATGGGCGGCACTGGTATTTTTCGCGTCAAAGACGACAACTTGAACCTCGGCGCCATCATCGAAATGCTCACGCATGACGGTACACAAACGGTGATGGTGCAAAAGTTCATCCCCGAGATTGACCAGGGCGACAAGCGCGTGTTGGTGATTGGTGGCCAGGTTGTGCCTTATGCCTTGGCGCGTATCCCGCAAGGCGGCGAGGTGCGTGGTAACTTGGCCGCAGGCGGCAAAGGCGTGGCACAAGCGCTGTCGGCGCGAGACCGGGAAATCGCGGAAAGCCTAGGCCCTGTGTTGGCTGAACGCGGCTTGCTGCTCGTGGGCTTGGATGTGATTGGCAACTGCTTGACTGAAATCAACGTCACCAGCCCCACGTGTTTTCAAGAAATCTTCGATCAGACCGGCTTTGATGTGGCGGCCATGTTCGTGGACGCACTGGAAGCCGCGGCGACGGCTTGACCGCCCACAAATACTTTGAGTTCACCCGGCACAAACGGGGTCCACACTTCGTTGGTGGTCAGCGGCGCGGTCACCACCACGGCCACGCGGTCATCGGGGTTGGCGAATTCTGCGAAGTTAATGCTCAAGTCCTGATCGCTCAAGGTCGCTGTGGCAAATGGGTGCTGTCGCTCGATGTACCAAAGCTGGGTTGAGGCGTGTGCCCACAGCGCTTGCCCGTTGGACAGCAAAAAATTGAAGGTCCCGTGTGTGGCAATGTGGGGCACCAATTCTTGCAATGTCAATGTGAGCTCTGCGATGGACGGCACACTCGCGTGCGACTTCGCCAACTCTTGCATCAACCAACAAAATGCCCGCTCGCTGTCGGTGTGACCCACGGGTTTGAAGTTGCCGTGCAAGCGCGGCGCGTAGTGTTCTAGGTTGCCGTTGTGTGCAAACACCCAATAGCGCCCCCACAACTCGCGCACAAAGGGGTGGCAGTTCTCCAGCGACACCGCGCCTTGGGTTGCTTTGCGAATGTGTGCAATGACGTTGCGACTTTTGATGGGGTATTTGCGAATCAGTTCGGCCACAGGCGAGGTGCTGGCTGGCAAGTGGTCAATGAAGAGACGCAAGCCCCGATCGGTTTCTGTGCCCTCAAAAAACGCAATGCCCCAGCCATCGGCGTGGCTGTCGGTCACGCCGGCGCGCTGCGCGAAGCCGCTGAAGCTGAAAGTCGCGTCGGTGGGGTTGTTGCAATTGAGTCCTAGCAGTTGGCACATGGTGGGCCCTTCAATCGAGAGAGGCAGGTGTGTGGTGGTGGGGCTCGCGGATGTGCCAGGCCGCCAAAAGTGCCAGCGCACACACCGAGGCGAGGATCACAAACACATCGTCAAACGCAGCCAGTCGCGCCGCAGAGGGTGCGCTGTTGGTGAGGCTCTCACCATGCACCGCCAACCGCCACTCCAACAAAATACCGCACAAACTCACCCCGCTGGCGCCACCCAGCATGCGTAAAAAATTAATGGCACTCGCGCCTTGGGGAACCCAGTTTTTATCCAACGACCGCATGGCCCCGATGTTGAGCGAGGGCAAAATAAAGCCCAAGCCAATGCGCCCCAAAATCGCAAAAACGACCAGCACCCACAAGGCGGTTTGTAAATTCACCACCAGCATGAGGGCGAATGACATGGCCAGCAAGACAAGTCCGAAACTCACCAACAAATGCGTGGGGTGCGTGCTGGAATAGCGGCCCACGATGGCAATCGTGAAGGCCAACAACAAACCCGAGGGCAGCATCAAGGTGCCAACGTGGCTGGGCGACAAGCCCAAGCCGAGTTGCAAGTACACCGGAATCAAATACGTCGAGCCAAACATGGCGATGCCGTAAATGAACGCCACCATGGTGCCCATGGCAAACGGGCGGTGGGTGAACAAAGCCAGGTTCATCAAGGGCGATTCGCCGTGGGTCATTTGCATGCGCTGCCAAGCGATGAAGCTTGCAATGCAGGCTAGCGCAGCGCCCATCAGCAAGAAGGCCCCTAAATAATGACCGCTGTGCAGCATGACCAAGCCGTTCAGCAAACACAGCGTGCCCGCAGCTGCGAGTAGCAACCCGCGCCAATCCAGCGTGGGCTTGCCGTGGTTGGCGCTCACCCCGCCTGGCGCCGTGGTGGGCACATAACGTACCGCCATCCACAGGGAGGCGATGCAAAACGGCACCACCATAAAAAACAGCGAACGCCAACTGAGCAAATCGACCAACAAGCCACCAATGCTCGGACCAATGGCGGGGGCCAACACCACACCCATGCCAAAAAAACTGTTCGCGCGACCTTGTTCGGAGGTGTCAAAAGCCCGCAAGATGATGATGGCGGGGATGGGTTGCACCACGCCAGCCGCCAAACCTTCGGCCACGCGGGCGATGAGCACCAAGTTGTAATCGGCCGACAGGCCGCCAGCGATGCCGCCGAGCATGAGCAACACCATGCACGCCATGTAGGTCATGCGGTAGCCGAAACGCGCCAGCAACCAAGGCGTGGTCAGCATCGACACGGTCATCGCCACCATGAAGCTCGAACTCACCCACTGCGCTTGGTCTTGGCCGATGCCAAACTGCAAGCTCATGTCTGGGATGCCCACGTTCATGATGGTGGACGACATGATGGCGGCCATAGAGCCAATCATCACGGTGGTCAACATCAGCCAACGGTGACGGGTACCGTAGCGACCTTGCAACTCGGCCAGTGAACCGCGCTCAGCCGTCATGCCTGATCCTGCGCTGCGCAGGCCTGACAAATACACGCTTGGCGTTGCGCCGCAGCGGGAACGCGCGCGATCAACTCGGGCGAAAACGCCACCGTCACACACCAGCAGGCGGCGACGGCTTGCCCGGTTTGTTTGGCGACTTCCATGGCGCATTGGTTGGGCTGGCCGCACAGCGGGCAGGCGCCGGGGTCTAAGGGTGCTGGAGGGGCGGGCATGTGGGAATGCATGGCGTTCAGTGTAGCGAGACAGACAAGGAGCAACTCAAATCCGTAGGTATGAATTCTTTTCAACGCCTCCAGCCGCACCCGCTGTCAGCAAGCGCCGTTTAAACGCCAACGCTGAAGGCTTTATTCGCCAGGCGCTGGCGTGACTTTGGAGATGAAATATTCGGTCTCGCCAAAGCAGCTAGGCAAGCCTTTGTGTTGTTCGTATGCGATGACCACTTTTTGGCCAATGTGCGCGTTGATTTGATCAGCCACGGCGTTGTCGCGCACGGTGAAGGCAAACTTTTCAGGAATTGCGGGCATCGTGGCCAAGGCGCGCACTTGCTCGCCTTCCCATGACTTGCACACCCAACCTTTGTAAGACAGCTTTTGCACATAGCCCACGCTCTCGCCCTTGGAGTAGGTGAAGTGGTACGAGAACAGCAGGTACAGGCTGAGCGCGATGACCACGGTCAACGCCAAACCGATCACGGTGCGCAGCGCGAAGCGAAGGGTGTTGCTGATGAAGGGATGTGTCATGGTGTTTGGGCCGTTGATAAGTGGGATGCTGGAATCATAGTTTGCTGCACACACAAAAACGGCTCCCGAAGGAGCCGTTTTTGTGCACGTCACTTGACGTGATAAGCCTCACCCGTTTTGTTAAACCGTGCCGGCTTTTACTTTCAAACGCCATGCGTGCAACAACGGCTCGGTGTAGCCACTGGGCTGCTCTTTGCCTTTGAACACCAAGTCGAGCGCGGCTTGATACGCTGGTGCTTTGGCAAAACGGCCTGCCATTTTTTGGTACACAGGGTCACCCGCGTTTTGCTTGTCCACCACCGAAGCCATGCGTTTGAACGTGGCTTTCACCTCAGCAGGTGTCACCACGCCGTGGTGCAACCAGTTGGCGATGTGTTGGCTAGAAATACGCAGCGTGGCACGGTCTTCCATCAGACCAATGTTGTGGATGTCTGGCACTTTCGAGCAACCGACGCCTTGGTCCACCCAGCGCACCACGTAGCCCAAGATGCCTTGCACGTTGTTGTCCAACTCTTGCTGGCGCTCGGCGTCTTTCCACTTGGCCTTGGCGACCACGGGCACTTGCAACAAGTCGTTCAAGAGGCTGTCGCGCACTTTGTTGTAGTCAATCTTCTCCAACTCTTTTTGCACGTCGGTGACTTTGACTTGGTGGTAATGCAGGGCGTGCAACACAGCGGCTGTGGGGCTTGGTACCCATGCGGTGTTGGCACCGGCTTTGGGGTGCGCAATTTTTTGCTTCAACATCTCGGCCATCAAATCGGGCATGGCCCACATGCCTTTGCCGATTTGTGCCTTGCCGCGCAAGCCGCATGACAAACCTGCTAACACGTTGTTCTTTTCGTAGGCTTGAATCCACGCGCTGGTCTTCATGTCGCCTTTGCGCAGCATGGGGCCGGCTTGCATGGCGGTGTGCATTTCGTCGCCCGTGCGGTCCAAGAAGCCAGTGTTGATGAACGCCACGCGGCTGGCCGCTGCGGCGATACAGGCCTTCAAGTTCACGCTGGTGCGGCGCTCTTCGTCCATGATGCCCAGCTTGACGGTGCTGTCGGCCAAGCCTAAAACTTGTTCAACGCGACCAAACAACTCACCTGCAAATGCCACTTCGGCGGGGCCATGCATTTTGGGTTTGACGATGTAGACCGAGCCCGTGCGTGAGTTGCGAATGCCTTTTTTGCCGTGGCCTTGCAAGTCGTGCAAAGCGATGGTCGTGGTGACGACCGCATCCAAGATGCCTTCTGGAATTTCGTGTGTCGCACCGTCTTTGCCGGTGTACAAAATGGCGGGGTTGGTCATCAAGTGACCCACGTTACGCAAGAATAGCAATGAGCGGCCATGCAGCTTGACGGGTTGGCCGTCTTTGCCTGTGTATTCACGGTCAGCGTTCAAGCCACGTGTGAACGTCTTGCCTGCCTTTTCAACGCTCTCAGTCAAGGTGCCTTTGACGATGCCCAACCAGTTGCTGTAGGCCAACACTTTGTCGTCGGCATCGACCACGGCCACCGAGTCTTCCAAGTCAAGAATGGTCGACAAAGCGGCTTCCACAATCAGGTCACTCACGCCAGCGGCGTCAGACGCGCCGATGGCGGTGTTGCGGTTGATTTGCAGGTCCAAATGCAAACCGTTGTGTTGCAGCAGTACCGACGAAGGTGCATCTGCCTTGCCTTGGAAGCCGATGAATTGCGCAGCTTTGGCCAGCTGGGTGGTTTTGCCATTTTTCAAGGCAACGACCAAGGCACCGTCGACCACGGTGTAGCCGGTCGAGTCAATGTGCGAGCCACTCTTCAAGGGGGCTGTGCGGTCCAACACATAACGTGCGTATTCAATCACTTTGGCGCCGCGCACAGGGTTGTAGGCCTTGCCTTTTTCTGCGCCGTTGGTTTCGGGCAATGCGTCTGTGCCATACAGCGCGTCATACAAAGAGCCCCAACGTGCGTTGGCTGCATTCAATGCGTAGCGTGCGTTGAGCACCGGCACCACCAACTGTGGGCCTGCTTGCAACGCCAACTCAGCGTCCACGTTTTTGGTGGTGGCTTTGACTTTGTCGGGCTGTGGCACGAGGTAGCCAATTTTTTCCAAGAACTTGCGGTATGCCTTCATGTTCTTGATCGGACCGGGGTTTTGCTTGTGCCAAGCGTCCATGTCCAACTGCAAGCGGTCACGCTCGGCCAACAACGCGATGTTCTTAGGTGCCAAGTCTTGAACGATGGCGTCAAAGCCTGTCCAAAACGTGCCGCTGCTCACACCCGTGTCGGGCAACACTTTGGTTTCGATGAATTTGTACAAGTTGGTGGCAACTTGCAGGCTATGAACGTGCGTGCGCTTCGTGGTGTCTTGGCTCATGGTGCGGTCTCTCTGGGTAGATCAAAAGTGGGAAATCAGGGCGAATCTTATTGGATTGCACGGCGTGCATTGCATCGCCAGCTTTTGGGCTGTCGTGACAAATATGTGGGTAATGCTTGGGCGGGTGACTTTTCTATTTTTCAGCCACCAACAATTGGCCGTGGCGCAACGCGCGCCAAGTGCCGAGGGTTAAACCCAAAATCAGCAGCGAGGTGATGGCCAGCAGCAAGGTGGCGGGCAGTTGCAGCCAAGCGCCGCCTGGCTCTTGCGACAAGCGCAGCGTGAGGGTGGTGAACGCGGCCATGGGAAAGCTCATGGCCCAGTGCGACAGACCAAAGGGTTGCTCAAAAATGGTTTGAACTTGCGTCAGCGACAAGGCCAAGAAAAACACCCCAATGCCCCAAGAGCCCCACACCAAACTCAGCGGTGCATCAAGTTGCAAAAAGCTCAAGCCAATGAGAGAGGGGGCCACCATGGTGATGAACACTGTGGGGCTCATGCGTGCGGGCAGTGGGCCTGCTTGCACCATGCGCACGATGAGCATGGTTTGCAACACCGGCCACAACAACAAGCCCACCGCAAACTGCGCGGTGGCCCAGGCTTCTAAGCCAATCGTCACGCCAGCCAAGGGTGCCAGCAGATTGCCGAGCACAGGGATAAAAAACACAGGTGTGAAGGCGGCCCATTGCAAGCCACCTTTGTCAGCAGTGTTGAGCCAACGCGCGACGACCCACACGGTGGAGGCAATCTCTAGTACCGAGCCCAGCACCCAAGCAAAGGTCAGCACTGTGTCGAGTGTGCGTGAGGTGTTCCAAAACAAGGAGACGCCTAAGCCTGCCAGCAACATGATGGACAGCGGCAGCGTCGCCATGAATGCGTGGCGCACAGGGTGGCGCATGTCGGCGGCCACGGCTTCTGGGTGAACGCTCAGGCGCACGATGCAGGAAATGCAAAGCAGACCAAATACCAACAACGCAAAAATCGAGGCGACCAAACCCAAACCCAGTGCCGTGTCCCCCAGCGCGTCGGTCGCACGCAACCAAGCTTGCGCCAAGCCGCACCAACCCATGACCATGGCAAACCATGCAGGCGCGAGATGCTCCAAAAGCGCGATGGCGCGCGTGATAAGGCTTGGAGAATGGGTCATATTGGTGGTGTTCATAGCGGCAGATTTTAGGGTGCAGCCTCTTGGCGTGCCCCGTGGATAATCGATACATGGACAAACTCAAAGCCTTTGAGTCTTTTGTGTCGGTGGCCTTGAAGGGCAGCTTGACCGCTGCAGCCAAAGCCGAGGGCGTGGCACCCGCCATCATGGGGCGTCGCTTGGACAGCTTGGAAGCGCACTTGGGCGTCAAGCTCTTGGTGCGCACCACGCGACGCATCACGCTCACACACGAAGGCACGGCATTTCTCGAAGACTGTCAACGCTTGCTGGCCGATGTGGCCAACTCAGAAGCGAGCGTGAGCGCGGGCGGCTTGAAAGCCAGCGGTCATTTGCGCATCACGGCACCGGCGGGGTTTGGTCGCCGTCATGTGGCACCACTCGTGCCCATGTTTCACCGCGAGCATCCCGATGTCACCGTCTCGCTCAACCTGAGCGACCGCGTGGTCGACTTGGCCGCCGAGGGCTTTGACTGCGCTGTGCGCGTGGGCGACTTGCCCGACTCATCGTTGGTGAGTGTGCGCATGGCCGACAACCGCCGCTTGTGCGTGGCCACTCCGGAATTTTTGAAACGCTACGGCACACCCAAAGTGCCGAGCGACTTGATGCGCTTGCGTTGCTTGACCTTGTCGAGCGACGCCTCGCAAACTCGCGGCTGGGCCTTTCGTGTGCCCGTGACAGGTCAAAGTAACGCAGGCAAAAGCCACGAGGTGATTCACCTGCGCCCCAGCGGGCCGATGGATTGCTCAGACGGCCAAGTGCTGCACGATTGGTGTTTGGCGGGCCACGGCATCGCATGGCGCAGCACGTGGGAGGTGGCGTCTGAAATCAGCAGCGGGCAATTGGTGCCTGTGCT
The DNA here is from genome assembly GCA_947373245.1 of Comamonadaceae bacterium. Taxonomy (GTDB): domain Bacteria; phylum Pseudomonadota; class Gammaproteobacteria; order Burkholderiales; family Burkholderiaceae_C; genus Limnohabitans. The sequence goes on from CANBWY010000003.1 coordinate 15,616, forward strand.
CGAAGAGTTTGCAGCGTCGCCCAACGGTATTTACGCCGTGTTCTCGCAGCGCAAACACTTGCCTCTGCGCTTGCGTTTGTGGATTGACTTTCTCAAAGACCATTACGGCCACGCGAATTACTGGAGTGCTGAGGTATGACACAGGCTGAGCTCAAGCGCGTCGTGGTGTGTGCCGATGACTACGCCTTGAATGCGCCCGTCTCGCAAGGCATCGTCGCCTTGGCGGTGTTGGGGCGCCTCAGCGCCACCAGCGTGATGAGTCTGTCGCCTCGGTGGGCGGAAGACGCGGCCGCGCTACGCGATGTGCGTGAGCGCATGGACGTGGGCGTGCATTTGGACTGGACCAGCAGCTTTGCCATCGCCGCAGGCCACGGCAGTGACTTGGGAACGGTCATGGCCCGTTCGGTTTTGCGGCTCTACAACGCACAGAAAATTCAACATGAAATGGAGCGCCAGCTCGATGCCTTTGAGGCGCAATGGCAAGCCGCGCCTGACCACATCGATGGCCACCAGCACATCCAACAGTTCGCCGTCTTTCGCGATGCCTTGGCCGAAGTGCTGATGCGTCGCTACGGTGCCAACGACAAGCGCCCTTGGCTGCGCATTTCGCGGGTGGCGCAACCCGGATTCAAGGCAGGTGTGATTTCTAGTTTTGGCGCGCGCGCGTTGCATCAATGGGCGCAACACCACGCATGGCCCACGGTGGGCCCGCTGCTGGGGGCCTACGGGTTTGGCGGCAGCGTAGACGACTACGCACGACAGATGCAAGGCTGGTTAGCCCACTTGCCCGCAGATACCCCCGCGCTCATCATGTGTCATCCGGCCGTGTCGGCGCAACCCGACGACGCCATTGGCACGGCGCGTAAACGCGAATTTGCTTACTTGGCGAGCCACGACTTTGTACAGCAGATGTTTGACGCCGGCGTACAGTTGGTGCGTGGCAGCGGCAAGCCCATGACAGAAATTAATTGACACGCATGACACCTTCCTTCTTTGCTTCTCCCCGTTGGCGCACTTGGGGCCTGCGGCTCTTGCCTGTGTTGTTGCTCGTTTTGGCAGGTGTGCGCCCACTGTCTATACCAGACGAAGGACGCTACGCCGAAGTCGGCCGTTGGATGCTGATGAGCGGCGATTGGCTGACCCCGCGCGTGGACGGCATTCCGTTTTTCCACAAACCGCCGCTGCTGTATTGGTTGGAAGCCGCAGCCATGGCCGTGCTGGGCGCAACGCCTTGGGCCGCCCGATGTGTGGTGGCCTTGCATGCGTGTTTGATGCTGGGCCTGATGGTCGCCTGTGTGCGCCACTTCGCGGGCACAGACACCGCACGTCGTGCGGGCTGGGTGCTGGGCAGCAGCATGACATTTTTGGTCGCCGGCCAATACGTGAACACCGACATGCTGGTGGCCACCTGGATGGGCGTGGCCATTTGGTGTTTCGCCCGTGCGCTCCTGCAAGAAGGCGGTGTTCACGCCCATTGGGCGCGTGCCGGTTTTGTGGCGTGCGCTTTGGGCGTGTTGAGCAAGGGCCTGATCGGCTTGCTCTTGCCCGGCTTGGTGTTGGTGTTGTGGATCGCCTACACCGGGCAGTGGCGCAAAATTTTGGCGTTGCCTTGGGCGAGCGGCTTGTTGTTGTTTGTGGCGATTGCTTTGCCTTGGTTTGTCTTGGCCGCCCGCGAGCACCCGGACATGCTGGCGTATATGTTTGGCAAACACCAGTTTGGGCGCTACACCGCCACCACGTTCAACAACGCGCGTCCTTGGTGGTTTTATGGCGTGGCTGTGTCGGTGTTGCTGTTTCCTTGGATTTTCTTTGTCGCCGCCGACGGTGTGCAGCGTTTGCGCCAACGTTTGAAAAAACAAATCTCAGATGACAACGCGGCGTGGGTGTCTTTGTGTTGGATTTGGGTGCTGGCCATTTTGGGTTTCTTCTCTATCCCCAACTCCAAGCTCATCGGCTACGCCTTGCCCGTCATGCCGCCCTTGGCCGTGCTGGTTGCGTTGTGGTGGCAGCGCTACCTTGCACCGCGTGCGTGGGGCGCAGGGTTGTTTGGTGTGCTCGCTTTGGTGGGTGTGGGCGTGGCCACGCTGGCCAACCACTACGCAGGCGTGTTCACCCTAGAGCGCAGCACGCGCGGAGTGGCACACGCGGTGGTGTGCCAAGTGGGCCCTGACGATGTGTTGGCCGTGGTGGACGACTACCCATATGACGTGATGTTCTACGCCCAACGCACGCACCCCATGGAGGTCATTCAAGACTGGGCGCGCGAAGAACGAGAGGCGGGCGACGATTGGCGCCGTGAGCTGATGGACGGCGTGGATTTTGACAAACCCACGGGTGCTGTGTTGCAGCCCATGTCTCGTTTGACCGAGTTGCGCAGCAACGACCACGCTTGGGTGCTGGCGCCGCGTTGGCAAAAAGCCTTTCGCACCGACACCTATGCCGGCTTCACGCAAGCGTACCAAGATGAGGCGTGGATTTTGTATCGCGGCGTGAGCGCGCCAGACCCATCAACGCGCGCGGCGAAAAGCCCAGAAGCGGCTGAGCAAAAAGGTCTGCGCGGATGCGAAGACCAAAGCAAAAAATAACGCCAGCCAATCGGGCAAGTTCAGCCCGCGCAGCAGCGCCACAAACATCAGCTCGTTGGCGGCAAAGCCCGCCAGCGCCGTGGCGGCAAAGCGGCGCAGGCTTTGCCAAAAACGGGTGTCTGCATCGCTGAAGCTTAAAAAACGGTGGCCTGTAAAGCTCACCATGAAGGCCACGCCAAAGCCCGCCGCATTCGCCACCTCAGGCCACATGAAGGGTGACGCCAACATGAACACCGCAATGTGCACCACCGCAGCGCTCGCACCCACCACCAAAAACCAAACACCTGTGCGCATGGTTTAGATGGGGTGTGGTGGATCGTTGTCGATCACCTCGGGTGCCACTTGCTTGACGGGGGCCAGACCCAAGCCCGCGCCCCAGCGCTGGCTCACCAAATACATGGGGCGTTGTTTCACCTCTTCGTAGATGCGGCCCACGTACTCGGCCAATACACCGATGGACAGCAGCTGAATACCGCTGAAAAACATCATGCCCACCACCAGCGTGGCGTAGCCCGGCACATTGATGCCGAGCATGAAATATTCGCCCACCACCCACGCGCCGTAGCCCAAGGCCACCGTCGCCAGCATCAAGCCCAAAAAGGTCAAAGCGCGCAGCGGTGCAATGGAGAACGCCAAAACCCCCGTCAGTGCCAGCGCAAATGAGCCGCGCAAGCCAAAGCTGCTTTCGCCTGCGGCGCGGGGCAACGGCTCGTAGTCAATCGCGGTGCTGGCAAAACCCACCCAGGCGTACAAGCCCTTCATGAAGCGGTTGCGCTCGGGCAGTTGCTTCAAGGCCTCCACCACGCGGCGGTCCATCAGACGGAAGTCGCCCGCGTGCGCGGGAATTTTCACGCGGTTGCCCGCGTTGATGAGCTTGTAAAACATGCCCGTCAAACTCGCGTGCAAGGCCGATTGGTCATCACGCGTGCGGCGAATCGCGTAGACCACGTCCGAGCCCTCGCGCCAGCGCTTGAGCATGTCTGCCACCAGCGACACAGGGTGCTGGCCGTCCGAGTCCATCAGCACGACCACCTCGCCACGTGCGGCGTCAATGCCCGCCGTCAGTGCCGCTTCTTTGCCAAAGTTGCGTGACAAGTTGATGCCCACCACCTCGCGGTGGCTCGCGCACAAGGCTTGAATGACTTGCGCCGTGTCGTCACGGCTGCCATCGTTGATGAGCACGATCTCCACCTGTGAGCCTAGTGCCTGCAAGGCTTGCAGTACTTGCGGCACCAACGTGCCTAGGTTCTTGCCCTCGTTGTAGGCGGGCATGACGCACGACACGGTGGGGGTGTATTGAAAACGGTCGGAGGGGGTGAGGTCGTGGGGGGCGCGCATATAGGGGTAGATCATGCCAAAAAATATGACCATCCCTTAAATTGCAGGCCCGCCCCGTAAAATCTAGCCATGCTCCAAGTTAAACAAGAATTGCTGGCCGCCCTGAGCCAAGCCCTCGACGGTTTGTTGCCCGGTTCTGGCAACAAGGCCGCCTTTGAATCGCCCAAGGTCGCCGCACATGGCGACTACGCCATCACCGCAGCCATGCAGTTGGCCAAACCCCTCAAGCTCAACCCCCGTCAACTCGGCGAGCAACTGCGCGACGCCCTGTTGGCGGCGCCCGTGTACCAACAGTGGGTGCAAGACATCGAGATTGCTGGCCCTGGCTTCATCAACATCCGCTTGAAGCCTGCCGCCAAACAACAAATCGTGCGTGAGGTGTTGGCTGCTAAAGATTGTTTTGGTTTCCAAGCCGACAACGGCCAACGCGTGTTGGTCGAGTTTGTGTCTGCCAACCCCACCGGCCCGCTGCATGTGGGCCACGGCCGCCAAGCGGCGCTGGGTGACGCGATTTGCAATTTGTTTGCCACGCAAGGTTTCAACGTCTACCGTGAGTTTTATTACAACGATGCGGGCGTGCAAATCAACACCTTGGCCAAGAGCACGCACTTCCGCGCCCAAGGCATCAAGCCCGGCGACGCCAGCTGGCCGGTGGACCCCGAGAACCCAGAGAGCAAAGCGTTTTACAACGGCGACTACATCCAAGACATTGCCACCGACTTTTTGGCCGGCAAAACCGTCAAGTCCGACGACCGCGAATTCACCGCCAGCGGTGATGTGAACGATGTCGATGGCATGCGCGAATTCGCCGTGGCCTACTTGCGCCACGAGCAAGACCTTGACTTGAAAGCCTTTGATGTCAAGTTCGACAACTATTACTTGGAAAGCAGCCTCTACACCAGCGGCAAAGTGGCCGACGCCGTGAGCCGCTTGCAAGCCGCGGGTAAAACCTACGAGCAAGACGGCGCCTTGTGGCTCAAGTCCACCGACTACGGCGACGACAAAGACCGTGTGATGAAAAAGACAGACGGCACCTACACCTACTTCGTGCCGGACGTGGCGTACCACATCACCAAGTGGGAGCGTGGCTTCACCAAGGTGGTGAACATCCAAGGCACCGACCACCACGGCACCATCGCGCGCGTGCGCGCTGGCTTGCAAGCTGCGAATGTGGGCATCCCCGAGGGCTATCCCGACTACGTGTTGCACACCATGGTGCGCGTGATGCGCGGTGGTGAGGAAGTGAAGATTTCCAAACGCGCTGGCAGCTACGTGACCCTGCGCGATCTGATTGAATGGACCAGTAAAGACGCGGTGCGTTTCTTTTTGCTCTCTCGCAAGCCCGACACCGAGTACACCTTCGACGTGGACTTGGCGGTGCAAAAGAACAACGACAACCCCGTGTACTACGTGCAATATGCACACGCCCGCATTTGCTCGGTATTGCGCGCATGGGCTGACAAAGACGGTGGCCATGTGGCGATGTTGAAAGACGTGGATTTGTCTGCGTTGGAAAGCCCACAAGCCCAAGCTTTGATGCTGCAACTGGCCAAGTACCCCGCCATGCTCAGCGCCGCATCGGTTGACTTTGCGCCACACGACGTGACGTTCTACTTGCGCGACCTCGCGGCCAGCTACCACAGCTACTACGACGCTGAGCGCATCTTGGTAGACGATGAAGCGGTGAAGAAAGCACGCTTGGCGCTGGTGGCTGCCACCGCACAGGTGCTGCACAATGGCTTGGCGGTGTTGGGTGTGTCTGCCCCCGCCAGCATGTGATGAACGAAAGACCGGAGACTTTGATGCGCATGAATCAGCAACGCGGTGGTACCTTGGTGGGCTTCATCTTGGGCTTGGTGGTGGGCCTTGGTGTTGCCTTGGGTGTGGCCATCTATGTGACCAAAGTGCCCATCCCGTTCATGAACAAAGGCCAGCCGCGCGCCGCGGATCAAGACGCCGCCGAAACCGAAAAGAACAAAGACTGGGACCCGAACGCCCCGTTGTATGGCAAAAAGGGTGCGAAGTCGGGCGACAAAGCTGAGGAGTCCAAGCCAGACGCTGCTGTCAAAGTTGACCCCAAGAGCGCCGACCCTTTGGGCGATTTGGCCAAGGTGAAAGCCGCAGAGCCCAAGCCAGAGTCAAAAGCCAAACCGGAAGCCAAGCCGACTGAGCCCAAAGTGACTGAACCTAAAGCAGCCGAGGCAAAGCCTGCTGAGCCGACCAACACCGACCCCTTCATTTACTTCGTGCAAGCGGGCGCGTATCGCACGGCCGAAGAGGCTGAAGCCCAACGCGCCAAGGCCGGCATGTTAGGGCTGGAGACCAAAATCAGCGAGCGCGACCAGGGCGGACGCACGGTCTACCGTGTGCGCGTAGGCCCGGTGGACAAGGCAGAAGCCGAACGCGTGCGCGCCAAGTTGGAAGCCGCCCACATTGATTCCGCCATGGTGCGGGTGCAACGATAAACACCGAGAGGGGAAACTGTATGAAACGTCGTGATTTTTCTTTGACCGCTGCTGGCGCCGCTGTTGTAGCGGCTTTGCCATTGGCCGTGCAAGCCCAAGGCCCTGCCCCTGCGAAGAAGCCTGTGGAGGGCGCAGACTATCTGTCGCTCGACAAACGCGTCCCCGCCGATGTAGGCGCAGGCAAGATTGAAGTGATTGAGTTCTTTTGGTACAACTGCCCACACTGCAACGCGTTTGAGCCGCAGTTCGCTGCTTGGAAGAAAGCCGCACCCAAAGACGTGGTGGTGCAACGTGTGCCTGTGCACTTCCGCGACGACTTTGAACCGCAGCAACGTGCTTACTACGTGTTTGAAGCGCTCAACATGGTCGATGCCTTGCACGGCAAATTGTTCCAAGCCATCCACACCGAGCGTCAGCAACTCAACACAGCACAGGCCTTGGCTGCATGGGCCGATAAAAACGGCTTGCCAGAAAAGAAATTCATGGACACCTACAACAGTTTTGGCGTCGCCGCCAAAGCGCGCCGCGCGACGCAATTGCAAGAAGCGTTCAAGGTGCAAGGCGTACCTGCTTTGGGAATCGCTGGGCGCTTTTACACCGATGGCTCGCTCACCCAAACCATGGGCCGCGCCTTGCAGGTTGCTGAATACCTGATTGAAGAAGTGCGTCGCGGCCGCTAAGCCGCTTTTCCCTGACGCCTTGAGTCAGCACGAAAATTGCTTTGGTTGATGGTTAGAATGCCATTAACTAAACCAGCAATATTCGTGCCTTGACTTCATTTGTTCCTTTCTCACTCGCAGCGCTGCTGGCTATCTTGCCCGTGGCAGCGTCGGCAGAAAAAGCTGACCGTGAGAAACCAACGAACATTGAAGCCGATAACTTGCTGCATGACGAATTGAACCAAGTCAGCATTTTCTCGGGCAATGCGGTGTTGTCTCGGGGCACCATGGTGATGCGTGGCGCACGCATTGAAATGCACGAAGATGCCGACGGCTATCAGTCTGGTGTCATCCTGCCCGAGCCCAAGCAACGCGCGTTCTTTCGCCAAAAGCGCGAAGGTCGTGACGAATTCATGGAAGGCGAGGCTTTGCGTATCGAGTTCGATGGCAAGGCCGATCGCGTCAAGCTGATAGACAACGCCGAAGTTCGCCGCTACCGTGGCGCCGTGTTGAACGACACGATGACAGGCAAACTCATCGTGTACGACAACCTCTCCGACGTGTTCAGCATTGATGGCCAGCGCAACGAGCCGGGCGGCAAAGCCAGCGACGGGCGGGTGCGTGCCGTGTTGGCGCCGCGCAGCAAAATATTGGAAAAGCCGTGATCGAAACGCATGCCTCCGCACAACCGCTGGCGACGGCCGAAAGCCGTTTGGAAGCGCGTCACTTGCAAAAAGCCTATGGCAGCCGCAAGGTGGTGCACGATGTGTCGATCTCGGTGAAGAAGGGTGAGGTTGTTGGACTGCTCGGCCCCAACGGTGCGGGCAAGACCACCTCGTTTTACATGATCGTGGGCTTGGTGCGGGCCGATGGCGGCAGCATCACCATCGACGGCCAGCCCGTGGCGCATTTGCCGATTCATCGCCGTTCGCGTTTGGGTTTGAGCTATTTGCCGCAAGAGGCCTCGATTTTTCGCAAGCTGAATGTGGAAGACAACGTGCGCGCTGTGTTGGAGTTGCAGCGTGACGAAGATGGCAAACCGCTCAAACATGATGACATCGAAACGCGCTTGACCTCCTTGTTGCAAGAGTTGCGCGTGGACCACTTGCGTGCCTCGCCCTCTGTGGCGCTGTCGGGCGGTGAGCGTCGCCGTGTCGAGATTGCACGCGCCTTGGCCACCAACCCGCGCTTCATCTTGTTGGACGAGCCGTTCGCGGGCATTGACCCGATTGCGGTGATTGAGATTCAACGCATCATTGGATTTTTGAAAGCGCGCGGCATGGGCGTGCTGATCACCGACCACAACGTGCGCGAGACGCTGGGCATTTGCGACCACGCCTGCATCATCAGCGATGGGCGCGTGTTGGCGCAGGGCACACCCACAGAGATCATCGAGAACGCGGATGTCCGCCGCGTCTACCTCGGCGAACACTTCCGAATGTGATGTCATGAAACAAGGCTTATCACTTCGCGTTTCCCAACATCTGGCGCTCACGCCCCAGTTGCAGCAGTCGATTCGACTGTTGCAGTTGTCCACGTTGGAGCTGAGCCAAGAGATTGAGCAAATGCTCGACGAAAACCCGTTTCTCGACAAAGACTTTGAAGAAGCGCCGCGCGAAGAGTTTGGCCTTGACAAAGCCGATGCGCCCACGCGCGATGAAGAGCTAGAGCCTGTGCGCGAAGTGCCATCGATGGACGGCGGCATGTCTGAAATCACGGTGGACAACACCGCCAGTGACACCGAGCCCAGCGTGGACGGTGTGGCCGAGAGCTGGGACGGCGACGGCAGCGTGGAGTTTTCTGCCGACGACTCCGAATGGGGCGGCGACGCACCCGCCAGTAATAACAACAACACCGCCGACAGTGACACGGCAGACGCCACCGAGCTGGCGCGCATGCAAGAGTCGCTCACCTCGTTCCTGCATCGCCAAGCGCTGTCCTTGCGCATGAGCGAGACCGACACTGCCGCGCTGCGCTACCTGATTGAAAACCTCAACGACGACGGCTACCTCGAAGACACGCTGCGCAGTTTGGCCGAAGGCCTGGGCGGCGATGACGAAGAGCAAATCGAAGAACTCGAGCACCGTTTCCAAGTGGCCTTGTCGCTCCTGCAAAGCCTGGAGCCTGTGGGCGTGGGCGCGCGTCATTTGGCCGAATGCCTGACGCTGCAACTCAAAGGCTTGACGCCCAAAGGCGAAGAGGCCTTGCAAGTGCGTGACACGGCCATTCAGATGTGCAAGCAGCCCATGGAGATGCTGGCCAAGCGCGATTTCAAACGTCTCGCCGTCTTGGTGGGGGACAGCGAAGCCAATGTGAAAGTGGCGATTGCGCTGATTGCGCGTTTAGAGCCCAAGCCCGGCCGCCGCTTTGCCGATGTGGAGCGCCATGTGGTGGTGCCCGACGTGTTGGTGACGCGGGTGGGCAAATCCACCACCGCACCCAAATTCAAGGTGACGCTGAACGCGGATGTGATGCCCCGTTTGCGCGTGCACGACATTTATGCCAATGCCCTCAAAGGCGGCAAGGGCAACAACCACGCCGGCTTGCAACAACGCTTGCAAGAAGCGCGCTGGTTCATCAAGAACATTCAGCAACGCTTTGACACGATTTTGCGTGTGAGCAACGCCATCGCTGAGCGCCAGAAAAACTTTTTCATCCACGGCGAACTCGCCATGCGCCCCATGGTGCTGCGCGAGATTGCCGAGGAGCTGGGTCTGCACGAGTCCACCATCAGCCGCGTGACCACCAACAAGTACATGAGCACGCCTTTTGGCACCTTTGAGCTCAAGTACTTCTTCGGCTCAGGCTTAGAGACAGAGAGCGGCAACAACGCCTCCAGTACGGCGGTGCGCGCGCTCATCAAGCAGTTTGTGGCCAGCGAGAGTCCCAAAAAACCACTGTCGGATAATCAGCTGTCCGAAATGCTCAAAGAGCAAGGCATCGAGTGCGCACGCCGCACCGTGGCCAAATACCGTGAGGCGCTGCGTATTGCGCCCACGACACTGCGCAAAGCGCTTTAAAGAAATCTATGAACCAGTTACATCTCTTCTTGCCCTGTGCGGCAGGCGTCGAATCCTATTTGGCTGAGGAAGTGCGTCGCATCACCGGTGTGGGCGATGAGGACATTCGCGCTTTCCGTGCCGGTGTGATGGTGCGCACCTCGTGGCGCGACGTGTTGCAACTCAACCTGCACAGCCGTCTGGCGCAACGCGTGTTGGTGGAGCTGTCGCACACGCAGTACCGCCAAGAGGAAGACCTCTACCGCGCTGCGGGTGACGTGGCGTGGGAGCTGTGGTTCTCGCCCAAGGAAACTTTCAAGATCGAAATCACCGCGCAGCACAGCCCCTTGAAGAGCTTGAACTTTGCGGCACTCAAAATCAAAGACGCTGTGGCTGACCGCTTCCGCCACAAGTTTGGCGTGCGCCCCGATGTGAACACCCAGTGGCCCGATGCGCGCATCTACGCCCACTTGACCACCGAGAACTGCACGCTCTACATCGACACCTCGGGTGAGCCCCTGTTCAAGCGCGGCTGGCGCGCCGACAAAGGCGATGCGCCTTTGAAAGAAACCCTCGCCGCCGCCATGTTGGCCGCGAGTGGCTGGAGCCAAGGCGACGGCACTGCGGCCAACCCCGAAGGCCTGATGGCCCAAGGCGTGCCCTTGTATGACCCGTGTTGCGGGAGCGGCACCATTGCGATTGAAGCCGCACAAATCGCCTGCAACATCGCGCCGGGCTCGATGCGTAAATTTGGCTTCCAAAAACTCATTCCCTACCAAGAGCATGTGTGGCACGGTTTGGTCGACAACGCCCGCGCCAAAGAGTGCGAGCCTCGTGCGCCAATTTACGGCAGTGACGTGGCCTTTCGCATGGTCGACTTTGCGCAACGCAACGCCGAGCGTGCAGGTGTGGCCCACGCCGTGCAACTGCGCGGTGGTGATGCCCTGCAACGCATGCCGCCCAGCGACGTGCCGGGTGTGATGTTGGTCAACCCACCGTATGGTGAACGTATCGAAGCGGCCGGTATTGCGGGTGCCGCGCGCCGTGCGCGTTACGCACCGCCGACGGAATATGTGTCGCCCTACGAAGATGTCAATCAAAACGGTGATGCTGGTTTTGACGATGCCGCATTCGACGGCGCAGGCATGGTGCGGGACGACGTGCCACGCTTTGGCGCCCGTGACATCGCACAAACTGAAGACGGCGGCGACTTCTTTGCCCAGCTGGCCAGCCATTGGAAGAAAAACTACGCCGGCTGGACCGCTTGGATGTTGACGCCCGACCTCAAGCTGCCCAGTCGCATGCGCTTCAAAGAATCGCGCCGCGTGCCCATGTGGAACGGCCCCATCGAGTGCCGCATGTTCCGTTTTGATTTGCGTGCAGGCTCGATGCGCAACAAGCCCAACGATGCTCAGCCCACAGAGGGCAACGAGCCAGCGCAACCGTGACCGCATTGCCTGTGCGCGTGGTGCTCGATACCAACATCGTGCTTGACCTCTGGCTCTACAAAGACCCCGCCACGCCTGCGTTGCAAGAGGCGTTGACGACTAAAACCGTGCAATGGTTGGCCACGCAAGTCATGCGTGACGAACTAGAGCGCGTATTGGCCTACACGCACATCGTCAAGCGTTTGGCGTTTAGCCAGCTCACCGCGCAAGTCATCTTGGCGCAGTTTGATGCGCATGCGCAGCTCTTGCCCATCGCGGCCAAAGCCTTGTTCATCTGCAAAGACGGGGACGACCAAAAGTTCATCGACCTCGCTGCCGAACACAAGACCCAACTCATCAGCAAAGACAAAGCGGTGCTGACCATGCGTAACCGCATGGCGCGGTTGGGCGTGGCCGTTGGGAAGTCTTTTCCAGCAAACTTGCCGGGTTGATGTGCAGCTGCCTTGACGGCGCTGCAAAGCTCAGTGCCGCTGCAGCAAGTCGCGCAGCGTTTTTAAGGCGTGTTGCACTGTGGCCTCGCGCACTGCCGCGCGGTCACCCGCAAAGTGCATCAACTCTGTTTTGACCCACGCGGCTTCAGCGTCTAGGGTAGGGCCTGCGTCGCTTGGCAAGCCCCAAGCAAGCCACACCATGCCCACGGGCTTATCAGCTGTGCCACCGGTCGGGCCCGCCACCCCCGTGACGGCGATCGACACTTGTGCGCGTGAGTGGCGCAGCGCGCCCAAAGCCATGGCTTGGACCACCGCTTCGCTGACGGCACCGTGCTCGGCGATGAGGGCAGAGTCCACGCCCAGCATCTCGTGCTTGGCTTCGTTCGAGTAGGTGACGAAGCCGCGTTCAAACCAGTTGCTAGAGCCTGAGAGGTCGGTGCAGCGGCTGGCCATCATGCCGCCTGTGCAGCTCTCGGCGGTGGCCAGCATCCAGCCGTGTTGCAGCAAGGCTTCGGCGAGTTGTTCTGTCAAGGTGTGTGAACTCATAGTGACCTCCAAATGGCGATGACCAACAGCGTGCAACCCGCCGCCACCAAGTCATCAAAGATGATGCCCCAGCCGCCGCGCCAACCGAAGCCTTTGAACAAGCTGTCGGCCCAGCGCACGGGTCCGGGCTTGGCTGCATCAAAGTAGCGGAACAAGATGAATGCGCCCAGTTGGCCCCCAAACGTGGTGGGGGTGATCAGCCAAAGAATCAACCAAAACGCGATCACCTCGTCCCACACAATCGCACCCGGATCCGCCACACCCATGTGTTGGGCGGTGACGGTGCAAGCCCACCAGCCGACCAGCGTGGATACGGCAATCAACACCCCTATTTGTAACGGCGTGAGCCAAACTTGCAAGAGCAAAAACACCGCCCATGCCCACAGCGTGCCGGCGGTGCCCGGCGCCAAACGCGACAGGCCAGAGCCGGCGCCTAGCGCGATGAAGTGGGCGGGGTGAGACAGTAAGAAGCGGCGGTTCAGCATGTGTCGAACTTCAAGCAAAGTGATCAAACGACGCAAAACGTTTGGCAATGGGCTGACCTTGTGGGTCCAGCACCACCAAGCCTTGTTCTTGCGTGATGCGGCCAATGCGCGTGACGGGTGTGTCGGTTTCCCACGCGGCGGCGTGCACCAGTTCACGTTGGTTGACGGGGGCGGTGAAGCACAGCTCGTAGTCATCGCCACCGGAGAGGGCGAACTCTAAGCGCTTGTTCCACGGCAACTCGGCCAGCACAGGTGTGATGCCTGCGTGCAAATGCGCTTCGCCAAAGCTACCTGCGGCTTGCAGCCAGGCGGTGTCAATCTGCGCGCCCACGCCGGAGCGTTTCAGGATGTGGCCTAAGTCGCCCAGCAAACCATCGCTCACGTCAATCGCGGCGTTGGCCACGGCGCGCAGTGCGCTGCCCAACGCCACGCGAGGTGTGGGTTGCTCCATGCGCAAGCGCGTTTGCTCGAACGCCTCGCCCGATAAGGACTGTGTGCCGCGAAACACTTCTAGTGCCAAGCGCGCATCGCCCACGGTGCCGCTGATGTAGATGTCGTCGCCCACTTGCGCGTTTTGGCGCAGCAGCGCATCGCCCGGTGGGACTTCGCCAAACACGGTGATGCAAATGTTCAGAGGGCCTTGCGTGGTGTCACCGCCCACCAGCTCGCAGCCGTGGTCATCCGCCAAACGCAGCAGGCCGCTAGAGAACCCGGCCAACCATGCTTCGTCGATGCGGGGTAAGGACAGCGCCAAGGTGAAGGCCAGCGGTACAGCGCCCACGGCAGCCAAGTCGCTGAGGTTCACAGCCAAGGCTTTGTGGCCCAAACGGCTGGGGTCCACCGTGCTTAAGAAATGGCGGCCTTCCACCAACATGTCACTGGACACGGCCAATTGCATGCCGCGTGTTGGGTTGAGCAGGGCGCAGTCGTCACCGACGCCCAGTGCGGCTTTGTGCGTAGGGCGCTTGAAGTAGCGCTCAATCAGATCGAATTCGCCCATGTCTTGGTCTCGTTCGCCTCAGTGCAAGTTGCGTTTGCCTGGCACGTCGCTCAAGGCGTCGAGCACAAACATCGGGATATCCACATCAAATTTTTCACCGTCTTCAGCCACGCAAAAGTAGCTGCCGTGCATGGTGCCTGTGGGCGTGCGCAGGCGTGTGCCGCTGGTGTATTCAAACTGTTCGCCGGGTTTGAGCAGCGGCTGATGCCCCACCACGCCGAGGCCTTTGATTTTTTCGTGCATGCCATCGGAATCGTTCACATTCCATGTGCGTGAGATGAGCTGTGCGGCCACCTGTCCCACGTTGGTGATGGTGATGGTGTAAGCGAACGTGTACAAGCCGCCATTGGGGTCTGATTGCTCAGACAGGTATTGCGGGTGAACTTCGACTTGGAATTTATAGCGTGGCATGGGGTGATTTTGGATGAAATAATCACCCCATGACCAGCCCACATCCAAAATTCAACATCGCCCCCTCCATCTTGTCTGCCGATTTCGCCCGCTTGGGTGACGAGGTGAAAGACGTCATCGCCGCTGGCGCTGATTGGATTCACTTTGACGTGATGGACAACCACTATGTGCCCAACCTCACGTTCGGCCCCATGATTTGCCAAGCTTTGAAACCACACGCCAAAACGCCAGCGGGCGTGGCCGTGCCGATTGATGTGCATTTGATGATTTCGCCCGTCGACAACTTGGCCGCTGCATTTGCCGATGCGGGCGCAGACTACATCAGCTTTCACCCAGACGCGAGCGCCCATGTGCACCGCAGCATTCAAGCCATCACCAACAAGGGCGTCAAAGCCGGCTTGGTGTTCAACCCCGCCGAACCGCTGGACGTGTTGAACTGGACGATTGACGAGATTGACCTCATCCTCATCATGAGTGTCAACCCCGGCTTTGGCGGCCAAAGCTTCATCGACTCTGCGTTGCGCAAAGTCGAGCAAGCCCGCAAGTTGATCGAGGCCAGCGGTCGCAACATTCGCTTGGAAGTCGATGGCGGCATCAAGCCCGACAACATCCGCCGCGTGGCCGATGCAGGCGCAGACACCTTCGTAGCAGGCAGCGCGATTTTTGGCAAGCCCGACTACAAAGCGGTGATCGACCAAATGCGCGTGGCTTTGGCTTAATGGGCTAGTCTTCGACAACGTTTCACGCTGCATGGCTGACCCCGCCGCCACCACGCCCTCGCGTTTGAGCCGTCTCAAAACTTGGGCCCGTGGCATCAAGCGCGATGTGGTGACGGTGTACTTTGCCGCGCGCGATCCACAAGCGCCCTTGGGGGTGCGCATCTTGGCTTGGGCCGTGGCAGCCTACGCCCTCAGCCCGATTGATTTGATTCCTGACTTCATTCCGGTTCTAGGTTACTTGGATGACTTACTCATCGTGCCCCTTGGGCTGTGGCTGGTGATGCGTTTAATGCCCGACGAAGTGTTGGCCAATGCGCGCATCAAAGCCGATGCTTTGCTGGCCAAGCCGCGTAGCTTATTCGCTGCTGTGTGCTTTGTGTTGATTTGGATTTTCCTAGGGTTTTACCTAGCGAGGCGATGGCTGGGCGCGGGATTTATTCCCTAGTTTCTTCAAGCTGAACCGTCTAAATTCGTTCGGATGAAAAAGTTTCGTCCGTCCCTCATTGCCTTTGCGTTTGTGTCTGCTGGTTTCATATCGCCCGCCCGCTCAGCTGAGCAAGATGGGGCGCAAGATATGCCCACCGTTGAAATCATTGGTGCGACGCCTTTGGGGGGTGTCGGGGTTCCACGGTCGCAATTTCCAGCGAACGCACAAACACTCAGCGCAAAGGACGCGAACGAACAAGGCGTGACGAATCTGGCTGATTTGTTGAACAACAACATGGGCCAAGTCAGCGTGAGTAACGGCACGGGCAACGCCTATCAAAACGACGTCAACTACCGAGGCTTTCAAGCGTCGTCCGTGCTGGGTGCGCCTGTGGGGTTGTCGGTTTACTTCGATGGTGTTCGCATGAACGAGCCCTTTGGCTCGGTGGTCAATTGGGACTTGATTCCCATGAACGCCATGTCGCGCGTGAGTGTGTTGCCAGGCTCAAATCCGATGTTTGGCTTGAACACGCTGGGCGGCGCATTGGTCATCGATACCAAGAATGGCAAAGACAACCCCGGTGCATCCATGGGCATCTTGGGCGGCTCTTTTAACCGCAAGCGCGTGAATTTTGAAAATGGTTGGGTGGATGCGGCGCACGACACCGACTACTTCTTTGCCGTTAACTTCGACAAGCAAGACGGCTTTCGTGACCATTCAGGCTCAGACGTCAAACAGCTCTACGGCAAAACGCGTTGGCGTGGTAACGGTGGTAACACACGCTTAGAGCTGTCTGGTGCATTGGCTGACACAACCCTAAGCGGCACACAGTCGTTGCCCGCAGACATGATGAACAACCCCAGTTCAACCTACACATGGCCCGACAGCACCGCGAACCGCATGACGCTCATCAACGTGAAGGGCCAGCACGTGCTGGACGACAGCAACCAACTGGCCGGTAATTTATTTTTCCGAAAAGGGAATTCGCACAACATCAATAGCAACGTGATGTTGGATGACGGTTGTTTCAATTCTGATGGCTCTTTAGCCATGTCTGGTGTGACACCAAAATGTGCCAATAAAGCACCCAATGGCACGGCCACTAATTCTGTGACCCATGCAAATGCACTCGCCTATGGCTATGGTCGTTGGACGAGTTCAATTAACTCTAGCCTTGTAGATTCAACGACAAAGCAAGAAACTTTAGGGACTTCGTTGCAGTGGTCTAACGTTGATCCGTTGCTTGGCAGTAAAAACGCATTCACCTTTGGCGGTTCGTTTGATCGCTCAAAAATTACGTACGAACAAAATACGTATTTGGCACAACTGGTTAATTATCAAACGGTGATTTCACCTAACCAGAACTACGGGTTCACCGCAAATGGATTGGCGCCTTCTCTGACAAATATGCCGACATTCAGCGGCAGCAATGTGTTGGGCACAGTGAATTTAGATTCCACCACGACGAATTTGAATGCCTATTTCACAGACACGATCGCGTTGACTGAAAAGCTGAGTACGACAGTTTCTGGCAGCTTTAACCACACCGCGGTTGATCAGAAAGGCGCTAACAAGCAGTACTTGAATGATGACGGGGGCTACAACTGGACAGATAGTTTTGCCGGCACCTCTTACTACAACCCTGCCTACATCGGCTCATACAAGTCGGCGAGCACTGGCTCTGGTGTGTCGGCTGTCACAGTACCCGCAGGTGGTATCGCTGGACCTCAGATCAACAGTCTGAATGGCGACCACAAATACCAGCGCTTCAATCCAGCCATTGGCTTCAATTACAACTTCGACAATGACAACGGCATCTTTGGTGGCTACAGCGAGTCCATGCGCGCGCCCACATCGATCGAACTCTCTTGCGCCGATCCCAACAGTCCTTGCGCGCTGCCTACGGGTTTCAATGGCGACCCCGACCTGAAAGCCGTCGTCGCCAAAACCATCGAGTTTGGGGGGCGCGGCAAGCTAGGTCAGAACACGACTTGGAATGCCGCTGTGTTTGATTCGCGTTTGAGCAATGACATTCAATTCATTTCAACCTCTTCATCGATGGGGTATTTTTCCAACGTCGGCAACACCGAACGACGCGGCTTTGAATTAGGCGCGCAAACCAAGCTCGATAAGTTGTATTTGTCTGCCAACTACGGCTATGTAGATGCCACCTATCAATCGAACTTCACCACGGCCGGCGGAGAAAACGTGGTCAGCGGCAACAAGATCCCAGGCATTGCAAAGCAAACGCTCAAGTTGCGCCCTGCCTATGCGGTGAATCAAGATCTCTTGCTGGGGGCGAATGTGATGGTGGTGGGGCGTCAATATGCCCACGGCAATGAGAGCAACACAGATCCAGATGGCAAAGTGGCTGGCTACAGCGTGGTCAATTTAGATGCGCACTACACCATCAACAAAGCGCTGAGGCTGTCGGGCAACATCAGCAATGTGTTCAACAAGTCATATGCCACCTACGGCTTGTCCGGCATGACAAGCATCTACACATTGGCCACCCAGCAATTCAACACACCCGCCGCGCCGCGTGGCGTTTGGGTTGGCTTGACCTATAAATTGGGTGCTTGATCAATCAACTGGTGGCGTTGGGCCAAGTGAACCAAGGCCGCTGTGTTGTTCACGCCCAGTTTTTCTTTAATTTGGGTTTGGTTGTTGGCGACGGTTTTCAGGCTGATGTTCAAGCGCTCTGCGCAGTCATTCGTTGAACAGCCTTGCGCCAGTAAGCGCCAAATTTCCAGCTCGCGCAGACTGAGTTGTGCGATGCGATCGGCTTCATCATCTGCTTCACGATGAAATGGGTTGATGCACAGATCGTCACTCAGGTACTGCTCGCCACGGTGCGCCGCCATCACACCGGTGACCAAGTTTTCTGGGGGCGACGTTTTGGTCACAAAGCCCATCGCACCTCCCTCCAAGGCACTTCGGATCAGGCTGTGGCTGTTGTACATGCTGCACATCAGGACTTTGGCGGAGGCGTCGCGCTGTTTGATTTTTCGTAGCAACTCTAAGCCGCCCACATGGGGCATGGACACATCGGAGATGGTCACATCGGGCAGGCATTGCGAGTAGGCGGTGTAGCCAGAGGTGGCGCATGCCGCTTCTGCGACCACCGAGATGCCGTTGTCCAGCGCAAGAAAGCGTGCATAGCCTGCGCGTACAACCGGGTGGTCGTCCACCAGCAAGACGCGAATCATGTGTGTGCCCCATGAAGTGGGATTTGCACATGGATGCGAAGCCCCGGTTGGGCATCCTCAAAATGAATGCGGCCTTGCAAGCTGGCAATGCGTTCGCGCATGCCAACCAAACCCAGTCCGCGGTTGGGCTTTGCAGAGGGGGCGAGCCCCTGGCCGTTGTCTGTGATGGACAGCGTTAACACGTCGTTGACGATGTTGAGCCCAATCCATACCCGTGTGGCTTGCGCGTGTTTGGCAATGTTGGTCAATGCTTCTTGCGTCACGCGGTACAGGCTGGTGCAAAGGTGGTCGGGCAAGTGGTCGCGCAATTCGTCAATCAAGGTGTGGCACTCGATGCGGCCCTGCTGCTCCCAGCTGTCGCACAACTCGCGCAGGCTGGCTTCAAATCCAAGGCTATCCAAATTAGGCGGACGCAAACGCGTCAACATGTCACGCGCCAAGCTGTGCATGCGCAGAGACGACTGGTCGATGCGCTGCGCCGCCGCAAGGGCTGCATCGGGGGCGCTGTGTATGACTTTGGCCATGTAGGCAGCTTCAATGCGAAGCACAGTGCAGGCTTGACCCACTTCGTCGTGCAGTTCTTGCGACAAGAGGCGACGCTCGTCTTCTTGTGCCGTCAACAACCGTTGGGTCAGTTGGCGATTGGCGGTGAGCAAATTAGACACCTCGGCGATGCGTCTGAATGCAAACCAAGCCAAGCTGACGGACAACACCAACAGCGTTAACGGCATTTCATCGAGTTGAAATCGCTCATAGCTTTGCAGCGCGCGGGCTAAGTTTTCGGAAAATTCAAAGTGCATGGCCAAAAGCCAGAAAGAGCCGACGAGCCATGCAACACGACCCAAATCGCGCAACGCGCGTGACGAGACATCAGAAGATGCGTCGGGCGCAGTCATGGCCACATGCGTTTCAAGATGCCATCGCGGCGCAGCGCGTGCCAAAACGCGGCCATGATGTGCGCGGCAATGGTGAACATGAACACATAGCTACAGGCAGTGTGAATGGCGCTGAGGGCGTCTTTCATGGCCGCAGAGGCTTCCCATAACCGAGGCAAGGCGGTGCCAAAAAACTTGATGGGATAGGGTGTGAAACTAGAGCCTAAAAATCCACTCAAAGGCATGATGACCATGCAGGCATACAGCAAGGCGTGGTTGGCGTTGGCGGTCCACGTTTGCCAACGCGGCAAGTGATCGGGCAAGGCGGGTGGGCGATGGCTCAAACGCCAAGCGCCACGCAGCACGATGAGCAGGCCCAACACAAGGCCAATCGACTTGTGCCAATTGAACCACTCAGCGCGAATGCCCGGCGGAGATTTGGGAATGTCTTCCATCCAAACACCCAGGCCGAGTTGGTAGAGCAGGCCAATCGCCAAAAGCCCATGCAGCGCAATGGCGATCAGCGTGTAGCGTGACGACGACTTGGCTGACGCGCCATCGTCGGTGCTGAGGGGGGTGTCTTCCATGAATGAGGTCCAGTTTGAATGGTCAATTAATTGGCGGCAGTGCCCCACGGGAGCTTGCCCACAGGAATGGTTTTGAGCGCGGTGAAGGTGTTGGCATCAATCACGCTGACCGCATGGCTGCGGCCCGCTGCCACATAAAGTTTGGCGCCATCTGAGGTGATGGCCATGTTCCATGGGCGCAGTCCGACAGGCACGTGTGTGCGCACTGAAAAGCTCTGCGTGTCGATGACAGCCACATTTGCATCGCCGCCGTTGCTGGCAAACAACCACTTGCCGTTGGGGTGCATGACTAGGCCGTTGGTGCGCGTGCCGACAGTCAAGGTGCTTTTGACGGCTAACGTTTGCATGTCGATGGCCACCAACAAGCTGTCGGTTTCCACGGCCACGTAAGCGGTATTGCCGTCGGGGCTGAAGGCAATACCGCGCGGGCGGTTGCCGACGCGAATGCTGGCAATTTGTTTGCGCGTGGACAGGTCAAGCACATCCACTTGATCGGCCTCTTCCGCAGACACCAGCATCAACTTGCCGCTGGGGCTAAATACCGCATGCTCTGGGTTTTTGCCACGCACTGGAATTGAAAAATCCAACTTCCAGTGCGCTGTAGAAATAAAACTCACGCTGTTGCTGCCCTCGTTGGCCACGGCCACCCACTGGCCATCGGGCGAGCAATACACAGCTTCGGGTGACTCACCCAGTGTGAGGGTTTTATCCACCGTGAAGGTCTGCGTGTTGAGGGCTTGCAGCTGTGAGCCATTTTGGTTGCTCACATACAAATGCACATCGTGACGACACAAAGCCAAACCACGAGGTTTGCCACCCGTCGAGATGGTTTGAACCACCGTGTCTGTGGCGCTGTCGATCACGGAGACATCGGCACTGCCTTCATTGGTTGCAAACACCAGGCCCGCGGCAAACGCTGTTTGACCGATGGCCGCGAATAAACACAAAGTGGCAAGAAGTGAAAAGCGTTTCATCGTTGTTCCAAATTAAAGTGGAATTTGGCTTTGTAGGCCAAGTACCCATGAGCGAGGCAAGCCAGGTTCGAAGTATTGCTGAGACGATTGATTGATGATGATCGAGCTGACCGTGTTTTTGTTGGTGAGGTTGTCTACACCCACAAATGCTTCCACGCGGGCAGGGCCAACTTGGTAGCGTTGGCGAACACGCGCATTGAGTTGCGCATAGCCTGGCGCACTGGAATAGCTGTTGACAGTTGAGGTGAGGGTGTCGTTGGCCCATATGTTGGATCGACTGATGAAGTCAAGCCCGGCCTCTAAACCCAAAGCAGGTTTTTGACCCGATTGCGAGAAGCCTTTTTCAGACCATTGCAGCGTCGTGAAGAGTTGGCGCTTTGGAATTCCGGGCAAGTTGAGGCCAGGGGTTGGGCTAAAGCTGGCATTGCCCTCTGCATACGTTGCATGCATGAATGTGGCTGATGCGTGTGTGCGCCAGTGGCTGCTGTACTGATTGCGCAAAGCAAATTCAAAGCCATCGCGTTTGGTTTGAGATGCGTTGGCGTAGGCCGTTTTCCCACCGCTTGAGTAAGCCGAGACGATTTCATTTTCGGTGTCGATTTGAAACCACGCGGCATCAACACGAGCGCTTGGCGTCGCTAGCCATTTGCTCCCAATCTCTAAGTGTCTGCTGCGTGAGGCTAGAAGATTAGGATTGAATTGTTCATTGATGGTCTTAGATCCGTTGATCGGATTGGTGGTGAATGAATAGGCAGCTTCTGACAACGTGGGTGTTTCAAAGCCCTTACCGTGGTTGACATAGATGTTCAAGTTCTCTTGTGCGTGCCAAGTTAAACCTATCACAGGACTGGTCGCTTTGTAGTTGACCGAGCCAGAGCCATCGACAGGATTTGACGTCAAATAGTCGGTGCTTTTCAACGTCACGTTACTTTGACGCGCGCCTGTAGTCAGTGTGTAACGTTCACCAAGAGACCAATTCGCTTGCGCAAACAAGTCGCGATTGCGTGCTTCGTTCAGTTCGTTGCGCGCGCTGGTCGCAGGGGTGGTGGTTTGCTCCCCGTTACTGGCATTTCCACCTTGTCGCAGTTCTGCTGAATGGTCAAGATCCACGCCGACGACCCAGTTCATGGGGTGATCGCCGAAGACTTGATTTTTGCCACTGGCTTGTAAACCCAAACCTTCAAATTGCCGATCCAAGCCAACCCATTTATTCGTTGATTGAAATTGCAAATTGGTGCGGTTGCCACCGTACAGGCGACCTTGCAATTTCAAATCACTGTCGACGCGGTGTTCCACAACAACACCTGTCTGTTCTTGCTTCACAGTTTTACGCGTTCTCGTCGCAAGTGCGCCTGAGCCTGCGGCCGATGGATCTTTCGCAAGTTCTTGTGCTGTTAAGCCCAACGCATCTTTGGCATAAGGCATGTCAAACACGTTGATGATGAATTTAAAACGCGTATCTGGTTTTGCATCGACAGTGAGGACACTGTTCAGTTGTTGCCGGCGTGTGTCGCTGTTGGCGCGATAGCCTTCGATGGCGAAGGTGCTGTAGTCTGCTACCAGCCCGACATTGCCACTGCGCTGGCTAAATTGCCAATCGGTACGCGTCATACCAAAAGACCCTGCGTACATCGCTACCTGCGCCTCGGGTGTGTCGCCTGCCTCGCGCGTGAAGGTTTGAATCACGCCGCCAGACGCATTGCCATACAGCAAAGCCAAGGGGCCAGTGAGCACTTCCATGCGATCCGTCGAGGTCATGCTGACCGTGGACGTTTGGCCTTGGCCGTCAGGCGTGGTGGCAGGAATGCCATCGGTGATGAGACGAATGCCGCGCATGCCAAACGCCGAGCGTGCGCCAAAACCCCGAATTGAAATTTGTACGTCTTGTGCGTAGTTGTTTCGGTTCAATGCCACCACACCAGGTGCTTGCGCCAAGACATCCGATAGGTTGACCTGTGGCCCTGAGTTGCGAATGGTTTGCGCATCAATCGTGTAAACCGAAGCCGGCGCGTCAAATTGTTTTTGAGCCAAGCGACCACTTTGCACCACGACTTCATTCAAGTCGGCGGTGGCACTTTGGGCATGCACCCCGAGGCTAGGGAAAACACCGAGGCACAAGCACATGCCCACCGAAAACGCGGGGTGCTGTTTGAATTTTTGATGGGTTTTGGCGGATTTCATGATTTGCAAAGCCCTCAAGTGGTCATGGGTCACAACACGAAAAGCAAAACTCATTCCATCGATGGGGTGTGCCAAAACGATGGCATTTTTCGTGCTTGGTGTAGATGAAATTTTTCATGTCTCATCAATTTGGGTTGCATCATCTTATGACTCGTGGTGTTGTTCGTCTTCTGCTCAGAGTCACCTTGGTGCTACTGGGTTTCTTTGTGACAAGTTCGCAAGCCGGGGTGATGACGCGTGAGTCGCTGTCCCAGGTTTTTCCCGCCCCGTGGGTGGTGGGGGAGAAAGACCGTGACTTGGCCGTGTGGCCCATCTTTAGGCAAGAGCTCACATCCACCACCATCGCTGCTTATGCCTTTGAGTCGCAAGACTTTGCGGCCATCCCGGGTTTCTCAGGCACCCCGTTTAATTTGCTGATTGCGCTGGACCCCAATGGACAGTTCATGGATGTGCGCGTGTTGTCGCAACACGAGCCCGTGTTCTTGGATGGCTTGGGCGAGAAACCCCTTTTGGCCTTCGTCGATCAATACAAAAATTTATCGCTCAAGCAGAGCATCAAAATCGGCACGGGTCAAAGTAAAAGCGGCAAAGAGAGCGGTGCCAATGTGTACATTGATGGCGTGTCCAAAGCCACGGCATCGGTGCGCATCTTGAACCAAACCTTGCTGGCTGCCTCGCTCAAAGTCGCACGCGCCAAGTTGGGCTACAGCGAGGGTCGCGACCCAGACTTGGTGGCCAAAATTCGCCTCGAGGTGTTCAAGCCCATGGATTGGGCGGGCTTGCTCAAGTCAGGTTTGATCCACAAAGCCGCATTCAAAAACAGCGACATTGAGCAAGCCTTCAAAGGCACCGCAGGCGAAGGGGTAGATGCACAGGCCTTGCAAGCGCCAGGTGAGCTATTCACAGATGTGTATGTCGCGAATTTGAATGTGCCTACGGTGGGAAAAAATCTGCTGTCACCCGACAAGTGGGCTTATTTGCAGCAGCGCTTGGACCCGGGCGACCATGCTTTGCTTATTCTTGCGAAGGGCCGCTACCCGCTGATGGGTGAGGACTTTGTGCGTGGCACGGTGCCCGACCGAGTCTCGCTGAACCAACAAAAACTCCCCATTGAAATTCGCGATCTTGATTTCGATGCCGTGTTGAATCTGCCCCCCGAGTTGGCCGATGCGCAATGGCTGGTTGTGCGTGTGATTGCCCCTGCGGGCTTGGACCCTGCGCAGCCCTTGGACTACGAATTGCATGTCACGCGCGCCAAGGGCATGGTTTACCCAGAGCTTGTGCAAAAGAGCTTCAGCATCAGGGCGCAATTGCCCGAAGACTATTTGGAATTGGCGAGCGCAGACCAAAAAACATGGCACAGCATTTGGCTGGATCGTTGGCTTGAATTGGTGGTGCTCGTTGCCGCGCTGGGGGTGTTGGTGTGGGCCTTGCGCGAGCCGCCTTGGCTCATGCGCCACGCCCATCGCATGGCACGCTTCAGAATGGCCTATTTGCTGTTCACCCTGTGTTTCATCGGTTGGTATGCGCAGGGCCAGTTGTCCATCGTCAACCTCACGGCGGTGGTGCAAGCCTTTGTGGCGGGGCGAAGTTTGACCTTCTTCATGTACGACCCGATGACGGTCATTCTCTGGGTCTTCGTGGCGGTGACTTTCTTTATTTGGGGGCGCGGTACGTTTTGCGGTTGGTTGTGTCCGTTTGGCGCCTTGCAAGAGTTGGTAAGTCAACTTACCCAGCGGCTGGGTCTGAAGTGGGTGCGCGTGCCGCAGCGGTGGGATGACCGCTTGAAAAAGTTGAAATATGGGGTGTTGGCGTTGTTGCTTGTCAGCGCCAGTGCGTCCGTGACTTGGACCGATCGCTTGGTTGAGGTCGAGCCCTTCAAAACCAGCATCACCCTGAACTTTGTACGCGCTTGGCCCTTCGTGCTTTGGGCCGTGGCGCTGGTCGTGGCCAGTTCATTTTTTTATAAAGGCTATTGCCGCTACTTGTGCCCTTTGGGCGCTGGCATGGGGGTGCTGGGCAAGTTGCGGCGCTTTGATTGGATCGCTAGGCGCAGCGAGTGCGGCCAACCTTGCCAACGCTGTCGCAGCGACTGTGCTTACCAAGCCATCGACAAACAAGGCGCGGTTGATTACGACGAGTGCTTCCAATGCATGGATTGCGTGGTCATCTACGAAAGCGACACCTTATGCGTGCCGCGCATTCTGGCGCACCGCCATCAGGCGGGGGCGCACATCATTCCCATCGAAGAGGTCAAGCCATGAAACGCCGCGCATGGATTCAAACGGGTTTAGGCATGGGCCTGCTCGCGCATTTGCCCTTGCGGGCTGCCTCGCCCTTGCATTGGCAAACCACCACCTTCACAGGGCTGGGCACCACCCTTTCGATTCGCGCTGCGCACGACGATGCAGCCAAATTGAATGACGCACTGGCCCAAGCCCGTCACGTGGTGGAACGCGTGGAAGACCAGATGAGTTTGTTCAGGCCCCTAAGTGCCGTCCAGCAACTCAACCGCGACGGTGTGCTGCGCAAACCGCCGCCAGATCTGCTGCGTGTGTTGCAAGTGAGCCAGCGCATCGCATCACAAAGCCATGGCGCATTTGATGTCACGGTGCAGCCGCTGTGGGCCGTGTATGCAGATGCGCAAAAGCAAGGGCGTTTGCCAACGGCTGCGGCAGTACAGGAGGCGCGCCAAAAAGTCGGGTGGCAGATGCTGCACGTCAGCCCGGCGCAGATTGAATTTGCGAAGCCGTCCATGGGCATCACCCTCAACGGCATCGCACAAGGCTATGCATCAGACTTGGTGCGCGAGCATTTGAAAAACGCAGGCGTCCTCCACGCGCTGATCAACACCGGGGAATGGTCGTCCTTAGGTCAAGCCGAAGGACCAAGAGATTGGACCTTGGGCATTGCCGACCCTCACCACGCAGACCGTTTGCTTGCCCGGCTGCGCATGAAAGGTTGGTGCGTGGCGACATCGGCGGATGACCAATGCACGTTCAGCGCGGACCGTGTGCATCACCACATCTTGGATCCTGCCACGGGCTATTCACCGCGTGACATTGCTAGCGTCACGGTGGTAGCCAAGTCATGCATGCAAGCGGATGCGTTGACCAAAGTTGTCTTTGTGGGGGGCTATGCCAACGCGCTGTACTTGGCACGGGCTTGGGGTGTGGAGGCTCTGGTGGTTCATAAAGATGGCCGATGGCAAGCCTCACCCGCACTGTCGCGCTTTCTTTGAGCGTGTGACAACGCAGTGTTCCAAAAGTTAACACTGTCACAACAGGTGTCACACACAGAGCCGTGATGACGCGATTTGGATCAGGGTTATTCCTAGGTGTCGGAAGATTTTTTTCAGCATGGGCGCTTGCTGCGTTGTTGGCAATGAATTGGCATGCGTTTTGCAAATCGGTCTCTAGCGGTCAGCGGTCTTCAATGTGGCCGCTTAATTCCGTAAGACATAAATTGATGGCATGTGCACGTTGATTTATGAACGAAAACAAATCAAGGAGATATCCAGTGAAAAGAAAACTTCTCAGCCTGCTCATCCTGGCTGCTACGGCACATGTATCCGCAGAAGTCAGTGATGCCATGATCGCCAAAGATGCGTCAGACACGGATTCAGTTCTGAGCTGGGGCTTGGGCACACAAGGTCAGCGCTTCTCGCCTTTGACCACCATCAACACCAAAAACGTGAACAGGCTCGCGCCGGCTTGGTCGATGTCTTTTGGCGGTGAAAAGCAACGCGGCCAAGAGTCTCAGCCCTTGGTCTACAAAGGCAAGATGTTCGTGACCGCTTCTTATTCGCGCATCTTCGCGATTGATGTGAAAACGGGCGAGAAGGTTTGGAAATATGAGCACCGCCTGCCAGAAGGCATCATGCCTTGCTGTGACGTGGTCAACCGTGGCGCTGCGCTGTACGGCAACCTCGTGATCTTTGGTACGTTGGATGCGCAGTTGGTGGCCTTGGACCAAGACACCGGCAAAGTGGTTTGGCGCGAAAAGATTGACGACTATTCTGCGGGCTACAGCTACACAGCGGCGCCTTTGATTGCGGACGGTCTGTTGTTGACTGGCGTGTCGGGGGGCGAGTTTGGTGTGGTGGGTCGCGTTGAGGCGCGCGACCCCAAGACCGGCAAATTGGTTTGGACACGTCCCACTGTTGAAGGCCACATGGGCTACAAAGACGGCAAAGAAAACGGCATCAGTGGCACCACCAACGCCACTTGGCCAGGCGAGACATGGAAGACGGGTGGTGCTTCCACTTGGTTGGGTGGCTCATATGACGCCACCACAGGTTTGGCTTACTTTGGTACGGGTAACCCCGGCCCATGGAACAGCCACGTGCGCAAAGGCGACAACTTGTATTCATCGTCCACCGTGGCGATTGATGTCAAGACTGGCAAGATTGCATGGAGCTACCAAAACACGCCCAACGATTCATGGGACTTTGACGGCGTCAACGAGTTCGTGACTTTTGACATGGACGGTAAGCGCGTGGGTGGCAAGGCGGACCGCAATGGCTTCTTCTATGTGAACGATGCCAAGACTGGCAAGCTCATCAACGCCTTCCCCTTCGTGAAGAAAGTCACATGGGCTTCGAGCATTGACCTCAAGACGGGGCGCCCTGTGTTTGACCCAGCCAACCGCCCAGGTGACCCAACCGCCAGCAGCGATGGCAAGAAGGGTTCATCGGTGTTTGCGGCGCCCGGCTTCTTGGGTGGCAAGAACCAAATGCCAATGGCCTACAGCCCCAAGTCGCAACTGTTCTATGTGCCCACCAACGAATGGGGCATGGACATTTGGAACGAGCCCATCAGCTACAAAAAAGGCGCTGCCTATTTAGGCGCAGGCTTCACGATGCGGCCTTTGTTTGATGATCACATTGGCTCCTTGCGCGCCATCGATCCCAAAACTGGCAAAGTGGCTTGGGAAGTGAAAAACAATGCGCCTTTGTGGGGTGGTGTTTTGACGACCGCAGGTGACTTGGTGTTCTGGGGCACGCCAGAGGGTTACCTCAAGGCCGCCGATGCCAAAACAGGCAAAGTGTTGTGGCAGTTCCAAACTGGCTCTGGCGTGGTGGCGCCTCCCATCACATGGAGCGATGGCACAGACCAATACGTGAGCGTTGTGTCAGGTTGGGGCGGTGCGGTTCCGCTGTGGGGCGGCGAAGTGGCCAAGAAGGTCAACTTCCTCGAACAAGGCGGTTCTGTTTGGACGTTCAAACTGCCATCGTCGACGAACGTCGCTGCCAAGTAATGACCTAACAGGTGATTTGACTGATCCTAGAAGGGGTTTCAGATGGCGCAAGCCCTCCGAAGCCCCTTTTTAAATCAAGGTGAACTTTATGAAAAAAATCAAACACGTTTGCATGCTAGTTTTGGCGTTGAGTCCTGCTGCATGGGCGGCGCCTACATTGAGCGCCACAGAGTCGACGGCGGCGTTGGACCTCGCTAAAAATAACGGTTGCTTGAGCTGTCACGCCATGGATGAAAAAATCGTGGGGCCTGCTTATTCCAAAGTGGCCGCCAAATACAGCGATGACAAAGATGCGGCCGCCTCATTGGCGCAATCAATTCGCAACGGCTCGCAAGGCAAGTGGGGCCGTATCCCAATGCCAGCGCACGGCAATATGAGCAACGAAGACATTCAATTGCTGGCACGTTGGGTGTTGACGATTCAAAAGTGAATGTCCCATAACGACACACGTGCTTCGTTTTGTGACGTGTGCGTGTGGCGCAGCGAAACGAATGCACAGAAGACGCACACGCAAAAAGATGGCGTTAACTTGGTACAGGACTTGCTGTATCCCAGACACCCGATAGGGAATTCTTGATGATTCAAAAAATGGAGATGACATGATTTACGCAACCCCCGGCGCCGCTGGCGCAAAAGTTCAATACAAAGCTCACTACGACAACTTCATTGGCGGCAAGTTCGTCGCCCCCGTGAAGGGCCAGTACTTTGATGTGATCACACCTATCACTGGCAAGGCCTACACCAAAGCCGCGCGCTCAGGGGCTGAAGACATTGAGTTGGCATTGGATGCGGCGCACAAAGCCGCTGACGCTTGGGGCAAAACATCGCCCGCCGAGCGTGCCAATATTTTGTTGAAAATCGCAGATCGCATCGAAGCCAATTTGGAAATGTTGGCGTACGCCGAAACCGTGGACAACGGCAAAGCCATTCGTGAAACGTTGAATGCAGACATCCCACTCACGGTAGACCATTTCCGCTACTTTGCAGGTTGCTTGCGCTCACAAGAAGGCGCGTTGTCTGACATCGACGAAAACACCGTGGCCTACCATTACCACGAGCCCTTGGGTGTGGTTGGTCAGATCATTCCTTGGAACTTCCCCATTTTGATGGCTGCTTGGAAATTGGCCCCCGCCATCGGCGCGGGTAACTGTGTGGTGCTCAAACCCGCTGAGTCCACCCCGATCTCCATCTTGGTGATGGCTGAGCTGATTGCCGACTTGCTGCCACCTGGCGTGTTGAACATTGTGAACGGCTATGGTCGCGAAGCCGGCATGCCATTGGCCACCAGCACACGCATTGCCAAGATCGCATTCACAGGCTCGACCACCACGGGCCGCGTCATTGCGCAAGCGGCTGCCAACAACTTGATTCCTGCGACGCTCGAATTGGGTGGTAAGTCGCCCAACATTTTCTTTGCTGACGTGATGGACAAAGACGATGGTTTCCTTGACAAAGCCATCGAAGGCCTGGTGCTGTTCGCGTTCAACCAAGGTGAGGTGTGTACCTGCCCATCGCGCGCTTTGATCCAAGAAAGCATTTACGACAAGTTCATGGAACGTGTCTTGAAGCGCGTGGCCGCCATCAAGCACATGAACCCACTCGACACAGACAGCATGATGGGTGCACAAGCCTCTAAAGAGCAGTTGACCAAAATCTTGTCTTACCTCGACTTGGGCAAACAAGAAGGTGCCGAAGTGCTGGCCGGTGGCGCACAAGCCCATTTGGAGGGTGACTTGGCGGGTGGCTACTACGTGCAGCCGACCTTGTTCAAGGGCCACAACAAAATGCGCATTTTCCAAGAAGAAATTTTTGGCCCCGTGTTGGCTGTGACCACCTTCAAGGACGAGGCCGAGGCTTTGGCCATCGCCAACGACACCCTGTACGGTTTAGGCGCGGGTGTGTGGAGCCGCAATGGCAACGTGGCCTACCGCATGGGCCGCGCCATCAAAGCGGGCCGTGTGTGGACCAACTGTTACCACGCCTACCCCGCACATGCTGCGTTTGGTGGCTACAAAGAGTCAGGCATTGGCCGTGAAACACACAAGGTCATGCTCGACCACTACCAACAAACCAAGAACTTGTTGGTCAGCTACAGCGAGAGCAAGCTGGGCTTCTTCTAAGTTCATGATCAGCAGATAAAGAATGCGCGTGGTGAGCAATCACCACGCGCTTTTTACATAGGAGTAAAGAATGGTTGAAAAAGTTGTGGCAACGCCAGCAGCCCTAGAGCTGGTCGATTTTTTGAAGAAAAAGCATGGGACTTTGATGTTTCATCAGTCCGGCGGGTGCTGTGACAACAGTGCCGCAAATTGCTATCTGCCAGGCGAAATCACCATGGGTGCTGGGGATGTTTTTTTAGGTGAAATCGGTGGCTGCGAGTTTTTCATTGGTCGCAATCAATATGAATATTGGAAGCACACGCAGCTGATCATTGATGTGATTGAAGGGCACGGCGGCACGTTTTCATTGGAGGGACCGGAGGGCAAAGCCTTCCACACGCGTTCACGCGTGTTCACACAAGCCGAAATAGATGAGTTGGCGGCAGAAGAAGCGGCCGCGCAAAACACCCACAAGCGTTGATCGCTTAGCTCCAAACGGCGTCTGGCAACAGGTGCTTTTTTCTGTAAATGGTGTTTCGTGAGACACCTAAAAGTTTGGCTGCCGCAGACACATTGCCGTTGGCGGTGCGCAGTGCTTGCGCGATGGCCTCAATGGCCACATTCTCTAGGTTGTATGCCGCTGGGGTGCGTAGTTCCATCGGGGACAGGAGCGGCTCTGCCGTGCTGGGCACAGGAGGGGGCGCTTGCTCGATGGTTTGCCTAAGTGGAGCCGCTTGAATGTCATATAAAAATTCATCTGACAAATGGCTGAGTTGGATCTCGCCAGCAGACTCAGCCATGACCACCGCGGTTCGCAACAGGTTGAAGAGTTGTCTAAAGTTGCCCGGCCATGCATAGCGGTGAAACACGTCCATGACTTCTTGAGAAATGCTGATTCTTTTTTCGCCAGGGCAGACGCTGGCCAGAATTTTCTTGGCAACCACGTCCAAATCTTTGCGCTCACGCAAGGCGGGAAGTTTGACCACCAAGCCATTGAGGCGGTAATACAAGTCTTCTCTAAAGCTGCCGTTGGCGATCATGTCTTTGAGGTTTTTGTTGGTGGCGCAGATGATCGCCACATCCACCTCCACCTCGCGCCCTGAGCCCAGTGGATTGACTTTGCGCTCTTGTAAAACGCGCAGTAAGCGTGCTTGCAAGTGCAAGGGCATATCGCCAATTTCATCTAAGAAAAGCGTGCCTTCGTTGGCAAATAAAATTTTTCCTGTGGATCCTTTGCGCTTTGCGCCTGTAAATGCACCCTCTTCGTAGCCGAACAATTCTGACTCGATCAAGTTTTCAGGAATGGAGGCGCAGTTGACGGAAACAAAATTTTTTGCACTGCGCGTGGAATCGTTGTGAATGGCTTGTGCGAGCAGGTCCTTGCCTGTGCCGGTTTCTCCCAAAATCATAATGGGGATGTCGCGGCCTTGGATGATTCGCAGCTTGTGGATCACCGAAGAAACTTGTGGATCGCCAGTGTCTAGGTATTTCAGACTGGAGAGGGGCAGTTTGTCTTCTTTTTTCTTTTTGTAAGCCGTGCTGGGGGCGTTGAAGGTGCTGGGTTGTCCATGCAAATGCGCGCTGGGCTTGGCGAATTTCAATTCGCTTTTGCAGCACACGCTCACCCCATCGTGCAAACACAAGCGGAAGTAGTTGCCATCCGCAGCGCGGGCGTGGTCAAAAAATTGCGAAATCCCTACGCCAAACAAGGACGAGAAGGTATGTGCCCGCAACGCGTTGATGGACATCCCAAATTGAAACTGCGCACTTCGGTTGGCTGATAAAAAGCGCCCGTCGGTGGTGAACACCGCAATCCCTTCAACGATGGTGCCAATGAACTCGGGCCTGGCGTGGAAGTGAATGCGAACCTCGGTGGGAAACACATCCGCGAACATGTGGTTCTCAATCATCTGTGCCGACATGCGCGCCAAGGCCATCGTGTGTTGGTGGTAGCTGCGGTAATCACCTGTCACATCCAGTGCGCCAATGACATCGCCGTGCGGGTCCAAGATGGGCGTGCAAGAGCAGGTGAGAAATTGGTTGGCTTGCAAAAAGTGTTGGTTGCCATGCACCACGATAGGTTGACCTTCTGCCAAGGCCGTTCCAATGGCGTTGGTGCCCTTGCTTTTTTCCGACCAGTCAACGCCTGGCGCCAATGCAATTTGCGATGCTTTTTCTAGAAAGTCGGTGTCGCCCAAAGAATGCAGGATCGTGCCGGTGCGTGTCGTCAACAGCACCATGCTGTGGGTATTGGCAATTTGCTCATACAGCGTCTCCATCACCGGCGCCGCATGCTGGTATAAAAAATGGTTTTCTTCTAAAAGCGCACTCACCGTCTGGTGCGACGCGCCGCTGTAGTCCGGGGCTTGACGCACCGCAAGGCCAAATTCACGTGACCGCTCTTGCGATGAGCGAATGATGGCGGATTGTTCAGGGCTGTTGTAGGCGGCCCCTTGCGAGTAGGTATTCATCACTCCACGCGCGGATGTTTGATTTGAATTGATCATAAAAAATCCGTGAAGTTTTAGTCGTCTAGTTGCAATGCCAATTGAGAAATATTTTCGATGCTCGCAAGTCAAGAAGGGGATAGTTGTTTCCCTAGGGGCTGCGAAATAACGTGTTCCAAATTGGAACAATTAACCGCTCAATTCAGTGGCTTGGTATTTGCTTGATGACTCAGGTCAATTACTCCATCCTGAACACAGAGGTTATGCACGTCATGTCATTCGTTGCCACACAAACCGTCCGTCGATTACTCGGCGCATCTTTCGCCTTGGTCTTGGCTTGCAGCAGCCTACAGAGTTACGCGCACGGGGATGTTGTGCCGCACTCTGTGGACACATCCACCTTGCCTCAGCTAGGCGAAAAATGGCTGGATGCCAATCCCTACTCGACGGGTCCAGCCAACAAAGAGGCGTTGCGAATTGGCGCATCTGCGTACAACCAAAATTGTGCACGTTGCCATGGACTGGAGGCTATCTCTGGCGGCATCTCTCCCGATCTACGAAAAATAGACAACGATTGCACTGAGTTGGCCGATGAGGCTAAAAAGAATGCGTGCTACCAAGAGATCAACGAATACTTCGTAGCCACCGTGCGTCGTGGCCGCGCACGTGATGGCCGGGTTTACATGCCGCCGTTTGAGGGCATTCTTTCGCAAGAGGCGATTTGGTCCATCAAGACTTACCTTGAAACACGCCGTGAGCGTTAAGGAGTTGGCTTTGAAATCGTCTACCAAAAGCGTTAGTTCGGGTCTTTCACGTCGTAAAGTTCTGGCGCTTGCGCCCACTTTGTGGGGCCTACAAGGTCTGTCGCATGCGCAAGAACTGAGCGCGATGGAAAAGATCAAAGCCAGAGGCACCTTGAAGGTGGCGGTCTACAAAGACAACGCGCCTTATTCCGATGGTCCAAATTCTGATATTCAAGGCTTGGATGTCTCGTTGGCCAAAGCCTTGGCTGCAAAACTCAACCTTCAGCTCGCCTTGCTGCCTTTTGATGCGGGCGAGAACATGAACGATGACCTGCGCAACATGGTTTGGAAGGGGCATTACTTGGGTTACGGGCCAGCCGACATGATGATCCATGTGCCCGTGGATCGGTACTTGATGAATGAAAACAAACAAGTCATGATTTTTGGCGCCTATGTGCGTGAGCACTTGGTGGTGCTGCACAGCCCATCAAAAATCGCGACGGTCGAAGCCCCTGATGCGTTGGTGGGCAAAACAATTGCGGTGGAAAAAGGCAGTGGTGCCGCAAGCGCTTTGATGGGTTATCGCGGCGGCATGGTCCGCGAAAAAGTATCCATTTACAAGGATGGTGTGGATGCCGCGAAGGCGGTGCTTTCTGGACAAGTCGATGCCGCCTATCTCAGCCGCGCGCAAGCCGAGGCTGCCATTCACGCCAGCCACACCAAGGGCGATTGGATGCTGTCAACCATGCCCTTGCCCGGTGTCATGCCTGCGGGTTGGCCTTTGGGCATGGCGGTGAAGTCGGACAACAAAGAGCTGGTCACTGCACTGGACGAGGCCTTGGCATCCATGCGCCAAAGTGGCGAGTTGCTGGCGATGTTTCAATCGCATGGATTGACCTTGGCGGCGCCTTGAGGCGGCGGTTCACCGTCAGTCCAAATCAAAGTGAATGCCAGCTTTCACGACCCATTGGTCGACACTGCCCCCCGTTGGATTGCGTGGCTTACCTAGGCCAAGGTTCCACCGGGTGGTGTTAGTGCCTTGTTGGTCCCACACCAAATAAATCGATTCATCGCGTTGACGCTGGGGCAGCACAGCTGACACGGCCCCCCAACTGCTGAAATACTCCAAGCCCAATTGCCCCGACCCAGTGATGGCTTTAGAAATTTTGGCGGACGGTTGAAATTGGGCTTTGCGGTTTGAGCCACTCAGTGGTAGTTCAATCGAAGGGTTCACTGCCAGATGCCAAGTCTGCCATCTGTAGCCCAAGATGGGATTGATGCCCATGCTGTTGCTGCCCTGTGTGTCGTAAGGTGTCGTCGTGTAGCCCCAATCGCCACGAACGCCCCAGTAGCCACCGTGCGTCATGTGATGCGCAGCGACATATTGCACTTCCGCTTTGAGGCCTTCGAGGGTGTGGTGCCCTTGGGTATGCGCGGTGGGCAGTTCAAGACCCACAGCCCAGCCATGGCCAAGACCATACCCATATTCCATCAGCGTTTGCGTCACGCGCCCATGGGGGCCGTCGTGGCTAGGCTTGGGCTTGGCAACACTCATGAGCAATTCAAGTTCTGCCTCACCGTCTTGTGGGTTGTCATCGGTGTAGATTCTTAATTCGTACGACGCCGCCCAAACGGGCGTTGTGCATGTGATGCCAACCACAAGGCTTAACGCTAGGCCGAGTGCTTGATGACGGGTTTTGACGCGCAAGCTCAGATCCCAGCGTCTTCCACTTGAATTGCACCACGACGAATTTGGTCGCGCTCCAACGATTCAAACAAAGCTTTGAAGTTGCCTTCGCCAAATCCTTCGTCTGCTTTGCGCTGGATGAATTCAAAGAACACCGGGCCCATCAAAGGTTGAGAAAAAATTTGCAAGAGCAAACGCTTTTCGCCATGGGTGGTGCAGCCGTCCAACAAAATGCCGCGCGCTTGCAGCGCGGGCACGGGTTCACCGTGGTCGGGCAGGCGTTCATTCAGCATGTCGTAATAAATGTCGTTGGGGGCTGTCATCAAGGGGATGCCCGCCATTTGCAAAGCGTCCACACTTGCCAGTAGGTTGTCTGTGCTCAAGGCAATGTGTTGAATGCCTTCGCCATTGAATTGCATCAAAAACTCTTCGATTTGGCCGCCCGTTTTGCCAGACTCCTCATTGAGTGGAATGCGAATCAAGCCGTCAGGCGCTGCCATTGCACGGCTGGTCAAACCGGTGTAATCGCCCTTGATGTCAAAGTAGCGGATTTCACGAAAGTTGAAAATCTTTTCGTAGAAGCTGCCCCAAAAAGCCATGCGCCCTTTGTAGACGTTGTGGGTCAGATGGTCGATCATCTTGAGTCCATGGCCTTTGGGGTGACGCTCAACGCCTTCTGTGAATTCAAAGTCGATGTCGTAGATGCTCTTGCCGTCTTCAAAGCGGTCAATTAAATACAAAGGCGCGCCGCCGATGCCTTTGATCGCTGGCAGGCGAAGTTCCATGGGACCCGTTGGCACGTCCACCGGTTGTGCGCCCATCTCCAAAGCGCGGGCGTAGGCTTGGTGTGAATCTTTCACACGGAAAGCCAAGGCGCAAGCACAGGGGCCATGCTCTGCCGCAAAGTAACCGGCCAAGCTTTTGGGCTCGCGGTTGACGATGAAGTTGATGTCACCTTGACGGTACAACACCACCTCCTTTGAGCGATGTTTGGCCACCCGCGTGAAGCCCATTTTTTCGAAAAGAGGCTCAATCAAACCATGCGCAGGCGACGCAAACTCGACAAATTCAAAGCCGCACAAGCCCATGGGATTTTCAAATAAATCAGGCATAAAAAACTCCAAAAATGAATGCGTTGACGAGCGCCGTTTCAAGGCTCTAAATGTTGCGACAAATCATCTAACGCATCGTAAAAACTTTGAAGCTGTTTGACGCCGATCAGGGCTTCAATTTCTTCATATTTGGCATCAATGACGGGGGCCAGTTTTTTGCACAGCTTTTTAGCGCGCACAGTCAGTGTCACGTTAACCCGTCTGTGGTCGTGGTCCATTCGTTCTTTGGCGATCAGTCCAGCCTCTTCCATGCGCATGAGGACGCCTGCAATGCTCGGGCTTGAAATCAAACATTTTTCACACAACTGACGCGGCTCAAGTGACGCATCTTCTAGCAAAGCGCGCAAAATTCGCCATTGCTGTTCTGTCACACCGTGCGCTTGGAGCATGGGTCGAAATCGACGCATCAGCGTTTCTCGTGCCTGAAGCAAAAGGTACGGCAAGTTTCGATGTCTGAGTGGACTTGTCATGGTGATGCGTGATTGTTCTGTGGATGAAATGTAACTGGCGCAGCCTTCCCAAGGTGTGTCTTGTGGCGATCAATCTAGGGGGAAACACTGATTAATTGCGCAAGCTGATGCATTGACACGCGCGCAGGCGGGCCCTTAAATTACGTATATATTAGTGAATAGGCAGATGTCCATCGTCTGGCTTGTCGTTGCTTCAAGTCTGTGCTTGTCGCGTGTGCCTCAGTGCGCTGAATTGAGAGAACTCGTCTATGTGGAATCTGACCCAACTTCCTGTGCGCGGCACGGTATACGGTACGTTGTTGAATGACAAATCGGCATTGGCTGCGTTGGGTGACCAAGTCAATGCACCGCCTTACAAGGCCCCCCCCCAAGCCCCGATTCTGTACATCAAGCCGCGCAACACGCTGGTGGGGCACGGTGCCCACGTGGTTGTGCCGTCTGATGTTCTGGCGCTTGAAATGGGGGCGACGTTAGGCGTGGTCATGGGGCGCACTGCTTCGAACGTGCGTGCAGAAAATGCCTTGAGTTACGTTGCGGGATACACCGTGGTGAATGACATCAGCGCGCCACACGCCTCCTTTTATCGCCCATCCATGCGGTTTAAGTGTCGGGATGGTTTTTGTCCGATGGGGCCTACAGTGGTGCCGCGCGAAGCGATTGCCAACCCAGATGCCTTGCGTGTGACTGTGGCGCTAGATGGTGTTGTGGTTCAAGAGACCAGTACGGCAGGACGCCTACGCGCCATCGCGCAGTTATTGGCAGAGGTGACTGAGTTCATGACCTTGCATCCAGGGGATGTGATCAGCATTGGTGTAGCCGCAGGCGCGCCTTTGGCGCGCGTGGGACAGCGGGTCAGCATCAGCATTGAAGGGGTTGGCGTACTTGAAAACACATTGATGGCGGAGGACTTGGCATGAAGCGCGCACAAGTGGCTTATGGCGGCGCCATACACGAGGCCTACGAACACGCGGAGGGTTTGCGCCTTGCGGATGGACGTCTCGTTGCTGAAGATGCCGTGGTGTGGCTGCCGCCTTACGAAGTAGGCACCATCATCGCGCTGGGTTTGAACTATGCAGACCATGTCAAAGAGCTCTCGAAAGAGTTGACGGTCACCGCGCAAGACGAACCCTTGGCATTTCTCAAAGCAACAAGTTCGGTGATTGGCCACCGTGCGCAAACACGCCGCCCTCATGACGTGGCTTTTATGCACTATGAATGCGAGTTGGCTGTGGTCATTGGACGCACCGCCAAAAATGTGAAGCGCGAAAATGCGATGCAATACGTCGCTGGATACACCGTCGCCAACGACTATGCCATTCGCGATTATTTGGAAAACTATTACAGGCCGAATTTGCGCGTGAAAAATCGTGATGGCGGAACGGTGCTGGGACCCTGGTTTGTCGATGCGGCAGATGTGGCAGATCCGCATGCATTGGCATTGCGCACCTGGGTCAATGGCGTCGTGACGCAGCAGGGAAACACGAGAGACCTGATCTCAGATATTCCTGCACTCATTGAATACCTCAGTGGCTTTATGACCTTGAATCCAGGCGATACCATTTTGACGGGCACCCCAGATGGCGTTGTCAACGTCAACGTGGGTGATGAAGTGGTGACGGAGATTGACGGCATCGGTCGCTTGGTCAACACCCTCGTGTCTGACGCCGCATTTGGGCGCTGAGTCAACACAGACCGCTATTTGAATAAAGGAAAACCACCATGCGTATCGATCACTTGATCAACGGCAAGTCCGTCGCTGCCACCCGATATTTCGAAACAGTGAACCCTGCCACCCAAGAGGTATTGGCTGAGGTGGCCAGTGGGACTGCGACAGAAGTTAACGCCGCGGTCCAAGCAGCCAAAGATGCATTCCCTGCGTGGGCTGCGCGACCCGCTACCGAGCGCGCCAAGATCATGCGCAGCTTAGGCGAACTCATCACCCGGCATGTGCCAGAAATCGCGCAAACTGAAACCCAAGATACGGGTCAAACCATCAGCCAGACGGGTAAGCAGTTGGTGCCACGCGCCGCTGACAACTTCTCTTACTTTGCCGAAATGTGCACGCGTGTCGATGGCCATACCTACCCAACGCCGACGCATTTGAATTACACGCTTTTCCATCCCGTCGGCGTGTGTGCCTTGATTTCGCCCTGGAACGTGCCTTTCATGACCTCGACATGGAAGGTGGCGCCTTGCCTCGCTTTTGGCAACACCGCTGTTTTGAAAATGA
Organism: Comamonadaceae bacterium; assembly: GCA_947373245.1. Lineage (GTDB taxonomy): Bacteria > Pseudomonadota > Gammaproteobacteria > Burkholderiales > Burkholderiaceae_C > Limnohabitans. Next base: position 55,002 of record CANBWY010000003.1, read on the forward strand.
GTGAGCTCTCGCCGTTAACGGCGGCGCGCTTGGGTGAGCTCGCGCTAGAGGCGGGTGTTCCCGCTGGGGTGTTGAACCTCGTGCATGGTTATGGCAAAGAGGCGGGTGAGCCGCTGTGTGCCCATCCCGATGTGCGTGCGATTTCGTTCACCGGTTCCACTGCCACGGGCCACCGCATTGTCCAAGCGGCAGGGCTCAAGAAGTTCAGCATGGAGTTGGGCGGCAAGTCGCCCTTCGTGATTTTTGAGGATGCCGATCTTGACCGTGCCTTGGACGCGGCAGTCTTCATGATTTTCAGCAACAACGGTGAGCGCTGTACGGCGGGCAGTCGCATTCTGGTGCAAAAAAGTATTTATGCCGATTTCGCGGCCAAATTCACGGCGCGTGCCAAACGCATTGAGGTGGGTGATCCGCTGGATGAAAAAACCATCATTGGCCCCATGATCAGCCAAGGCCATTTGGCCAAGGTGCGTCGCTACATTGAGCTGGGGTCCAAAGAGGGCGCTTCTCTTTTATGTGGTGGTCTCGATGCACCGGATTTGCCTGCGCACCTTCAAAAGGGCAACTTTGTTCGCCCGACGGTGTTTGCCGATGTTGACAACCGCATGCGCATCGCACAAGAAGAAATTTTTGGCCCCGTGGCGTGTTTGATTCCCTTCACGGACGAAGCCGACGCCATTCGTTTGGCGAATGACATTGCCTATGGCCTGTCCAGTTATGTTTGGACAGAAAACATTGGTAAAGCGCACCGGGTCGCCGCCGCCGTTGAGGCGGGCATGTGCTTTGTGAACAGCCAAAATGTGCGTGATTTGCGTCAGCCCTTTGGCGGCACCAAAGCCAGTGGCACGGGACGCGAGGGGGGGACGTGGAGTTACGAAGTCTTCCTTGAGCCTAAAAACGTGGCGGTTTCCATGGGCGCGCATCACATTCCCCATTGGGGCGTGTGACCACCACAGCCGGTCCAATACGATAGGAGAGAGAAATGGGAAAGCTCGCGCTAGCCGCAAAAATAACGCACGTACCCAGCATGTACCTCAGTGAGTTGCCAGGGCCTCGCCACGGGACGAGGCAGGACGCCATTGATGGCCACCAAGAAATCAGCCGCCGCTGCCGCGCCTTAGGTGTGGACACCTTGGTGGTGTTCGACACCCACTGGTTGGTCAATGCCAATTACCACATCAATTGCGGGGCCCATTTCAAGGGGACTTACACCAGCAATGAGTTGCCGCACTTCATCAGCAACATGGCGTATGAGTCTTCGGGCAATCCGGAGCTCGGACACATCTTGGCGAAGGCATGCAATGCCTACGGCGTCGAGACCTTGGCCCACGACGCAACCACATTGCAACCCGAGTATGGAACGCTTGTGCCCTTGCGCTACATGAATGAGGACCAGCATTTCAAAGTCATTTCAGTGTCTGCTCTGTGCACCTCGCATTACTTGAACGACAGCGCACGCTTGGGCTGGGCGATGCGTGAAGCGGTGGAAAAACACTACGACGGCCATGTGGCATTTTTGGCAAGCGGATCGCTCTCTCACCGATTTGCGCAAAACGGCTTAGCGCCTGAGTTTGCTTTCAAAGTGTGGAGCCCCTTCCTCGAGCACCTCGATAAGCAAGTGCTTGACATGTGGCACAACCGGGAGTGGCGTGACTTTTGTGACATGCTGCCAGAGTACGCCGCCAAAGGTCATGGCGAAGGGTTTATGCACGACACCGCCATGTTGTTGGGGGCCTTGGGCTGGCGTGCCTATGAAGGCGAGGTGGAAATCATCACGCCCTATTTCGGCGCTTCAGGCACGGGTCAGCTCAATGCCATTTTCGATGTGACAGCGCAAGACGGCAAAGACATTCCCGCAGCGGTTGCCAGTCAAGCACAAGGCTATCAAGCCGTCACGAGGTTGTAAGCCTATGCCGCAGTTAGTCATTCTTTACACGGGGCAACTCGACCAAGTGGTCGAGATGACATCGCTGTGCCAACAGCTAGCGAATGCCATGCGTACGGTGAAAGACGAGGCGGGTAAGCCAGTCTTTCCAACCGGTGGCACGCGCGTGTTAGCTTATCCCGCACCGCATTACGCCGTGGCAGATGGCGGCGATGCCAGCCTTGCTGCTGGCGGGGATGGTGATTACGCATTCGTGTACCTGAACTTGCGCATGGGGCGAGGTAGAAGTGAGTCGGCACAGCAGCTCGCGGGGGAAACTTTGGTCAAGGTCGTGAAAGCGTTTTTCTCTCCCCTCATGGCAACAAAACATATCGGTGTGACGCTGCAAATCGATGTCGGGCAAGAGGTGTTTGACGCCAAGCACAGCAGCATTCACCCACTTTTCAACAAGGGATAACCATGTCCGTATTTTCTGAAGACCAAGTGCAGGCGCTTGCCGTGGCGCTGAACCATGCCGAGAAAACAGGTGTGCAGATTGAGCACTTCTCCAAACGCTTTCCGGGCATGACCATCGAAGACGGGTATCGCATCAATCGCGCGTGGATGGCGCTGAAAAAGTCCGAAGGACGCACCGTCATCGGTCACAAGATTGGGCTGACGAGTCGCGCGATGCAGCGTTCTAGCCAAATTGATGAGCCAGACTACGGCACGCTGCTCGATGACATGTTGTTCACCTGCACAGAAGGGGTGGTGTTGGATATCCCTTTCAAGAAATTCATTGCCCCTCGTGTCGAGGTTGAGTTGGCCTTCGTTTTGAAGAAGGCCCTGCATGGCCCCCACATCACGCGGGCAGATGTTCTTGATGCCACTGACTACGTGACACCCGCGATTGAGATCATCGATTCACGTATTGAGCAGTTCGATCGACATACAAAAGTCATGCGCAAAGTGTTTGACACGATCAGTGACAACGCGGCCAACGGGGGCATTGTGATGGGGGCTAAAAAAGTGGACCCCAAGACCACCAACCTGCCTTGGTGCGGGGCTGTTCTGAGCCAAAACGGTGTGGTGGAAGAGACGGGGTTGGCCGCCGGTGTGCAAGGCCATCCGGCCATCGGCGTTGCTTGGCTTGCCAACAAACTTGCGCCTTGGGGCGAGCACTTGGAAGTGGGTGAAATCGTCCTCGCTGGCTCATTCACCAAGCCAGTCCCCGCGGCGGTTGGGGATGTCTTTGACGCCGATTACGGTGCGCTGGGTTGCTTGAAATTTAAATTTGTCTAAGAGGCTAATCATGACCAATGCATTTATTCGTCCCAGTCGGTACGGCGAGGCCGAGTGGCAGGCGCGCGTGCAGCTGGCTGCTTGCTATCGCATCTTTGCGCACTTGGGGTGGTCTGAGTTGATTTACAACCACATCTCGCTTCGCGTGCCAGGCGAGGAGGGGCACTACCTGATCAACCCCTTTGGCTTGCACTACACCGAAGTCACGGCTTCAAACTTGGTGAAAGTGGACATCAACGGCAACACCATCGGCCACAGTGATTGGCCCATCAACCCAGCCGGATTTACTTTCCATGGCGCCATTCATGCCACGATGCCCAACGCGCATTGCGTGATGCACATCCACTCCACACCGACGATGGCGGTGTGTTGCTTGAAAGACGGCCTTTCATTCACAAACTTCTATGCCGCCCAGCTTTGGGGGCAAGTCGCGTATCACGACTTTGAGGGCATCACCGTGCACAGTGAAGAAGGGGCTCGCATTCTGGCAAGTGCGGGCGGCAAACGTGTGCTGTTCTTGCGCAACCATGGCCCTGTGGTCATCGGCACTTCATTGGCGCACGCCTTTAATTTGCTGTGGTTGGTTCAGCGCGCATGTGAAGTGCAAGTGGCAAGCCAATCGTTAGGCGAATTGCAAGCCATCTCAGAAAAAGCGCTAGAAGCCTGCGTGCGCGACTCGTTGAACTTCAACCCCAAATTTGGGGCGGGTGAAGATTCGTTTGCAGCCATGCAGCGTTTGATCGATCGCATTGATCCGAGTTACCGAGCCTAAGACCATGCAAGCACCTATTAAAAAAGTGGCGATCGTTGGCGTGGGCGCTGTGGGCGGCGTGTTTGCCCACTTTATGGGGGCCAATCTAGCGTCCCAAAACATTGAGCTGTCGGCCATTGCCACGGGAAAAACACTGGAAACCTTGCGTGCCGAAGGTGTGACCTTGATAGATAGCGCAGGCGAAGCGCACACAACAAAGCTGAAGGTGAGCGACAACCCCGCTGATCTTGGCCCACAAGATTTGGTCATTGTGGCGGTGAAGGGGCCTGCCGTTCAATCGGTCGCGCCCATCGTTCGTGCTTTGTTGGCGCCCCACACCACGGTGCTTGTCGCCATGAACGGCGTTCCTTGGTGGTTCTTTGACGGCTTTGGTGGCGAGTGCGAGGGCTTGGCGCTTGCGGCCGTTGACCCGAATGGGGTCATTGCAGAAAACATCCCGACCGCACATGTCCTTGGATGCGTGGTTCACTTGAGTAGCCAATCCCCCCGGTCTGGACGAATTGAACAGTTAAAAGGCAAACAGTTGATTCTTGGTGAGCCGTCAGGCGGCGCATCTGACAGAGCCAACGCCGTGGCAGCGTTGCTGAATGAGGCGGGGTTTGAGGTGAAGGTGTCGGCGCAAATCCAACAAGACATTTGGTTCAAGCTGTGGGGCAATATGACGATGAACCCTGTATCGGCGATCACCGGGGCGCCGTGCGATCAGATTTTGGATGATGCGTTGGTGCGGTCATTTTGTAGCGCCGTCATGTTGGAGGCGCAAGCCATTGGCCACCGGATTGGGTGTGCGATTGCACAAAATCCAGAAGACAGGCATGGCGTCACACGGCGTCTGGGGTCTTTCAAAACCTCTATGCTGCAAGATGTTGAAAATGGGCGCTCCATCGAACTCGATAACTTGGTGAGCGCCGTGCGCGACATGGGCCAGCACTTGAAGTTAGCAACGCCCAATATCGATGCCTTGCTGGGGCTGACTCGCCTGATGGCGCGTGTTCGCGGGCTTTATCCAAAGGTGCATGCGTGAAGTTTCAATTGAAAGCCGCCATCGTTGACCTGGATGGCACGATGGTTGACACCTTGGGCGACTTTGAAGTCGCCCTCAACCGCAGCTTGGCCGATTTGGATTTGCCACCCGTCACCCGCGCTGTGGTGGCGCGCACGGTCGGCAAGGGTTCTGAGCATTTGATTCGCTCCGTGCTGGCACACCAACTGGCGTTGCCAAACATCAAGGGCCTTGACCATGGCTGCGACGCCCGCAGCGTTGCACATTTGTATGAGCCGGCCTGGCTGCGCTACCAACACCACTACCTCGCCATCAACGGGACGTTTGCAACGGTGTACCCCGGCGTGGTGGACGGACTACAGCAATTGCGGGATGCGGGTTGGGTGCTTGCTTGCTTGACCAACAAACCTTTGTCCTTTGCCCAACCTCTGTTGCAGGCTAAGGGGCTCGATACCTTTTTTGCCCACGTTTTTGGGGGTGACAGTTTTGAGCGCAAAAAGCCAGACCCACTGCCGTTGCTCAAAACCTGCGAGGCACTCGGCGCCATGCCCGCACACACCTTGATGGTGGGCGACTCCAGCAACGATGCCCAAGCGGCCCGTGCCGCCGGTTGCCCCGTGGTGTTGGTGCGCTACGGCTACAACCACGGTGAGCCCGTCGATGGGGTCGACGCCGATGCGTATGTGGACGCGCTGACTCACATTCCACGCGCTTTGTCGGCGCGCGGTTGAGCCTTTGCTAAACTCACTCTATGTTCATTCACCGCAGCACAGTCACAGGTTGTCATGACCGGGGAGCTTGGCCCTGGCGTACGCTGTCGTTTGCGCTTGTCTAAAAGCACGCTCTGTTTTTACTGACGCTGTGCCCGCGCTGATGCACTTTCTTGCTGCTCAGCACTTGTCCGAATGAACGCCCCAACTCTCTAGGGGCCGAGCTGTGGAGGCTCACGATGACTGAAACCGAATTCAAACAATTGGCCCGAGAGGGCTACAACCGCATTCCGTTGGTGGCTGAGGCCTTTGCCGACTTAGAAACCCCGCTCTCGCTCTACCTCAAGCTGGCCCATGTGCAAAACCAAGGCGAGCGCAGCTTTTTGCTGGAGTCAGTGGTGGGCGGCGAGCGTTTTGGGCGTTATAGCTTTATTGGTTTGCCTGCGCGCACCTTGCTGCGTGCCAGCGGTTTTGGCGATCATCCGAAAACGGGAGCCAAGACCGAGGTGGTGACTGATGGCGTGGTGGTGGAAACCCATGCGGGCAACCCCCTCGACTTTGTGGCCGATTACCAAAAGCGTTTCAAGGTCGCGCTGCGTGCCGGATTGCCCCGTTTTTGCGGCGGCTTGGCCGGCTACTTTGGGTACGACACGGTGCGCCACATCGAAAAGAAATTGGTTCACTCGTGCCCGCCGGATGACTTGGGCATGCCTGATATCTTGTTGTTGCAAACCGAAGAGTTGGCGGTGATTGACAACCTCTCGGGCAAGCTCTCGCTCATCGTCTATGCAGACCCTGCGCAGCCCGATGCCTACGCCAAGGCGCACGCACGTTTGACTGAACTCAAGCTTCGCTTGAAAGCGCCCGCACAAGCGCCATCGATTGCGCCATGTGCCAGCCATCCTGCCGAGCGCAGTTTTGCCAAAGACGACTATTTGGCCGCCGTGTTGCGTGCCAAAGAGTTGATTGCCGCAGGCGATTTCATGCAAGTGCAAGTGGGCCAGCGCATTCACAAGAAGTTCACGGCCAGCCCGCTGTCGTTGTACCGCGCGCTGCGTTCCTTGAACCCCAGCCCGTATATGTATTACTACAACCTCGGCGACGCCCATGTGGTGGGTGCATCGCCCGAGATTTTGGTGCGACAAGAGTCCACGCCCGAAGGCCAAAAGGTCACCATCCGCCCCTTGGCCGGTACGCGACCACGCGGTGCCACGCCCGAGGCCGACAAGGCTGCCGAGGTGGAGCTCATCAACGACCCCAAAGAGCGCGCCGAACACGTCATGTTGATTGACCTCGCGCGCAACGACATTGGCCGCATTGCCAAAACAGGCAGCGTCAAAGTGACCGAAGCTTTTGTGGTGGAGCGTTACAGCCATGTGATGCACATCGTGAGCAATGTGGAAGGTTTGTTGCTTGATGGCGCAGATGGCAAGCCCTTGACCAGCATGGATGTGCTCAAAGCCACATTCCCTGCTGGCACGCTGACCGGCGCACCCAAGGTGCATGCGATGGAATTGATCGACCAACTCGAACCCACCAAGCGCGGTCTGTATGGCGGCGCTTGTGGCTATCTGAGTTTTGCCGGTGACATGGATGTGGCGATTGCGATTCGCACGGGCATCATCAAAAACGACACGCTTTACGTGCAAGCTGCGGCCGGCGTGGTGGCCGACTCGGTGCCCGAGTTGGAGTGGCGAGAAACAGAACACAAAGCGCGCGCCTTGTTGCGTGCCAGCGAGTTGGTTGAGGAGGGCTTGGAATGAGCAAGATCAAACTCCTGATGGTGGACAACTACGACAGCTTCACCTTCAACATCGTTCAATACTTTGGTGAGCTGGGTGCAGAGGTGGAAGTGTTTCGTAACGACGAAATCACGCTCGAAGGCATTGCCGCGCGCAAGCCTGACCGTTTGGTCATCTCGCCTGGCCCTTGCTCGCCGGCTGAGGCGGGGATTTCGGTGGCAGCCATTCAACACTTTGCAGGCAAGCTGCCGATTTTGGGCGTGTGCTTGGGCCATCAAAGCATTGGCGCCGCGTTTGGCGGCAAGATCATTCGCGCGCAGCAGCTGATGCACGGCAAGACCAGTGTCATCACCACCACACAAGAGGGTGTGTTTGCCGGGTTGCCCGACAAGTTCACGGTCAACCGCTACCACTCACTCGCGATTGAGCGTGCGTCGTGCCCTGCGTGCCTCAAGGTCACGGCGTGGACAGAGGATGGCGAAATCATGGGTGTGCGTCACACCGAGTTGGAGATTCAGGGCGTGCAGTTTCACCCCGAATCCATCCTCACTGAGCATGGCCACGCCATGCTGAAGAATTTTCTCTAAAGGCTGGCTATGACCAATACGACACATGCCACCACGCACGCGATCACGCCGCAAGAGGCCTTGCAACGCGTCATTGAGCACCGTGAGATTTTTCACGACGAGATGCTGCACATCATGCGACTCATCATGTCGGGCGAGATGTCGCCGGTGATGACGGCCGCGCTCGTCACCGCCTTGCGCGTGAAGAAAGAAACGATTGGCGAAATCACCGCTGCGGCGCAAGTGATGCGCGAGTTCTCCACCAAGGTCGAGGTGGCAGATCGCACCCACATGGTGGACATCGTGGGCACAGGCGGCGATGGTTCGCACACGTTCAATATTTCGACTTGTGCCATGTTTGTGGCCGCTGCTGCGGGTGCAAAAGTCAGCAAGCACGGCGGCCGTAGCGTGAGCAGTAAAAGCGGCAGCGCCGATGTGCTGGAGAGCTTGGGCGTCAACATCAACCTATCGCCCGCGCAAATTGCCAAAGCCATTGCCGAAGTAGGTATTGGTTTTATGTTTGCGCCCAACCACCACCCCGCGATGAAAAACGTGGCGCCTGTTCGCAAAGAGCTGGGCGTGCGGACCATCTTCAACATTCTCGGGCCTCTGACCAACCCTGCTGGGGCACCCAATATTTTGATGGGCGTGTTTCATCCCGACTTGGTGGGCATTCAAGTGCGTGCCTTAGAGCGTTTGGGCGCAGATCACGCGCTGGTCGTGTATGGCCGTGATGGTTTAGATGAGGTGTCTTTGGGCGCTTCCACTTTGGTGGGCGAGCTCAAAGGCGGCAAGGTGCGCGAATACGAAATTCACCCCGAAGACTTTGGCTTTGCCATGAGCAGCAACCGCGCTTTGCGCGTGGAGACGCCAGCGCAATCGCACGCCATGTTGATGGGCGTGCTCAACCATCAGGCCGGGCCTGCCTTGGATATCGTGGTGCTCAACGCAGGCGTGGCTTTGTATGCGGCTAACGTGGTGGAAACCATCGAAGCTGGCATTGCCAGCGCGCGTGCGGCATTGGCGTCGGGTGCAGCCAAGGCTAAGCTTGAGCAGCTGGTGGCCTTCAAGGGCTGATGCATCGCATGTTTGTAAATAGTTTGAAAAACGATTCGCCAACTGGCGAGCAGAAAGACCAGCATGAGTGATATCTTGAACAAAATCGTGGCGGTCAAACACCAAGAGGTGGAAGCTGCGCTTAAGCGCAAATCGCTGGCCGCCATGCGTGCAGACGCGGAGAGCCGCGTGCTCACGCGCGACTTCGTGGGCGCTTTGCGTGCCAAGGTCGCGGCGGGCTTGCCTGCGGTGATCGCTGAAATCAAAAAGGCCAGTCCGTCCAAAGGTGTGATTCGTGAAGACTTCATCCCTGCCGACATCGCACAAAGCTACGCCGAGCATGGTGCGGCCTGTTTGTCGGTGTTGACCGACAAAGAGTTTTTCCAAGGTCAAGTGGATTACCTCAAACAAGCGCGCGCCTCGTGTGATTTGCCCGTGCTGCGTAAAGACTTCCTAATCGATCCTTACCAAGTGTACGAGTCGCGTGTAATGGGTGCGGATTGCATCTTGCTGATTGCCGCCTGTTTGACCGATGCGCAAATGGCCGAGATGGAAGCCATTGCGCGCAACTTGGATATGGCGGTGTTGGTCGAAGTGCATGACGCGGCCGAGCTGCAACGGGCGCTCAAACTGAAGACGCCATTGATAGGTATCAATAACCGCAACTTGCGCACGTTTGAGGTGTCGCTCGACACCACGCTAGACATGCGCAAAGACGTGCCGGCTGACCGTTTGCTGGTGACTGAAAGCGGCATCTTGCAGCGCAGCGATGTGCAAAAAATGCGCGATGCCCATGTGCATGCCTTCTTGGTGGGCGAAGCTTTCATGCGCGCGCCAGATCCCGGCGTGGCTTTGGCTGAGTTGTTTGCTGCTTAAACCCAACGCGCATGACCGGCGATTTGTTTGGCGATGCTGTTGCATCGACTCCCGTCGATGTGCCTAGATTAACGGCATGGTCGCCGCAAGACTGGCCAGTTCAAGCAGATTGGGCGCCGGTGCTTGATGCGTTTTGGCGAAGCGAGCAAGGCATGTCGCTGGCGGCATTTGTGCAATCGCGGCTTGATGCGGGCGCGGTGATTTATCCCAGACACCCCCTTTGGGCTTTGCAGCTCACGCCCTTGTCGCAAGTGAAGGTGGTCATCCTGGGGCAAGATCCGTATCACGGGCCGCATCAAGCTCAGGGCTTGTCGTTTTCGGTGGCCCCCGGCATAAAGATCCCGCCGTCGTTGCGCAACATCTTCAAAGAGCTGCAGCGCGACTTGAATCAACCCATGCCAAGCAGCGGTTCGCTTGAGGCTTGGGCCAAGCGCGGTGTGCTGCTGCTGAACACCAGTCTGACAGTGGAAGACGGGCGGCCTGCCAGTCACGCCAAGCAGGGGTGGGAGCAGCTCACCGATGCCTTGTTGGCTGAGGTGGCGCGCACGGTGCCGGCTTGCGTTTACTTGCTGTGGGGCGCGCATGCGCAGGCCAAGGCGGAGTTGATTGAGCGCGAAACCCGCAGCCAAGCGGCCGGTTTTGTGGGTTTGCGAGATGGCCCGATTCACGCGCGAGAGGCCTTGGTGTTGAAAGCCAACCATCCTTCGCCTTTTTCAGCGTTGCGCCCACCCCGGCCTTTCATTGGGTGCGGGCATTTTGGACAAGCCAAAGCTTGGTTGCTTCAAAAAAATCTGCGCTTGGATTGGAATTTGTGAGTCATTTCGAGCCCGGCGCTCGCGAAAACCTTAAAACTCTGCTATAGTTCGCGATTCGCCGGAGGGGTGCCCGAGTGGCTAAAGGGGGCAGACTGTAAATCTGTTGGCTTACGCCTACACTGGTTCGAATCCAGTCCCCTCCACCAGCGAAAACAACAAGTAGATGCGCCGGTAGGCCTGC
>CANBWY010000004.1 GCA_947373245.1 Comamonadaceae bacterium
ACATGGCTGCTTTCACCAGCATCGTGAATCAAGTCAAAGCCAAATTGGCCGCTTGATAGCCAAGGGTTAACCACCCACGAGTAAAGGGGTTGGGGCTACACAGCTTCAATCCCTTTTTTGTTTTCTCCGCTCCCCAAATTTTTCAATGAAATAACTTTCATGATGCGGGGAAAATTGGAATCATCAAAGTTATGAACGAGTTGGATTCTCTGGTCGCCAGTGCCCAGGCCCTGTTTGCGCAAAGCACCACACCGGCTGATCTTGAAAACGCCAAAGCCCAGTTCTTGGGCAAGTCAGGCCGCATCACCGAGATGATGAAGGGCATGGCCGCATTGAGCGTCGAAGAAAAGAAATCGACCGGTGCTGCCATCAACGTGGCCAAGCAAGCGATTGAAGCCGCGCTCACGGCACGCCGCCAAGCCTTGGCCGATGCCGAGCTCGAGACCCAACTCAAAGCCGAAGCCTTGGATGTGACCTTGCCTGGACGTGCGCGCATGGCCGGCGGTTTACACCCCGTGACCATCACGCTCGAACGTGTCGAAGCCATCTTTGGTTCGATGGGGTTTGAAGTGGCCCAAGGCCCAGAGATCGAAACCGACTGGTTCAACTTCACCGCGCTCAACACGCCTGAAGACCATCCCGCACGCTCCATGCACGACACCTTCTATGTGGAAGGTGGCAGTGCCGAAGCGCCCAACTTGCTACGTACGCACACCAGCCCCATGCAAGTGCGCCATGCGGTGCAACACGTTAAGCGCTATCAAGCGCGTTTGGATGCTGGTCAAGGCATGCCCGAAATTCGCGTCATCGCGCCAGGTCGCACGTACCGTGTGGACAGCGATGCCACACACTCGCCCATGTTCCACCAATGCGAAGGCTTGTGGATTGGCGAGAACGTGAGCTTCAAAGACCTCAAAGTGGTCATCACCGATTTCTGTCGCACGTATTTTGAGAGCGACGATTTGGTGTTGCGCTTCCGTCCCAGCTTCTTCCCATTCACAGAGCCCAGCGCTGAGATTGATATCCAGTTCCAAAGCGGCGCTTTGGCGGGCCGCTGGCTCGAAGTGGGTGGCTCAGGCCAAGTGCATCCGAACGTGGTGCGCAACATGGGCCTCGAGCCTGAGCGTTTCATCGGCTTTGCCTTTGGTATGGGCATGGACCGTTTCACCATGCTGCGTTACGGCGTGAACGACTTGCGCTTGTTCTTCGATGGCGACATTCGCTTCTTGAGCCAGTTCCAATAACTTCACGCACACACGAGATTCATCATGCAATTCCCCGAATCCTGGTTGCGCGAATTCTGCAACCCCGAACGCACCCCCCAAGAACTGGCCGAGACCTTGACCATGGCTGGTTTGGAAGTAGAAGAACTCCAACCCGTTGCACCGCCATTTACAGGCATCGTCGTCGGTGAAATCAAAGAAGCCGTGCAGCACCCAGACGCTGACCGCTTGCGCATTTGCAAAGTGGACGTGGGACAGGGCGCTTTGCTCAACATCGTGTGCGGTGCCCCCAACGCACGTGTGGGCATCAAAATTCCATGTGCCACGGTGGGCGCTGAGTTGCCACCGGGTGAAGACGGCAAGCCTTTCAAGATCAAAGTGGGCAAGCTGCGTGGTGTGGAAAGCCAAGGCATGTTGTGCTCGGCCAAAGAACTCAAAATTGCAGACGACAACGCTGGCTTGCTTGAGTTGCCAGCCGATGCACCGTTGGGCCAAAGCATCCGCGAGTACCTCAACCTCGACGACACCTTGATGACGCTCAAGCTCACGCCCAACTTGGCGCATTGCTTGAGCGTGTATGGCATTGCTCGCGAAGTGTCAGCCCTCACAGGCTCGCCGTTGAAGGCGCCTACATTCCCCGCCGTTGCTGCAACAAACACGGAAATCTTGGCTGTGAACATCAGCGCTCCCGATTTGTGCGGCCGCTTCTCTGGCCGTGTAGTGCGCGGTGTGAACACCCAAGCGCAAACACCCGCTTGGATGGTGCACCGTTTGGCCCGTTGCGGCCAACGCAGTGTGAGCCCTTTGGTCGACATCTCGAACTACGTGATGTTCGAGCTGGGTCGTCCATCGCACATCTTCGACCTCGACAAAATTCAAGGTGGCTTGGAGGTGCGTTGGGGCAAAGCGGGTGAGCAGCTCAAACTCTTGAATGGCAACACAGTGACCGTGGACGACAAGGTGGGCGTCATTGCTGACGCGCATCAAGTCGAATCACTCGCCGGCATCATGGGTGGCGACGCCACTGCCGTGAGCGACGACACGCAAAACATTTACATCGAAGCCGCCTTCTGGTGGCCATCCGCCATCGCAGGCCGCTCACGCCGCTTCAATTTCAGCACCGATGCCGGCCACCGTTTTGAGCGTGGTGTCGACCCCGAGTTGACGGTGGAGCACATCGAGCGCATCACCCAGTTGGTGATTGACATTTGTGGAACACCTAACACCACCGTGGGCCCGATTGATGACCAGCGCGTCAACATGCCGGTGGTCAAGCCTGTCACGCTGCGCGTGGCACGTGCAGAGAAGGTCATTGGCATGCCGCTCACCCAACAACGCGTGGCTGATGCTTTGCGTGGCTTGGGCTTGCCGGTCACAGAAGGCGAGGGGACTGTTACCGTGCAGCCCCCATCCTTCCGTTTCGATTTGCAAATCGAAGAAGACTTGATTGAAGAAGTGGCGCGCATGGTGGGTTACAACAACCTGCCCACCACGCCACCTTTGGCGCCCATCACCGCCAGCGCGTGTCAAGAGGCACAACGCAGTCCACACGCTTTGCGCCACCACTTGGCAGCTTTGGGTTACCAAGAAACCATCAACTACAGCTTTGTGGATGAGCGTTGGGAGCATGAGCTGGCCGGCAATGCCAATCCCATCAAGCTGGTCAACCCCATCGCCAGCCAGATGAACGTGATGCGCTCCACCTTGTTGGGTTCCTTGCTCAATGTTGTGAAGTTCAACGTGGACCGTAAAGCCTCACGCGTGCGCGTGTTTGAAATTGGCCGTGTGTTCCACAAAGACGCGTCCGTGCAAAACACAGACACGACAGTGCAAGGTTTTAACCAACCCATGCACGTGGCTGGTATTGCCTTTGGCAGTGCTGCGCCTTTGCAATGGGGCAGTAAAGAACAAGTCGCAGACTTCTTCGACGTGAAGGCAGATGTAGAGGCCTTGCTGGCGCCCGCTGTGCCTCAGTTTGAAGCTGCTGAGCACCCCGCCATGCACCCAGGCCGTTGTGCCAAGGTCTTGGTCAATGGCAAAGCCGTGGGTCATGTGGGTGAGTTGCACCCACGCTGGCGTCAAGGCTGGGATTTGACCCAAGCCCCTGTGATGTTTGAACTCTCGCTTGATGCGGTGTTGCACCGCGATGTGCCTAAGTCCACTGGTGTTGCCAAGTTCCCCAATGTGGATCGCGACATCGCGGTGATCGTCAAAGACAGCGTCACGCACGCCCAGTTGATGGCCGCTGTGCACGCCGCTAAAACGCAAGGCTTGCTGCGCAACGCGGTTTTGTTTGACGTCTATCGCCCCAAAGCCGAAAACCCGGCAATGGCCATGGACGAGAAGAGCTTGGCGGTACGCCTCACGCTCAACAGCGACGAAGCGACGCTGAACGAAGCACAAATCGATGGTGTGGTGCAAGCCGTGCTGGCTGAGTTAGCCACCCAAGTGGCTGCGCGTTTGCGCGTTTGATCGTCAACCGTTCACAAGAGGACCGCATGGAACTTTCTTTTGAGAGCCTTGAAACGCCGGCATTGACCAAAGCGCAGTTGGCCGATTTGTTGTTCGAGCAAATTGGGCTGAACAAACGCGAGTCCAAAGACATGATTGACGCCTTCTTTGACCTGATCGCGCAAAGCTTGGTCGAAGGCACCGACGTGAAAATTTCGAGCTTCGGCAATTTCCAAATTCGCACCAAAGCGCCGCGACCCGGGCGCAATCCGCGCACAGGGGAGGCGATTCCCATTGAGGCGAGGCGTGCAGTGACCTTCCATGCCAGTCATAAACTCAAAGAGCAAATTCAAGGAATCAGCACTACAAAAGTTGACATCTAATTAAAAAAGAGGCCATCTAGGCCTCTTTTTTTTGACAAAACTCTTAAGCGGCGTGACGCCAGCGCATTCTTCGTGTAACCTCTGCGCTCCCATTTACAAGTGACTGATTTTCATGGAGAAATCCCTCCTTCCCCCTATTCCAGCCAAGCGCTACTTCACCATTGGTGAAGTGAGCGAGTTGTGCGGCGTTAAACCGCACGTGCTGCGCTATTGGGAGCAGGAATTCACGCAGCTTCGCCCCATGAAGCGTCGGGGGAATCGCCGCTACTACCAGCGCCATGAAGTGCTGATGATTCGACGCATACGTGACCTCTTGTATGACCAGGGTTTCACCATCACCGGCGCACGTAATAAGTTGCAAGAGTTGGTGCAATCTGAGCGTGAGCATCGGCGTGATGGTGGGGACTTGACCGAGACTGACTCGCAAGATACCGATGGTTTGGATCTTGACTCTGATGGACACATGGTCCAAGACCATGTACTGGTGCCGTTGGCGTTGAGCAGCAGCGATGAAGCCATGCAAACCTTGCGCAGGGAACTCACACAAATTCGAGATCTGCTCTCGGGGCTTCGCTGAGTCGCGTTATAATTTGAGTCTGATTCGGTGTGTGGCGCAGCCTGGTAGCGCACTTGCATGGGGTGCAAGGGGTCGAAGGTTCGAATCCTTTCACACCGACCAAGAATGACCAAGGGTTAGCAACGTGAGTTGCTAACCCTTTTGTCTTGGTGCGTTCAAGAGAATATCTACCACGGCTTGGTGTTTGTTTTGCTTGGCGATATCCAAAGCCGTGAGTCCTCGCCCATCTTTGAGCGAAATATCGGCACCTTTTGCAATCAGCAGCTGCACGCTATCGGCATGACCTTGCCCAGCTGCCCACATCAACGGTGTGAGTGCGTCTATGTAGGCAGCGTTGACGTTGGCGCCCGCATCAATCAAATGGCTGACCACTTGTGCATGGCCCATGCCAGCCGCATAAATCAATGCAGACTTGTGCATGCGATCGGTTTCTTCAAGTTTTGGGTGTTTGCTTAAAAGCAAATCCAGAATTGAAATATTCCCTGCGTAGGCCGCCGCAATTAAAGGGGTGACCTGCTCTACGGTAGCGAGATTTATATCGGCGCCTGAGTCGAGCATGAGTTGAACAATATCAAGGCGGTTTTTTTCAATGCCAAAGTAAAGCGGCGTTTTACCCAGCCGGTTGCGTGAGTTGGGCGCAGCCCCTAACGATAGGCTTTTCTTTATGCCCTCTAAATCTGCTTGTCGTGCCGCAACAATGAGTTGTGCATTGGTGCCTGGTGTGAGTTCTGTTTGCGCGATGGCATTAGAACTGATGAAGCCTATTACGAATGCATTAAATATAAAGAATGTTTTTTTGAATCTGTTCATGAAGAATTCCATTTGATTTATTCATATGAAAGCATATTTTTTGACTTTGTGGTGGCGCAGATTACCTAAGTATTTTCCCTTTTAGGTCTCTTGGGAGACACGGCGGCTTGTCGACAGGTCACTAATATCCCGCTGTGATTCAGTGCAGAGAGTTAGATACGCAATTCGCATCTTCCAACCTTAAGGAGTTCTTATGCAAGTAATTCGGATGACGACCGCCAAAAAAATGGTATGTATTGCAGTGGGTGCTTTCTTGGCATCGTCTGCTTATTCTGATGTAACGAAAGATATTTTCGTAGATCAAAGCAAGTTGACAGCAGCGGACAAGGACGGTAAAAACTTTTTGCATTCAAACGGAAGTTACGACCAATCACGCTATTACCCCGCAAAGCAAATTAACTCAGCCAACGTTGGCCAATTGCGTCCTGCATTCACGTTTCAAACCGAAGTTTTGGAATCGATGGAAACTGCGCCCATCGTTGTCGATGGCGTGATGTACCTCACAACATCGTTTAACCACGTGTATGCGATTGATGCTGTGACGGGTAAGCAGCTGTGGCACTATAAACACAAAATGGGTCCGGTCACAACGTATTGTTGCGGCCCCAATAACCGCGGGGTTGCCATCATGGGAGACCGCGTTTACATGGGTACTTTGGATGCGAGGCTCGTGGCTTTAGATGCCAAAACGGGTAAATTGATTTGGAACAACGAGATTGCAGATCCAGAGCTGGGCTATTCTGAGACGATGGCACCCG
This sequence comes from Comamonadaceae bacterium, assembly GCA_947373245.1. Classification (GTDB taxonomy): domain Bacteria; phylum Pseudomonadota; class Gammaproteobacteria; order Burkholderiales; family Burkholderiaceae_C; genus Limnohabitans. The sequence goes on from CANBWY010000004.1 coordinate 6,203, forward strand.
TGGCTGTGAATGGCCGTATCTTGATTGGTACCAACGGCGGTGAATATGGCATTCGCGGTTTTGTGAAATCATTTGATGCCAATGACGGCAAACTCCAGTGGACGTTTCATACCATTCCTGAAACCGGTCAAGAAGGTGTTTGGGCTGCCAATGATGCTACCGGTCGCAATATGCTGCGTGACATTCCCGCAGAAAAAGCCCAGTTGGCCAAGCAAGGTGGTGACTTTTACAAAACCTTGGGTGGTGGTGTTTGGATGGCACCTGCCGTTGATCTAGAAACCAACACGGTGTTCTTTGTCGTGGGTAACCCAAGTCCAGACTTGTATGGCACAGAACGTCCCGGTGACAACCTCTATACCGATTCCATCGTGGCGGTTGACCTCAATACGGGCAAATACAAGTGGCACTACCAGTATGTCTCGCACGATGTGTGGGACTTGGATTCGGTGTCTCCCGTCATCTTGACTGAAGCCAAAGGAAAAGACGGCAAGATGACCAAAGTGGCCATGCACGCTGGCAAAACGGGCCACGTGTATGTGCATGACCGCGCTACAGGTGAACTGATTCGCTTCTCTGAGGCGATGGTTCCGCAAGATGGTCTGTGGACCTTGCCTACCAAAGATGGCGCAAAAATGATGTTGGGGGCCAACGGCGGTGTGGAATGGAGCCCCATGGCTTTTAATCCCAAAACACGCTTGACCTATGCGGCCAACTTGTTGCAACCCATGACTTACCACGTTGAAGCCTCCAAGTACCCTGGCGGCAAACTTTGGTTGGGCGGAGCATTCAAGACCATTCCGAGCGAAAAGCAATCAGGACGCTTATCCGCTGTGAACGTTGATACTGGCAAAGTGGCCTGGAAATTTGACACCGACGAACCTTTGATTGGTGGCGTCTTGACGACCGCTGGCAACCTCGTGTTCAACGGTGAGGCCAACGGCTTGTTCCGCGCATTTGATGCGGGTTCAGGTAAAAAATTGTGGGAATACCAAACAGGCGCAGGTGTGAATGCCCCTGCTGTGTCCTATAGCGTCAAAGGCAAACAATATGTGGCCGTTGCGTCGGGTGGCAACAACCAGATTGACTCTAAACGAGGAAACTCGGTGGTCGTGTTCTCACTTCCTTAACTGCGCTTTGATGGTCTGCTAAAGACGAAATGAGGCCTGTCAGCGGAATGCTGCCTGCAGGCCTCATTTCACCAACCTATTGAATTTTTTATGAAAAATCTCTCGGCCTACGGCTCACGCTTATTGATAGGTGCCATGTTTTGTTGCACTGCGTTGTGCTTTGCTGACATGCCCGAACAAGCCGCAGTCTGTGTGGCGTGTCATGGACCCAACGGCAACTCGTCCATGCCCAATACACCGAGCTTGGCGGGGCAGAACGCCCGTTATATTTATCTACAGTTACGCGACTTTCAAGAAGGCCGTCGCCAAAACGCCATGATGTCACCCATGGCTGCTAATTTGACGCGTGATGAAATGCGAGCGTTGGCCACTTATTTTTCCGAACAAAAACTCAGCAATAAAAATTTCCGTGCTGATCCTGAAAAAGTCAAGCTAGGGTTAGCGAAGGCGGAAGAGACTTTGTGCGCGATGTGTCACTTGGGCGAATTTCGTGGCCAAAATGAAATCCCTAAAGTGGCTGGGCAAAATTACGATTACATCGTCAAGACGCTGCTCGATTTCAAAGCCAAAAGTCGCACCAACGATGCGGGCAATATGACCAGTGTTGCCAACACGTTGAGCCCTACAGATATTGAAAACTTGGCGCATTACATTGCAGGACTGAATTGATGGCACTTTTTAAGCTTCAACGATTTCAGGCCAAACTCCTGGCTGCCGTGTGCTGGGGCAGCATTGCTTGGCCTGCTGTGGCATTCGATGCCACGAAATTAGAGGACTTTAAAACAACCAATGTTTGCAAGTATTGCGACCTCACGGGAGCCAACTTGTCTGGCAGAGATATGCGAGGTGCTGATTTTCAAAACGCCAATATATCTGGGGCCACTCTGCACAAAGCCAACCTTGCTGAGCGGGTGATGGAGAAAAGAACACTCAGCACTAATTTTGAAGATGCCAATTTACGCCATGCCGATTTGTCAAATTCAAATTTACATGCGGCCAATTTCAGCAATGCTTATCTCCGAGAAACCATTTTTGATGGCGCTGATTTGAGTGATGCCAATCTGACGAATGCAAACGTCAAAGATGCCAGTTTTCAAGGTGTCAAATTTTGCAAAACCACCATGCCGGATGCAACGATCAATAACAGTGGCTGCTAGCTGTAACTGCTTAGCGCCACGTGCTGAGGGGGCCTCGGTTTGCAAAGTCTTTCAGTCATTCAATAAATTGCGGCGCACATGGATCAGGTGCTCGGTCGCCAAGGCTTTGGCTTGTACTGGGTCACGCGCTTTGATGGCTTGCAACAAATCACGGTGCTCGCCCTGATAGGCCAATCGCCGCTCGGGTGTCAGGCTGCGTTTTTTGAGCATGCCCCATTCGCCTTGGGCACGGGCTTGGTTCATCAGTTTGAACAGTTTGGCCACAAAGCTGTTGTGCGCGGCGCGGGCAATGACTTCGTGGAACATGCCGTCCCACACCTCGAACTCTTCCACGCTCGTCGCCGCTTCAGCGCGTACGCAGCAATTTTCCATGTGTTCAAAATCGCTTGTGGTGGCGTTGCCAATCACCATGTCGATGATGGCCGGCTCGAGTGCCATGCGCGCTTGCATCAGTTCGGCGGGGCTGGTTTGCCAAGCGGCTTGCGGGGCGACGGTGGCTTTGTGTGCGCTTGAAGTGCCTGCCGCTTGGGCTGTGGCGTAGGTACCGCTGCCCACCGTCTGTGCAATCAGACCTTGCATCTTCAAATCAGCCAGAACTTTACGTACGGTGCTTCGGCTGATTTGGTATTGCTCGACAAATTCTCGTTCGGTTGGCAAGCGCTCCCCGGCTTGCCATTGACCGCTGTTGAGTTGGTCGAGCAATGTGGCACGAAACAGGTAGGAAGAGTCCATGGGGGTCTGAGGCAGTGGCGATAAAACCAAATCATACCAATTGTTGGGATCGTGTTGATATCTGTGCATTGACTGTTTTTTTGTGCGGATACGCCATAAATAAGCTTTTCATCAGTAAAAACCCTTCATATCGCTGTCCGGTTTGCGTCTCGATGGAGGTTGCCTTTCTAAAGTTCTGGTTTACATTGGTTGCAATCAAACCAATTTCATACTTCCCGTGGTGGCCAAACCACCCAAACTTTCAGGAGAACATTTTGCGTATTGCCACTTTTGTACACAATGGAAAACGCCATGTGGGCCAAGTCAGCGTCGATGGCATGCAGGTCACGGCTTTTGCAATCTCTGATGACCTCGCCCAGCGCGGAGCCCAGCCGCTCATCGAAACGATGGTGAACGGGCAGGCGTTGCCTGCTCTGTCAGGTGCTACGCTCAACTTGACGGACGTCAAGCTTGAAGCGCCGTTGCCTTTGCCTCGTCGCAACGTGTGGTGTGTAGGCCGTAATTACCATGCGCACGCCAAAGAGTTGCAGGCCTCGGTGTTCAAAGACAGCAACAGCGACACCCAAGCTTGGCCCATCGTGTTCACCAAAGTGCCCGAGTGCGTGGTGGGGCCGACCGACGATGTGCAATTGCCTGATGCTGCCGTATCGCAACAAATTGACTACGAAGCTGAGTTGGCGGTGGTGATTGGCCTGGGGGGCAAGAACATCAGCCAAGCCGATGCGATGAAGCATGTGTTTGGCTACACCGTGGTCAACGACGTGACTGCCCGCGATGTACAGATGCGCCACCAGCAGTGGGACATGGGCAAGTCCTTTGACACTTTCTGTCCCATGGGGCCGTGGCTTGTGACGGCAGATGAAATCGACGGCCGCCAGACGCGTGTGCGTTGCTGGGTCAATGGTGAGTTGCGCCAAGACGGCCCCACCGAGAACATGATTTTTGACATCCCCACGCTGATCGAAACGATTTCGCGCGGCATCACGCTCTACCCTGGTGACATCATCGCCACCGGCACGCCCGCGGGTGTGGGCATGGGCTTGAATCCGCCACGTTACATCGTCAAAGGCGATGTGATTCGAGTTGAGATCGACGGTATTGGGCAGATTGAAAACCGCTTCGTCTGAGACAAGGCCGGGGCTTTGGCCTTTGGCTTGCATCGACAACAACAATAGGAGACAAGGCATGAGACTTCGCCGATTTATCTGCCTCGCATGGGGCATGTCAGTTGCCATGGCTTGCATTAGCCCGAGCGCGATGGCGCAGGCTTATCCCAGCAAGCCCATCATCATGGTGGTGCCTTTCCCGCCGGGGGGTGTGGCCGACACCGTGGGGCGTCCGGTGGCCGAGGCCATGTCGCGCTACCTCAAGCAAACCATCGTGGTGGAGAACAAAGGCGGTGCAGGCGGGGGCATCGGTATGGCACAAGTGGCCAAATCGAAAGCCGATGGTTACACGTTGCTGATGTCTTTGTCTTCCCTCGTGGTGCTGCCTGAGGCCGACAAAATCCTCAAACGTCCACCCATGTTTCAGGTCAACCAGCTCAAGCCCATTGCCCGTTTCACGGCTGACCCCACGGTCTTGGTGGTGCGCGGCGACAGTCCTTGGAAAACTTATGCGGAATTCATGGCGTATGTGAAGGCCAACCCCGGCCGTATTTCTTATGGTTCATCGGGCAACTACGGCACCATGCATGTGCCCATGGAGCAGCTCAAGGTCGCCACCTCCTCATTCATGTTGCACGTGCCTTACACCGGCGCAGGCCCCGCTGTGATGGCATTGCTGGGCGGGCAGATCGAGGCCTTGTCGACAGGGCCTTCCAGTGTCAAGCAACAAATCGCCTCGGGCCGATTGCGGGCCTTGGCGCATTGGGGCGATGGGACTTTGGCCAGCATGCCCGATGTGCCGAGTTTGAAACAGTTGGGAGTACCGATTCAGTACTCGCAATGGTCCGGCCTGTTTGTGCCGGCTGACACGCCGGCTGCGGTCGTTGACAACTTGCGCCAAGCGGCGAAATTTGCAGCGCAAGACGCACGCGCCGTAGCTGCATTGACGGGCGCCGGCACCTCGTTCATGTACCAAGACGCCCCCGAGTTTGATCGCTTTGTGCAAGCCGACGCCAAAGAGATGAGCGACTTGGTCGCCCGCATTGGCAAGGTGGATTGATCCACCACGTTCTTCATCTATAGAGACACACCATGATCACCCTTCCCAACGCGTTGAATCCTAATCATCTTAAATTTGTTGCCTTGGCTCTGGTCATGGCTTCGGGCTTGGCGCACGCGCAAAGCTACCCCAACCGCCCTGTCAAAATTGTGGTGCCTTTTGCGGCGGGGGGGCCTGCTGACAATTACGCACGCTTTATGGCGCAGCGTTTGGGTGAGGAGTTCAAGCAGTCGTTTGTGATCGATAACAAACCCGGCGCAGGCTCGATCATTGGCACTGACTTCACTGCCAAATCTCCCGCCGATGGCTACACCTTGCTCATGATGTCGAACACCCACACGGTCAACGAATCGCTGATACCGAGCAAGCCCTTCACCTTGATGAAAGACTTTGTGGGCATCGCGCCCGTGAACTATTCCAATTTATTGCTGGCGGTCCACCCCTCGGTGCCCGTCAAGACAGTGGGCGAGTTGGTGGCGCTGGCTAAGTCCAAACCCGGCAAGCTGAACTACGCGTCCTCTGGCAACGGCACGCCCTACCACATGGCTGGTGAATTGTTCAAATACATGGCGGGTGTGGACATGACACATGTGCCCTACAAAGGCAGCTCAGGTGCCCGTACTGACCTCGTGGGCGGGCAAGTGGACGTGATGTTTGATGCCGAAACCACCATGGCCGAATTCGCCCGCGGTGGCAAAGTACGCACCTTGGGCAGCACTGGGTTGACGCGTTCGCCTAACTTGCCGGACCTGCCCACTGTGGCTGAGACTGTGCCCAAATATGAAGCCACCATCTGGCTAGGGCTGATGGCGCCCAAGGGCACACCCGTTGACATCGTGAACAAACTCAACGCCGAAGTGCGCAAGATCGTGAGCAGCCCTGACGTGAAAACTGCATGGGCCAAACAAGGCGCGGTGCCGATGTCGATGACGGTGCCCGAGTTTGAACAGTATTTGAACGCTGACATTGCCAAGTGGGCCAACATCGTCAAGGTGTCTGGTGCCAAGCGCGACTGATGCGCTCATGCGTGAACGAGTGGCATTTACCCTGAACGGACGCGTTGTCGAGGTCCAAGGCCAACCAGAGCAAAGCCTGCTTGACATGCTGCGTAACACGCTGCACCTGAAAGCCACGCGCATGGGGTGCGGGCAGGGCCAGTGCGGTGCCTGCCGAGTGATGGTCGATGGCCGTGCTTTGGCCGCTTGCGAAACGCCTTTGTGGTCGGTCGAGGGTAAAACAGTCACCACGGTGGAGGGGCTGGGCAGCCCCGCCGAACCGCACGCCTTGCAGGCAGCCTTCATCGAAGAGCAAGCCATGCAGTGCGGCTTTTGTACCAGCGGCATTTTGATGTCGGCCGCCGCCTTGCTGCAACGCCAGCCTAATCCAACACGACAAGAGATCGTGCAGGCGTTGGACGGCCATTTGTGCCGCTGCGGTGCGCACAACCGAGTGCTGCGGGCCATTGAAAAAGCAGCCGCTCGGCTTGGTGACGTCGCATGAGTTCCGACTCACTCAAGATGCACCCCTTGCTGCGCCAATGGTTGGCCTTGGGGCCTGAGGGGCAGGTGCTTGTTTTTTCGGGCAAGGTGGATTTGGGGCAGGGCATTTCGCATGCACTGCGACTCATCGTGGCTGAAGAATTGCGGCGCTCGCCCGAGCACATCGTGATGGTGCCGGCCAGCACAAAGCGCAGCCCTGATGAGGCCGTGACTTCGGGCAGTTTGTCGGTGCAGCACTCGGGCGCTGCTTTGCGCTGTGCCGCAGCGCACTGGCGTGAGAGTTGCCGCCTGCACATGGCGCAGCGTTGTGCGGTTGAGCTGTCATCCGTGTGGTGCGAAAACGGTCATTTCTTGGTGCAGGGCAGTCCAACAACGGCGAGTTACAGCGCTTTGACTGACGCAGCTTTGTGGGCGAGTGTCATTGATCCTACCCAAGTGAACGGTAAACACGCAGGGCAAGACCTGGACGCGCAAAGCCCGCCACAAAGAACTCCCGTGCGTCCAGATGTCGCTGACAAGGTGTTTGGTAAATTTGAATACATCCAAGACCGTGCCTTGCCCGCCATGTGCCACGGCATGGTGTTTCGCCCCGGTACGCTGATGGCCGAGGTGATTGAGCAAGACATGCAGGTCTTGCAAAGCGAATTGCAAGAGCGCCTTGGTGTGTTGTGCGTGCATCGCGATGGGCTGATGCTGGGGGTCTTGACCGAGACAGAACACGTTTTGACACGCATCGCCCAAAAAATTGCAGATGGCGTGGCGCAAGGTAAATTTTGGCGCTGCCATGTCGAGCTGCCAGACCCGAACGCGCTACCTCTTTGGCTCAAAGCGCAAGCCTGTGAGACCACGGTGGTATCGGACACACGGCAAGACAGACTGGGTGCGGATGTGCAACGGGTGCGTGCCGAATTTCACCGGCCGTTTTTGCAGCATGCTTCGATTGGCCTGTGTTGCGCCTTAGCGCAGTGGCAAGACGAGCTGCAACACCTCGAAGTCTGGAGCCACAGCCAAGGCATCTACAACTTGCGGCGCGACTTGGCGCTTGCTTTTGAGATGCTGCCTGAGCAGGTGCAGGTCTCGCATGTTGAAGGCGCTGGCTGCTACGGCCACAACGGCGCGGATGATGTGGCCTTTGATGCCGCATGGCTAGCGCGACAGCTGCCGGGGCGCCCTGTGCGCGTGCAGTGGACGCGCCAAGCCGAATTGGGCCACGCCCCGTTGGCACCAGCCATGGCGGTGCAAATCGACGTGGGCTTGAACGCCAAGGGGGATGTGCTCGAATGGCAGCAAACAGTTTGGAGTCAAGGTCACGGCACACGGCCCGGTCGCGGTAAAACGCCAGCTTTGTTAGGCGCATGGCAAACCGCACACCCGCATCCTGTACCGATGGCCGTGAATGCTGCGATGGCCGTCGGTGGTGGTTCCGAGCGCAACGCGCAACCGCCGTACAACTTCGCATCGGTCAAGGTGGTCAACCATCGGGTGCTTAACATGCCGTTTCGTGTCTCGGCTATGCGGGCTTTGGGGGCGCCAGTCAATGTGTTTGCCGCCGAATCGTTCATGGACGAATTGGCACTGCGTCAGTCGTGTGATCCGCTGGTGTTTCGGCTAGCGCACCTGAGTGGGGCTGAGCACAAGCCCGCTGTGGCGGTGTTGCAAAAAGTAGCTGAGATGGCGGGTTGGACCACAACCCGTCCCCAAGATCAACCTGAAGGATGGGGGCGTGGCCTGGCGTATGCCCGATACAAAAACACCGGCGCGTATTGCGCGGTGGTGGTAGAGATCGTGGTTGAAGAAAAGGTCAAGCTCCACAAATTGTGGATCGCCGCTGACCTCGGCCGTGTGGTCGACGCCGAAGGCGCGATCAACCAGCTCGAAGGCGGTGCCTTGCAAGCGGCGAGTTGGGCGCTGTGCGAGTCGGCGCAGCTGAGCACGCAAGGCGTGGCATCCAGCGACTGGGGCAGCTACCCAATTTTGAAATTCAGTGATATGCCTGCTGTTGAAGTCGACCTCATGCACCGGCCAGACCAAGCCTCGTTGGGCGCTGGTGAATGCAGCTCGGGTCCGACTTGTGCGGCGATTGGCAATGCGATTTTTGATGCCATTGGCGTGCGCATGCGCGCCATGCCTTTCACGGCTGAGCAATTGCTCAAAGCCATCGAGGCCGACGATACGTCGGCCTATCCTTCACATCCCCTTAAATAAGAGAACAACATGCATGTATTAAGTGGCGGCGCAGCCGCAGCAGTGGTCAAAGGCGTTCAGGCCGAATTTGAAAAAACCACAGGCAACCAGATTCACGGCACGTTCAGCGCAGTGGGCATGATGCGCGACAAGTTGGTGAGCGGCGCACCTTGTGATGTGGTGATCCTGACGCGCCCATTGATTGCACAACTCATTGTTTCAGGCCATGTGGTGCCTGGCAGCGCCCGTTCGCTGGGCTTGGTCAAGACTGGTGTGGCTGTGCGCAGTGGCAGTCCCCATCCTTCGATCAAAACCCGTGCGGAACTGAGTGCGGCGATGCGCGCTGCGCAAGGCATTTACTTTCCTGATCCAGACAAGGCCACAGCGGGCATTCACTTTATGAACGTGCTCAAAGCGTTGGGGCTCGATGAAAGTCTGAGCAGCAAGTTTCGCGTGTACCCCAACGGCGCCACAGCCATGAGCGAAATGGCTAACAGCACTGAACGTGACTTGATTGGGTGTACGCAAGTTACCGAAATCAACTACACCGAAGGTGTGGATTTGATCGATGTGCTGCCATCAGAGTTTGAGCTTAGCACCGACTACACGTTAGGCATTTGCACGCAGTCACAAGACCCCGAACAGGCGCAACTGTTGGCTCAGCTCTTGACCGGTGCAGCTTCTGAGGCTGTGCGCAGGCAAGGAGGGTTTGAGTTCTAAGTTATTGCGATGTAGGGCGGTGATCCTTATTACTTATACTTTATTACTAAAATGATTTTCATGTTTATGAAAATCATCCCATCGAAACAACTGCAATTGAAATCCATGGTGATGTGTGTCGCCGGGTTGTGCATGGGGCTCGCTTTGGCACAAGATGCGCCATGGCATTTGGGTACGTATGGCGGCCAAGTTTCGGCCCCCTCCGCAATCAATACCCTTTTAGAAAAGCCGGGGCCCCACCGCGTCGTGGTGGCGGTTATTGACAGCGGCGTTTTGAGCGGGCATCCCAGCTTGGCGGGGCAACTCTTGCCGGGCTATGACATGGTTTCTGCCTCAAAAAACTTGCGCAGTGCACGCTCCCCAGACTTCAGCCCCGACGAACGAGGCGCGCGTTGTGGCGCACGCCTGATGTCCAGTGGGTTTAGAACGCACGGCACGGAGGTGGCCAGTTTGGTCGCAGGCAATGGCGAGAAAGGCGTCTTGGGGGTCAACCCGGCTGCCCAAATTTTGCCAGTACGCGTCTACGGTGCCTGCGGCATCTCGCGCACAGATTTATTGGATGCCATCAAATGGGCGGCTGGCTTGTCGGTCGATGGGGTGCCGGACAACCCCTATCCTGCAAAAATTATCAACCTCAGCATGGCGGGCGGTTATGCGGTCTGCGACGCAGAGTTACAGGCCTTGATTGACCGCTTGGTCAGAAACCAAAAGTTTGTAGTGGCTGCGGCGGGTAATAACTTTCATAAATCGTTGCATGAGCCTGCCAATTGCAATGGCGTCATTTCTGTAGGTGCGCTGAGCGCTGAGAATCGGATAGAGGTTTACACAGCCATGGACCCGCGCACTTTGATTTACGCCCCGGGTGGTGGAGGGGCTTTGCTCAGCCATGCGGCATGGGCGGAAAACAAGATGATGGTGGCAACCTACACATTGGATTTCTTTGGCAACGAGCGACCCACCTCAAGCTACAGCGGCGTGGGCACCAGCTATGCGGCACCTGTCGTGTCCGGTTTTATTTCACTTTGGCTGTCGCACCACCCAGACAAAAACCTCGCCGACTTCACAACCGACATGGCGCGTTTTGTGCGCCCAGTTGAACCCATCAAACCATGTGCAGAATGCGTGCCTTATGGCTTGGTGAACACCGATCGATTGTCTCTGCCATGAGAAACATGTTGATGTGGTGCATGGTGCTGATGGGGCTATTTGTTCCGGCCTTGGCAGACACCGTCTGGCATTGTTCGCGCAGCGCAGCGGTGGACGTTTCTGATGACAGCATCGGGGTGGATCTTGGCGATCAGTTTTTACTGACCGCGCAAGGTGGTCCCTCAGACGTGATCAACATTACTTTGCGTGACTTGATGGATGTCTATTCAGGGGTCTACGTCGATGTCAGCGGCATCACCTTATCCGCTTGTTTTATGCCTGTGAGTGACACCCAGACCTTGATGGCCTTGAAAGCCTTGGGTTTGAACAGTGATGTTTTTTCGGCTTTGGCCCGTAAAAGTGCGATTACCAAAAGCCCGTTGTACCGCGTGCGCAACGAACTCCAAATGCGGGAATGCATCGTGCGCCATCAACCTGCGGTGGGGTATTTGTCTAAGCCGCTCAGCACAGAAGAGATCACACCGTGTTTTTGACCCCGCGCGCATTCACAGCAGCTATGCGCTGCCTCGTGTGCTGGAGCTGTTGCTTGTTGTTCGGCTTGGGTGAGGTCTGTGCCGAGGGCCTGAGCACATCGATGTATGGCGAAATGGGACTTGACGCTTGGGCGATTTCACCCAAGCGCCCTGCGATGGCCACGGACGGGGCAAGCGCCACTGCCACGCATTCCTATGACGCGTTGGGCTTGCCTGATACGGATACTGAATGGCATTTCAAGCCCGTTTCACCTTGGTTGCGATTTTCCGGCAGCGCACAGCTCGCGTCGGATGTGGAGGCCAACTTCAAATTCAGAGCCGATCAAGTGGCTGGGATGCACGTCGATGCAGCCAACCTAGATTGGGCTGCTTCGCCTTCTTTTGGTTTTCGTGCTGGGGTGGTCAACTTCAGCACCAATTGGTGTCGGACCTACGATGTGGATTCGCCTTGGGTAGCGGAACCCGATTTTTTCTGCCGCAGCAATGGTTACATGAATATCAACAATGCGGCCCCAGGCGTGCAGGCCTACACCAACACCAGCTTAGGGGCTTACCGAGTGCAAACGGTTGTTGGTTTGTACCGCCCTTTGTTTATGCTCTATAACTCCGATGAATTTGGCTTTCATCCGCCAAAACAAAACTTTCACATCGATTTCAATCGAAAAATCGGTGCCGCTGTGAATGTGCTGAACACGCAGACTGCCACCCAAGTACGCTTAGGTACTTTGCGCTCAGATGAGGGTGGGGCTTACGCGCCAGGCAGTGAAGTTGATGGACACCGAACTCGGCAAAACCTCATCGATAACTATTATTTTGGCTTCGACACCGCTGTGCGCCCTTTCTTACGCTTTCGATACACCTGGTCACAGTACCGCAGCCATTTGATTTCCGATGAATTACCTGTCATCCAAGACAAAGAGTATTCACAAACGGTGGAGTTGATCTACGACTGGCAGGCGACCGATGTGTTGGCTTTGGGGATGTCCAAATTCAGCATTGCGGCAGCGCAAAATGATGTGAGCCAAAACATAAGAGCCGATGATTACTATTACCAGCTGAGCCCTGCTTATTTCGCCGCATGGCGTCACCAATGGGGTGAGGCCATTTACAGCACCTTGCAGTGGACGCATGCCACGCAAACCAGTGGCTACAACGGGGCGCGCTCCTCAGGCTCAGGCAGTGCCTTGGGCTTGCGCCTAGGTTTTCAGTTTTAAGTTGCGCACATCAGATACGGCGCTAAACAATGTCGATGTGGTGCAACTCAAATAGCCCCTTTTTGGCGTCTGCAAAGTAGTATTGCAAAGTTTCTCGGACGGTGCGAAATGCAATCTCGTCCCAAGGAATCTCGTGTTCGGCAAACAAGCGTGCCTCTTGCGTTTCGTAGCCGGGGTCAAACTGGTCGCTGGTGAGTTGCGCGCGATAAAAGAAATGCACTTGACCCACGCGCGTCACATTCATCAGGGTGAATAGCCCTTGCATTTCAAACTGAGCGCCTGCTTCTTCTACCGTTTCACGTGCGGCGCCTTGCGCCACGGTTTCGTTGAGTTCCATGAAGCCCGCAGGCAAGGTCCATTTGCCTAGCCTGGGTTCAATGTTGCGCTTGCAGAGCAACACTTTTTCACCCCATACCGGCACTGTGCCCACCACGTTGAGTGGGTTTTCGTAGTGGACGGTGTGACAGGTGTTGCACACCGCACGCTCACGCGTGTCGCCGTCATCGGGCAGGCGGTAGGTCACCGCGCTGCCGCAGGACTTGCAATGTTGAATCAGCGGGCGGTGCAGCATGTGGCTTAGACCACCTTCACTTTGAGTTCACCCAAACCAGCCACGGCGCCGACCAAGGTGTCGCCAGCCACGACCGCGCCCACGCCTTCGGGCGTGCCGGTGTAAATCAAGTCGCCGGGTTGCAGCTCCCAAGCGGCAGACAAGTGCTCGATGGTTTCTGCAATGTTCCAAATGAGCTGTGAGGTGTTGCTGCGTTGGCGATCTTGGCCGTTGACTTGCACGTAGATATCCGCGTTCTCCACATCACCAGTTTGCGCGACTGGGGTAATGGGGCCGATGGGGGCGCTGTGGTCAAAGCCTTTGCCAATGCACCAAGGGCGACCTTGTTTTTTCATCTCGCCTTGCAAGTCGCGGCGGGTCATGTCCAAGCCCACGGCATAGCCGTAGATGTGGTTCAAAGCGTCTGCGGCGGAAATGTTTTTGCCGCCCTTGCCAATGGCCACCACCAATTCAATTTCATGGTGGAAGTTCTTGGTCAAGCTGGGGTAGGGCATGGTGCCGGTTTCGTCGGCATTCACCACCACCAAGCTGTCCGTGGGTTTGAGGAAGAAGAAGGGCGGTTCACGACCGGTGAAGCCCATTTCTTTGGCGTGTTCTTCGTAGTTGCGGCCCACGCAGTAGATGCGGTGTACGGGGAAGCGGGCGGCTTGGCCAACGACGGGCACTGACACGACGGGGGTGGGGTCGAACAAATAGCGCATGGCCTATCTCCTGATGATTTTTGCGGTTCAGCTGTTTGACTTGGTCACGAGCTCAAAGTGCTCCACCGCCGGGGCTTGCGTGAAGAAGGGGCCGACGATGGCACGCCATTCGGCAAACGCGGGCGACTCGCGGAAGTCCACGGTGTGGTTTTCTAGCGTGGTCCAGAAAATTTGCAACACATAACGCTCGGGCGACTCGATGCCTCGGTTGACTTTGTAGCCCTCAAAGCCTTTGGCTTTGGAGATCACGGTTTCCACGCCACGCTGGATGGCTTCGTCAAAGGCGGCTTGTTGGCCGGGGTGGATGCGGAGGTCGGCGAGTTCGAGGATCATGGTCAGTGGTGTGAGTTGAAATGAGGCTTGAGTCTACCGCTGCGTTGGGTGGCGGTCAGTCGTGTTCGCGATATCCTTGCAGGCTATGCGCCACAGTCCCCCCCCCATGCATCCGCCCATGCACGAGCCCACGCTTTGGCCCATGCATTGGGCGTTGCCCGCTGGCGTGCAGGCGCTGTGCACCACCCGTGTGGGCGGCGCATCGCGCCCTCCTTTTGGGGGATTTAACCTCGGCGATCACGTGCAGGACGAGCCCAAAGCGGTGGCGGCAAACCGTGCGCTGCTGCGCACGCAATTGCTTGGCGCACGCCCCGTGTTCTTGACGCAGGTGCATGGTGTTCAAGTGGTGGTGCTGAATGCGACCACGCCCGATGGCACCGTGGCAGACGCCTGTCTCACCCAAGACGCGCAGGTGGCCTGCACCATCCTGGTGGCCGATTGCTTGCCCCTGTTGTTCACCGATGACGCGGGCCGTGTCGTCGCGGCGGCACATGCAGGTTGGCGTGGATTGGCCGCAGGTGTTGTCGAGCAAACGGTGCAAGCCGTTTGCGCGCAAGCTCAGGTAAAAGCCAGTCAAGTACGCGTGTGGTTGGGGCCTTGCATTGGCCCAGAGGCGTTTGAGGTGGGCGAGGATGTGCGCGAAGCGTTCACCACGTCTGGGGCAGCTGCATCATTGAACGCGTCGCACTATTTCAAGCCCCATGCCACGCATGCGCACAAGTGGTTGGCAGATCTTGCGGGCTTGGCTCGACTGCGTTTGCAAGCGGTGGGTGTCACCTCTATCGCGGGCAATGACAGCACCCTTGCGTGGTGCACGGTGTCGCAGCCGTCACAGCTCTTTTCGTACCGGCGCGATGGGGTCACTGGGCGCTTCGCTGTGTGTATCTGGCGCGGTTGATTGCGCTGCTTCTTTGGCCTTGATGGCACGACGTCTTGCAGGGCTACCCATGATGTAGGCGACCACACCCATCGGCAGCACGCCGTAGAGTAAAAAGGTAATGACAGCACCGAGCAAAGAACCGATGGGGCTGGTGGCCTCAGCCACAGCCATCATGAATGCCACGTAAATCCAAGCGATGAGGACCAAATACATCTAGGGGTTTTCTCTTGAGTTTGATATACGTCAGAAATTTGAAGGTAAATCACTGACATACTGGCGACAGTTATAAAAACAACTGTAACTGTATAGGAGATGTTGAGATGGATCAGAATGCGGCCCTCAAGAGCCTCGGAGACGGATGGCTCAAAGCCTTGGCCTCATTTAAATCGCTCGGTAGTGGCGAGGCTCAAGCCCCTACATTGAGTTTTCCGCCAGACAAACTTGAATCACTGCACAAGCAATACATGGAAGAAGCCACAGGGCTGTGGAACCAAAGTATGAAGGGCGCTCCTGCGGTGCAAGACCGTCGTTTCAAGAGCGATGCGTGGGCGCAAAATCCCATGGCTGCTTTCACCGCTGCGGCGTACCTGCTCAACACACGAACGATGATGGCGTTGACAGAGGCGGCTGAAACGGACGCCAAAACCAAAGCTCGCATTCAGTTTGCTGTCGAACAATGGGCGGCGGCCTCCGCACCCAGCAACTTCATGGCGCTCAACGCGGATGCCCAGCAAAAGGCGATTGAAACCAAGGGCGAGAGTATTTCCAAGGGCATTCAAAACTTGTTGCACGACATGCAGCAAGGCCATGTCTCGATGACCGACGAGCGTTTGTTTGAGGTGGGCAAAAACGTCGCCACTTCCGAAGGCAAGGTGGTGTTTGAGAACGCGTTTTTCCAATTGCTCGAATACAAACCCCTCACGGCCAAAGTCTACGAACGCCCCTTCTTGCTGATCCCACCTTGCATCAACAAGTTTTACATCCTTGACTTGCAACCCGAGAACTCACTCATCCGCTATGCGGTGAGCCAAGGCCATCGCACCTTTGTGGTGAGCTGGCGCAACCCAGATGAGTCCTTGCAGCACACGACTTGGGACAACTATGTTGAAGACGTGGCAATTCAAGCCATTCAGGTGACACGTGAAATTGGTGGCACCCCACAAATCAATGCTTTGGGGTTTTGTGTCGGCGGCACGATTTTGAGCAACGCGCTTGCCGTGTTGGCGGCGCGTGGCGAAAAGCCCGTGGCCAGCGCGACTTTGCTCACGACGCTGATTGACTTCACCGACACCGGCGTGTTGGATGTGTTCATCGACGAAGGGTTTGTGAAATACCGCGAAGGTCAGTTCGCCAAAGGCGGCTTGATGAAGGGCAACGACATGGCGTCAACCTTCAGCTTCTTGCGCCCCAATGACTTGGTGTGGAACTACGTGGTGGGCAATTACCTCAAAGGTGAAACTCCGCCTCCGTTTGATTTGTTGTACTGGAACAGCGACTCCACCAATTTGCCAGGCCCTATGTACGCTTGGTATTTGCGCAATACCTACCTTGAGAACAACTTGATCAAGCCCGGCAAAGCCTTGGTATGTGGCGAAAAAATTGATTTGCGCCAAGTCGATCTACCGATCTACATCTACGGTTCGCGTGAAGACCACATTGTGCCGATTGGTGGTGCGTATGCCAGCACGCAAGTCTTCCCCGGCAAAAAGCGTTTCGTCATGGGCGCTTCTGGGCACATTGCCGGTGTGATCAACCCACCTGCGGCGAAGAAGCGTTGCTATTGGACGGGTAGTGACACCAGCTTCCCTAAAGATGTCGATCAATGGATTGCCAAAGCCAAGGAGCATCCCGGCAGTTGGTGGACCGATTGGTCTGATTGGCTCAAAACGCACGCAGGCAAACAAATTGCGGCACCCAAAACCTATGGCAAAGGCAAATACAAAGCGACCGAAGATGCACCCGGTCGTTATGTCAAAGCCCGCGCCAGCAAATAATTTCTAAACCTTTCGAACTTAATGGAGATATGCATGGAAGACATCGTCATCGTTTCAGCTGCCCGCACTGCGGTGGGAAAATTCGGCGGTTCGCTCGCCAAAATCGCTGCAACGGAACTGGGCTCAATCGCCATTCGCGAAGCGTTGGTCCGTGCCAAAGTGGACCCCGCGATGGTGGGTGAAGTCATCATGGGCCAAGTGTTGGCCGCAGGTGCAGGCCAAAACCCTGCGCGTCAAGCCTTGATGAAATCGGGCATTCCTAATGCTGTGCCTGCTTTGACCATCAACGCCGTGTGCGGCTCAGGCCTCAAGTCGGTCATGTTGGCCGCACAGGCTGTCGCCTATGGTGACAGTGACATCGTGGTGGCTGGTGGCCAAGAAAACATGAGCGCTTCAGGTCACGTGTTGTTGGGCTCGCGCGATGGCCAACGCATGGGCAACTGGAACATGATTGACACCATGATCGTGGACGGTTTGTGGGACGTGTACAACCAATACCACATGGGCATCACCGCCGAGAACGTGGCCAAAGCCCACGGCATTACCCGTGACATGCAAGACGCGTTGGCCTTGGCCAGCCAGCTCAAAGCATCCGCCGCGCAAGATGCTGGCAAGTTCAAAGACGAAATCGTGTCGGTGAACATTCCTCAACGCAAGGGCGACCCGATCGCGTTCAACGCAGATGAATTCATCAACAAGAAAACCACAGCCGAAGTGTTGGCGGGCTTGCGCCCTGCTTTTGACAAAGCAGGCACAGTGACGGCTGGTAACGCATCGGGCATCAACGATGGCGCTGCTGCCGTGGTGGTCATGACGGCCAAGAAAGCGGCGTCTTTGGGCCTGACACCTTTGGCTCGCATTGCGGCTTTCGGTACCAGCGGTTTAGACCCCGCCATCATGGGCATGGGCCCTGTGTCTGCCTCACGCAAAGCCTTGCAACGTGCAGGTTGGAGCGCAGCCGATGTGGACTTGTTCGAACTCAACGAAGCCTTCGCTGCGCAAGCTTGCGCCGTGAATCAAGAACTCGACATCGACCCCGCCAAAGTCAACGTCAACGGTGGTGCGATTGCCATTGGTCACCCCATTGGCGCGTCTGGCTGCCGCATCTTGGTGACTTTGCTGCATGAGATGCAACGTCGCAACGCCAAGAAAGGCTTGGCCGCTCTGTGTATCGGTGGCGGCATGGGCGTGTCATTGGCGCTTGAGCGTTGAGGCGTTCAAACCCAGTTTTCTAAATCTCATTCACTTCAAATCAAACTCATCCCTATAGGAGACAAAAAATGAGCAAAAAAGTAGCGTACGTCACAGGCGGCATGGGTGGCATCGGAACCGCAATCTGCCAACGCCTTCACAAAGAAGGCTTCACAGTGATCGCAGGCTGCGGCCCCACGCGTGATTTCAACAAGTGGTTGGATGAACAAAAAGCGTTGGGTTTCACCTTCTACGCCTCTGTCGGTAACGTGGGCGATTGGGATTCCACGGTCGAAGCCTTCACCAAGGCCAAGGCTGAGCATGGTCCGATTGACGTCTTGGTCAACAACGCCGGTATCACCAAAGACCGCATGTTCTTGAAAATGACGCGCGAAGATTGGGACGCAGTGATGAACACCAACCTAGACTCCATGTTCAACGTCACCAAGCAAGTGGTGCCTGACATGGTCGAACGTGGTTGGGGCCGCATCATCAACATCTCGTCGGTGAACGGTGAAAAAGGCCAAGCGGGCCAAACCAACTACTCGGCTGCCAAGGCCGGTATGCACGGTTTCTCGATGGCTTTGGCACAAGAGTTGGCCACCAAAGGCGTGACGGTTAACACCGTGTCGCCAGGCTACATCGGCACTGACATGGTCAACGCCATCCGTCCTGATGTGTTGGAAAAAATCGTGGCCACAGTGCCCGTCAAGCGCTTGGGTAAGCCGGCCGAAATCGCGTCCATCATTGCCTGGATGGCCAGCGAAGATGGTGGTTACACCACTGGTGCTGACTTTGCCGTGAACGGTGGTTTGCACATGGGCTAATGCACTGCGCCTTTGGCGTTTTGCACATGGCTCCAAGGCCGCAGATTCGTCTGCGGCCTTTTTTGTTAGCCAATTGGCGTAAGTAAAAACCCGTCATGCTATTTTGTTAGAGTTGTCAAACTTATTAACAATTTTGGCAAATTTGCCGGAGGTCTATGGGCGATTACACCAACATGGCTGGCTACTACGACGTGATCATGACCTCGGGCTATTACGACTACGAGAAGATTGTGGACAGCCTTGTGGCCCACCATCCCCAGCGCAATGTTTTAGAAATTGGCTGCGGCACAGGTTTGATCTTGGAGGAGTTGGCCAAGCGTCAACCTCAATTGCCCATCACGGGCATTGATTTGACGGCGCCTATGTTGTCGATTGCTCAGGAACGTTTGGCCCCTTTCTCCACCGTGTCGCTGTCTCAGCAAAATATCACTGAGTTGTCGCTGGATGAAACACATGAATTGGCCTTTTCTTATGGTGGCGTCTGGTACTTCGTGGTGGATGGTGACAACGAACCATTTTTGGTCAGTCACATCGCTGATGCGCAAGCCAACCACTTGGGGTTCGCACATTTGGCCAAGCACATCGCCATTGGGGGTACCTTGTTGCTAGGTATTCAAGGCCCGCACCACGATTACGAAACGGTCATCTCCAACGGCATGACATATTCGCAAAAAATAGAGCCAACCGACATTGGTTTTACCAAGCACTACTACTTGAAGGAAGGTGCTCACAAAGTGATGGACCAAACCGTGCATTACCGCACGTACACATTCACCGACGCAAAAGTGCTGATGAGTGCGTATGGTTTTGAGTATGTGTCGCAGAAGGACGCGAACCAACTGTTTTTGCAGTTCAAGAAAGTGAAATGATGAGTGCTGCAAAACCGAAGTTATTTTTCATTGGTGTTGGCAACATGGGTAACCCCATGGCCGCCAACTTGATCAAGGCGGGCTACCCCGTCACAGTGTTTGATGTGTCGCGCGCCAAAGCTGAGAACTTGATCGCACTGGGCGCAACTTGGGTCAGTAGCTTGGCCGAAGGCGCTGTTGCGGCTGACGTGGTGATGGCGTCATTGCCAGGCCCCGTGCAGGTGCGCGAAGTCATGTTGGGCGAGCAGGGTGTGTTGGCGCACGTCAAAGCAGGCACAACGGTGATTGATACCTCTACCAGTGCGGTTGAGTTGGTGCGCGAGTTGGTGGCTTTGGCCAACAGCAAAGGCGTAGGATTTTTAGAAGCGCCCGTCACCAATGCGGTGGACATGGCGGCTTTGGGACGCTTGTCTATTTTTGTGGGCGGCGAACAAGCGACCTTTGAAAAACACAAACCCATCTTCGACGTCATTGGTGAAAAAATATTCCATGTGGGCGAGCCCGGTAACGGCGCGACCATCAAGCTGTTGACCAACTTGTTGTGGTTTGTTAGCGCCGCTGCGATTGGCGAGGGGTTGATGTTGGGCGCGAAAGCAGGCATTCCGCTGCACACCGTGTGGGAAGCGATCAAGTCAAGTGCGGGTAACAGTTGGGTGGCCGAGCACGATGTGCCATCCATCTTTGCAGGTCACTACGACCCGAGTTTTTCGCTGGCCTTGTGCTGTAAAGATTTAGGCCTGATCAATGGCATTGCTAAGTCACAGGGTTACGATTTGCCCATGGGCGGCATGGCGCAACAGTTGTTCCAACAGGCCATGGCCACGTACGGTCCAGATGCGGCTGAGCTGCATGTGGTGAAACTTTTAGAAGAGCGTGTCGGACACATGCTGCGGCCATGACCCACCAATCTCGCCTACTCGCCGAAGCCCATTTGCACATGCCGCAAGGCGTGGCAGAAAACTACCGCTATTGGGGCGAACAAGACACGGTGTTCATCGCCAGCGCCAAAGGCTGCACGCTCACCGATGTGGACGGCAAAACCTACGTCGACTTTCGTCTGGGCTACGGCCCCATCATCTTGGGCTACCGTGATGCGCGCGTCGACAACGCGGTGATTGAGCAAATCACCCAGCGCGGCACGCTGTCGGGCTTCTCGACTGAGCTGGATACCACGGTGGTCAAGCAAATCAAAGCCATGTGCCCCAACATTGACAAAATGCGTTTTGCCAACTCGGGCACCGAGGCGGTGATGGGCGCAGTGCGCACCGCACGCGGCTACACCAAGCGTGACCGCGTGGCGATTGTGGAGGGCTCTTTTCACGGTTTGTACGACGAGATGATGTGGAAGTCTGACATCGAGCACTGGCAGCCTGACAGCAACACCGCGCCCAAGGTCATTCCATTTGGTGGCGGTATCCCAGAGCGCAGCCGCGAGTTGCTGAGCATCATCAGCCATAACGACTTCGAAGCGCTTGAAAATCTGTTTGCCACACAAGGCGAGGCCTTGGCTTGTGTAGTGATCGAGCCCATCATCGGCAACGCGGGCAGTGTGGCTGCCAGTCAAGCGTGGTTGCAACGCTTGCGTGACCTGTGCACACAACACGGCACGGTGCTCATCATTGATGAGGTCAAGTCTGGGTTTCGCGTGGCCAAGGGCGGGGCGCAAGAGTTGTATGGCATTCATGGTGACCTCACCACTTACGCCAAAGCCATGGGCAACGGCTACCCCGTCGCCGCCTTTGGCGGTAAAGCAGCGGTCATGGATGTGGTGGGTTCACACCCGGGCGGCGTGGTGCATGGCGGCACGTATACCGCCAACTTGGTGGCGCTGAGTGCGGCACATGCCACGCTCAAAATTTTGGCCGAGACCAACGCGCAGCAAACCATCAACCATGCGGGTGAACAAATTCAAGCGGTGTTGGGTCGCGTGTTCACGGCTGCAGGCATCGAGCACGCGTTTGCAGGTCCGCCTGCGATGTTTGGCATCCACTTCAGTGCGTCCGTGCCCACCAACTACCGCGATTGGCGCGTCACCAACAGCGCGCTGTATCGCAAGTTTGCGTGGGAACTGATAGCACGGGGTGTGATGCTGGAGCCCGACTCGCGTGAGCCGTGGTTCATCTGTGAAGCCCATCAGCACATGGACTTGGGGTGGCTCGAAGAGGTGGCCACGCAGTCAATCCGCGTGGCATTGGCTGGCTGAGCCAACGCCAATCTCATGGCTCTTTTGCAGCCCTGTTGAAAATAGGGCTCTGCAGAAGTCGGGATAATTGCCGTATGACTTTTCCCGATGCCTCGCTTTGGCGCACCTCCGTTGCCCCCATGATGGATTGGACTGACCGCCACTGCCGTTATTTCCACCGTCTGTTCAGCCGCAACACCTTGCTCTACACCGAGATGGTCACCACGGGCGCACTGCGCCATGGCGATACGCAACGCCATTTGCGCTTCAATGCCGAAGAGCATCCGGTGGCCTTGCAATTGGGTGGCAGTGACGCCGCTGACTTGGCGCACGGCGCCAAACTGGGCGAGCAATGGGGCTACAACGAAATCAACCTCAACTGCGGCTGCCCCTCCGACCGTGTGCAGCGCGGCGCATTTGGTGCGTGTTTGATGAACGAGCCGCGTACCGTGGCCGATGGCGTGAAAGCCATGATGGACGTGGTGAGCATTCCTGTGACGGTCAAGCACCGCATTGGCATTGACCGCATCGAGAGCTACGACTTTGTGCGCGACTTTGTGGGCACTGTCAGCGACGCGGGTTGCAAGGTGTTCATCGTGCACGCACGCAATGCATGGCTAGATGGCTTGAGCCCCAAAGAAAACCGCGAAGTCCCGCCGCTTCGCTACGAGCTGGGTTACCAGCTGAAAAAAGATTTTCCCAACTTGGTGATTGCTATCAACGGCGGTATTACCACCAATGCGCAAATGGCCGAGCACTTGCAGCATGTCGATGGCGTGATGTTAGGGCGTGAGGCGTATTACCGCCCGTGGCTCATGACGACGTGGGATGCCGAGTTTTACAACGACCCGCACGAGACACTCAGCCGCGAAGCCGTGGAGGAGGCGATGGTGGCTTACATGGAGCGTGCCCACGCCGAAGACGGTTGCCCTTGGTACCCGATTGCACGCCACATGTTGGGCTTGTTCCATGGTCAACGCGGTGCGCGTTTATGGAGACAGACTTGGAGCAACCACAAGCTCAAGCCTTTGCTGCCGCGTGAGGTGTTGAAGATCGCCCGTGAGGCTTTGGCACTCGGGGCAGCAGAAAGACCTTCTGAGGCCATCTGAGATAGCGCTCAGTTAACTCGCCGCTTGCAGCCCGTTGGCAAAGTGCTCGGTCATGCGCTGCACGCAGGCTTGGGCATCGCGGGCGAGCAGGGCGTCCATGATGGCTTGATGCTCTTTGAGCGATTCTTCTAAGCGGCCACTTTTGAACAGCGAGTTGTGGCGGTTGAGCTTCATCACCTTGCGCAAGTCGCCCACCATCTGGTCGCGCCAACGGTTGTTGGCAATTTCCAGCAAGCGCATGTGAAAGCGCTCGTTGATTTCAAAAAACTTTTCGCGGTCTGTCACGGCGGCGGTGAGGTCTTGGTGCAGCGCTTGCAACTCTTGCAGTTGTTCGGCGGTGGCTTCGGCGGCCACCACGCCTGCGGCATCGGACTCTAAGAGTGCGAGCAAGTGATACACATCACGTTGGTCTTTTTCGTTGACCTCGGTCACGTAAGCACCGCGTCGCACCTTCATGGTCACCAAGCCTTCGGCGGCCAGCACCTTGAGAGCTTCGCGCATGGGCGTGCGGCTGATGCCGTATTCCTCGGCCAAGCGCATCTCATCAATCCAGCTGCCGGGCTCTAATTCGGCCGCAAAAATACGTTGACGTAGCAGTTCAGCGACTTCTTCGTACAGGGCGCGAGGGGTGAGGGTGACAGCGGACATAGACCCGAATTGTAAGCTGGTATAAGATTTTGAATCAATAATTATGAATGATATGATTCTGTGACGGATCAAAACCCTAGGCTAAGCTTGGGTTTCTTTGATCGCTGCATACCCCTTTCAAGAGTGATTTGCCATGAGCCAAAAGCCAACCGAATTCAACGCCGCCAACCTCGAAGCCTGGGCCAAAGCCGCTGCTAAATCAGCCCCAGGCGGCGACGTCAATGCCCTGAACTGGAAGACTTTGGACGGTATCAGCGTCAAGCCGCTGTACACCGCTGAAGACACCCAAAACCTCCCTTACGCCAACACATTGCCAGGCTTTGAGCCCTATGTGCGCGGCCCACAAGCCACCATGTATTCGGTGCGCCCATGGACGATTCGTCAATACGCAGGCTTCTCGACCGCTGAAGAATCCAATGCGTTTTACCGCAAGGCTTTGGCCGCAGGTGGTCAAGGTGTGTCGGTGGCGTTTGACTTGGCCACCCACCGTGGCTACGACTCCGACCATCCCCGTGTGACGGGCGACGTGGGCAAGGCCGGTGTGGCCATTGACTCGGTGGAAGACATGAAGATCTTGTTCAACGACATTCCGTTGGACAAAGTGTCGGTCTCCATGACCATGAACGGCGCTGTGTTGCCCGTGTTAGCTGGCTACGTGGTGGCAGCTGAAGAGCAGGGCGTGAGCCAAGAGTTGTTGTCTGGAACGATTCAGAACGACATTCTGAAAGAGTTCATGGTGCGCAACACCTACATCTACCCGCCAGAGCCTTCGATGAAGATCATTGGCGACATCATTGGCTACACCGCCAAGCACATGCCCAAGTTCAACTCGATCTCGATATCGGGTTACCACATGCAAGAAGCCGGTGCTAACCAAGCACTGGAATTGGCTTTCACCTTGGCCGACGGCAAAGAGTATGTGAAGACCGCTATTGCTTCCGGTTTGGACGTGGACGCCTTCGCGGGCCGTCTGTCGTTCTTCTGGGCGGTGGGCATGAACTTCTATTTGGAAATTGCCAAAATGCGCGCCGCACGTTTGCTGTGGTGCCGCATCATGAAGGGCTTTGACGCCAAGAATCCAAAGAGCTTGATGCTGCGCACACACAGCCAAACTTCTGGCTGGTCGCTCACCGAGCAAGACCCCTACAACAACGTGGTGCGCACCACCATCGAAGCGATGGCGGCGGTGTTTGGTGGCACGCAGTCGCTGCACACCAACTCGTTTGACGAAGCCATCGCTTTGCCCACCGAGTTCTCATCTCGCATTGCGCGAAACACGCAGCTCATCATTCAAGAAGAAACCCACATCACCAACGTGATTGACCCATGGGCTGGCTCGTACATGATGGAGTCGCTCACCCAAGAGATGGCCGACAAAGCGTGGGCCATCATCGAAGAAGTCGAAACCATGGGCGGCATGACCAAGGCCGTGGACAGCGGCTGGGCCAAGTTGAAGATCGAAGCTGCCGCGGCTGAAAAGCAAGCGCGCATCGACTCGGGCAAAGATGTGATCGTGGGCGTGAACAAATACAAGCTCGCCAAAGAAGACCCAATCGAAACCTTGTCCATCGACAACGTGCGTGTGCGCGAAGGTCAGATTGCGCGATTGCAAAAAATCAAAGCCACACGCGACACAGCGAAAGTACAAGCTGCGTTGGACGCGTTGACCGCCTGCGCCGAGAGCGAAACACACGGAAGCGCCGCAAGCGGCGAAGGCAACTTGCTCGATTTGTCGATCAAAGCGATGCGCCTGCGCGCCACAGTGGGCGAGGTGAGCGATGCCTTGGAAAAAGTGTTTGGCCGTCACCGCGCCGACACGCAGAAGGTCACTGGCGTTTACGCAGCGGCCTACGACGATGGCGAAACAGGGGGAGACACCATGGAATATTGGAATGCCCTCAAGGCTGACATTGCTGAGTTTGCCGACACACAAGGCCGCCGTCCGCGCGTGATGATTTCTAAGCTGGGCCAAGACGGCCACGACCGAGGCGCCAAAGTGGTGGCCACGGCGTTTGCCGACCTGGGCTACGACGTGGACATGGGCCCCTTGTTCCAAACGCCTGAAGAGTGTGCGCGTCAAGCGATTGAAAACGACGTGCATGCGGTGGGCGTGTCCACCCTCGCAGCTGGCCACAAAACCTTGGTGCCCGCCATCATTGCCGAGTTGAAGAAGCAGGGCGCCGACGACATCATCGTGTTCGTGGGCGGTGTGATTCCACGCCAAGACTACGACTTCTTGTACGAAGCGGGCGTCAAAGGCATCTACGGTCCAGGCACCCCAATTCCAGCCAGCGCCAAAGATGTGTTGGCGCAGATCAAAAAGGCCATCGGGTGACACCTGCGCAGTTGCTCGACGGCTTGCTGCACGGCAACTCTGCCGTGCAACGTCGCGCCATGGCCAAGGCCATCACGCTTTTAGAGTCGACGCGCACGGACCACCGTGCTTTGGCCGATGACTTGCTCACGGCCATGTTGCCGCACACGGGCCAGTCGTTTCGCCTCGGCATCAGTGGTGTGCCGGGGGTGGGCAAGTCCACTTTCATCGAAGCACTGGGTTTGTATTTGATTGCGCAGGGCCACCGTGTGGCGGTGCTGACCATCGACCCTTCCAGCACCGTGTCAGGCGGCTCCATCTTGGGTGACAAAACTCGCATGGAGTTTTTGAGCGTGCACGACAAAGCCTACATTCGCCCCAGCCCCTCCAGCGGCACCTTGGGTGGTGTGGCCGAGAAAACGCGCGAATCCATGTTGGTTTGCGAAGCCGCAGGCTACGACGTGGTGATCGTTGAAACCGTGGGTGTGGGCCAAAGCGAAACCGCCGTGGCCAACATGACCGACATGTTTGTGTTGCTGCAATTGCCCAACGCGGGTGACGATTTGCAAGCCATCAAAAAAGGCGTGATGGAGATTGCCGATTTGGTGGTCATCAACAAAGCCGACATCGACGCCACAGCCGCCACGCGTGCACAGCTGCAAATCACCAGCGCTTTGCAACTGTTGGGCATGCACGGTGGCGCGGGCCATGCGCATCGCAACACCGAGGTGTGGCATCCGAAAGTGGTGCAGCTCAGCGCCTTGCTCAACCAAGGCGTGGATGCGTTTTGGTCCGCGGTGGGTGAGTTTCAAAACTTGCAAAAACAAAACGGCCGCTTTGTGGCGCGCCGCCAAAACCAAGCGCTGTCGTGGATGTGGGAACGCATTGATGCAGGCTTGAAACAAAATTTCCGGACGCAGCCGCGTGTGCAAACGCTGCTGCCCCAACTGAGTGAGCAAGTCGCGGCGGGCCAACTGGCTGCTTCGACTGCTGCCCGTCAACTGCTCGGCGCCTATGAAACGAAAAGTTAAGGCGCAGGGTTAATTTGAAATCTTCCTGGAGTAAGAAAGAGCAACCATGCAAGACATCATCGAACAACTGGAACAAAAGCGCGCTGCGGCCCGCTTAGGTGGCGGCCAAAAGCGCATTGACGCACAGCACGCCAAAGGCAAACTCACCGCACGCGAGCGCATCGAAGTGTTGTTGGACGAAGGCACCTTCGAAGAGTGGGACATGTTCGTGGAACACCGTTGCACCGACTTTGGCATGGAAGACAACAAAATTCCGGGCGATGGCGTGGTCACCGGCTACGGCATGATCAACGGTCGCTTGGTGTTTGTGTTCAGCCAAGACTTCACCGTGTACGGTGGCGCGCTGTCTGAAACGCACGCCGAGAAGATTTGCAAAATCATGGACCAAGCCATGAAGGTCGGCGCTCCGGTGATTGGCCTGAACGACTCGGGCGGTGCCCGTATTCAAGAGGGCGTGGCCTCGCTGGGTGGTTACGCCGATGTGTTCCAACGCAACGTCATGGCCAGTGGCGTGGTGCCCCAGATCAGCATGATCATGGGCCCGTCGGCTGGCGGAGCGGTGTATTCGCCGGCGCTGACCGACTTCATCTTCATGGTCAAAGACACGTCTTACATGTTTGTTACTGGCCCTGAAGTCGTCAAGACAGTGACGCACGAAGAAGTGACCGCTGAAGAGCTGGGCGGCGCGGTGACGCACACCACCAAGAGCGGTGTGGCCGACATGGCGTTTGAGAACGATGTGGAAGCGCTGCTCATGCTGCGCCGCCTTTACAACTATTTGCCACTGAACAACCGCGAAAAAGCACCTGTGCGTGCCAGCGGCGATCCGGCCAGCCGCATGGACATGAGCTTGGACACGCTGGTGCCTGAGAACCCCAACAAAGCGTATGACATGAAAGAGCTCATCGTCAAAACCGTGGACGATGGCGACTTCTTTGAGCTGCAGCCCGACTACGCCAAAAACATCTTGATCGGCTTCGCCCGCATGGAAGGCCAAACCGTCGGCATCGTGGCCAACCAACCTTTGGTGTTGGCGGGTTGCTTGGACATCAAGAGCTCCATCAAGGCCGCACGTTTTGTGCGTTTCTGCGATGCGTTCAACATCCCCGTGGTCACGTTTGTGGACGTGCCTGGCTTCATGCCCGGTACTTCACAAGAGTACGGCGGCATCATCAAGCACGGCGCCAAGTTGCTGTACGCGTACGCCGAATGCACCGTGCCGAAAATCACCGTCATCACCCGCAAGGCCTATGGCGGCGCATACGACGTGATGGCTTCCAAGCACTTGCGCGGCGACGTGAACTTTGCCTGGCCCAATGCCGAAATCGCGGTGATGGGTGCCAAGGGCGCGGTGGAAATCATCTTCCGCGAAGACAAAGGCGACCCCGAAAAACTCGCCGCCAAAGAAGCCGAATACAAAGCCCGCTTTGCCAACCCGTTTGTGGCAGGCGCTCGCGGCTTCATCGACGACGTCATCCAGCCGCACGAAACCCGCAAGCGCATCTGCCGCTCGCTGGTCATGCTCAAAGACAAGAAGATCGACAACCCATGGCGCAAGCACGGCAACATTCCGCTCTAAGCTGTTAGGAGAAGAAGAACATGTTTACAAAAATTCTGATTGCCAACCGTGGCGAAATCGCTTGCCGCGTCATCGCCACCGCCCACAAGATGGGCATCAAAACGGTAGCTGTTTACTCTGAAGCCGACAAAGAAGCACGGCACGTGCAACTGGCTGATGAAGCGGTGTTGATTGGTCCAGCGGCCTCGCGCGAGTCTTACCTCGTGGCCGACAAAATCATTGCTGCAGCCAAGGCCACAGGCGCACAAGCCATTCACCCCGGCTACGGCTTTTTGAGCGAGAACGCCGAGTTCTCCAAGCGTTGCGAAGACGAAGGCATTGCCTTCATCGGCCCACGTCACTTCTCGATTGCCGCCATGGGCGACAAGATCGAATCCAAAAAACTGGCGGGCGCTGCGGGGGTGAACTGCATTCCCGGCGTGAACGACGCGATTGAAACCGCTGAAAAAGCCGTCGAGATCGCCAAAGGCATTGGTTATCCCGTGATGATCAAGGCCTCGGCTGGCGGCGGCGGCAAAGGCCTGCGCGTGGCCTTCAACGACAAAGAGGCGTTTGAAGGCTTCACGTCGTGCCGCAACGAAGCGCGCAACAGCTTCGGCGACGACCGCGTGTTCATCGAGAAGTTCGTGGAAGAGCCTCGCCACATTGAAATTCAAGTGCTGGGCGACAGCCACGGCAACGTGATTTATTTGAACGAGCGCGAGTGCTCAATCCAGCGTCGTCACCAAAAAGTGATTGAAGAGGCGCCATCGCCATTCATCAGCGAAGCCACGCGCAAAGCCATGGGCGAGCAGGCCGTGCAACTGGCCAAGGCGGTGAAATACCAATCGGCGGGTACGGTCGAGTTCGTGGTCGGCAAAGACCAAAGCTTTTACTTCCTCGAGATGAACACCCGTTTGCAGGTGGAGCATCCCGTGACCGAAGCCATCACCGGCCTCGACTTGGTGGAGCAAATGATCCGTGTCGCGGCGGGTGAAAAACTCACGCTGACGCAGGCCGATGTGAAACGCAATGGCTGGGCCATCGAGTGCCGCATCAACGCTGAAGATCCGTTCCGCAACTTCTTGCCCTCCACTGGCCGTTTGGTGCGCTTCCAAACGCCCAAACAAACCATGTTCCAAGGCAACACGACTGACTTGTATGGCGTGCGTGTCGATACCGGCGTGCAAGACGGTGGCGAGATCCCGATGTTCTACGACTCGATGATCGCCAAGCTCATCGTGCACGGCAAAGACCGCAACGACGCGATTGCCAAAATGCGCGAAGCCCTGAACGGTTTTGTGATTCGCGGCATCAGCTCCAACATCCCGTTCCAAGCCGCTTTGTTGGCACACCCCCGCTTTGTGTCGGGTGACTTCAACACCGGCTTCATCGCCGAGCAATACGCACATGGCTTCCGTGCCGAAGACGTGCCGCACGACGACCACGACTTTTTGGCTGCCCTTGCCGCCTTCGTGCGTCGCAAGTCACGCCAACGCGCGGCCAACCTCAGCGGTCAGTTGCCGGGCTATGACGTGCAGATTGGCCAAGACTATGCGGTGGTGGAGTTGGGCCAAGCGGGCGACAACCGCTACGTGCAAGTGCATGTGGATGAGTTCGTGGGCAAGCCCGGTGTGGCGCAAATCACCATCAGTGGCAAGACCTACGCGATTGAAAGCAAGTCACGTTTGAACGACATCCGCATTGAAGGTACCGTCAACGGCAAGCCTTTTACCGCGCAAGTCGAGCGTGGCACTTTGAAGAACCCCTTGGCTTTGCAAGTGCAACACAACGGCACCCGCATCGAAGCGTTGGTGATGTCGCCACGCATGGCCGAGTTGCACAAACTCATGCCTTTCAAGGCGCCGCCTGATTTGAGCCGTTACGTTTTGTCGCCCATGCCAGGCTTGTTGGTCGAGGTTTCAGTGAAGCCTGGTCAAAAAGTACAAGCGGGCGAGCGTGTGGCGGTGATCGAAGCGATGAAGATGGAAAACGTGCTGTTTGCGACGCAAGATGGCGTGGTCAAACAAGTGGTGGCGGCCAAAGGCGAGTCACTCACGGTGGACCAGATGATCGTGGAGTTCGAATAAATGAGCGCAAGTTTTTCTCGCCCCTTCAAGGTCCTTGGCATTCAACAAATCGCCATCGGCGGCCCTGACAAGGGCCGCTTGAAAAAACTGTGGGTGGACATGTTTGGCCTCGAAGTTACAGGTACGTTTCAAAGCGAACGCGAGAACGTGGACGAAGACATTTGTGCCATCGGCGTCGGCCCCTTCAAGGTCGAAGTCGATTTGATGCAACCCATGGACATCGAGAAAAAGCCTGCGGTGCACGCCACCCCGTTGAACCACGTGGGTTTGTGGATCGATGACTTGCCTGTGGCTGTGCAATGGCTCACCTCACAAGGTGTGCGTTTTGCGCCGGGCGGCATACGCAAGGGCGCTGCTGGCTTTGACATCACCTTCATGCACCCCAAGGCGAACGACGAGTTTCCCATTGGCGGTGAGGGCGTGTTGATCGAGTTGGTGCAAGCCCCCCCTGAAGTCGTGAAGGCTTTTGCGGTCTTGGCTGCTTCACACGCGTAAAGCATCCGCCTCTATGGCGTGGGTTGACTGGGGGCGCGACTGAATTCGTTGTTCTCATTCACCAGTTGGTTGAGCAACGTCATGAACGTCTTTTGCTCAGCGGGCGAGAGCGGCGACAAAATCTTCGATTGCACCTTGAGCATGCGCGGAATCACATCTGCCAGTGTGGTCTCGCCTGCGCGGGTGAGATAGAGCAAGCGCACACGCCGATCTAGCTCGGCGGCATGGCGCTCCATCAAACCACGGGTTTCCAAACGGTCAATCACGCCGCCGGTGGTGGAAGTGTCCAGCGCGATCATCTTGGCGAGTGTTTTTTGGTCAATGCCCGGTTGCAACTTGGTCGCTTGCAAGGCCGCAAATTGAATCGGCGTGAGCCCCAAGCTCTCCATCTCGGACATAAAGATGCCGACCGAGATTTGATGCATGCGGCGCATCAAATGACCGGGTAAGTTGTCTAGCTGAACCGACGGCGTGGACGGCATTGTCTTTTTCGTGACCATGTGATTGAGGGTTTTACCTAGGTGTTGCTTGAGATCGTAGCATTACACTGATATTCAGTGTGCTTACTATTTGTGTGCAAAGAAGCCGCATGAACGATTCAGTTCCATTTCAAAGGACCACACCGTGCAAGAACTCGGACGCCTCGAAGATTTACCGCAAGACTACCGCGACGAACTGAAAGAACTCAACTTGGTGCCTCTGTGGCCCAGCCTGCGCGGCGTCTTACCGCCCAAGGTGCCCACGCGTCAAACCAAGGCCACACACTGGCCCTACAAAACCATCAAACCTCTCTTGCTCAAGGCGGGTGAGTTGACACCCATCGAAAAAGCCGAGCGCCGTGTGTTGGTGTTGGCCAACCCTGGCCATGGCTTAGAAAAAATGCAAGCCAGTGCGGCCATGTATTTGGGCATGCAGCTGCTCATGCCCGGCGAGTGGGCACCCAGCCACCGCCACACCCCCAACGCCGTGCGCATGATTGTGGAAGGCGAAGGTGCTTACACCACGGTGGACGGTGAAAAGTGCCCCATGCACCGTGGCGATTTGATCCTCACGCCTACAGGCTTGTGGCACGAGCACGGCCACGATGGCAAAGACCCCGTCATTTGGTTGGATGTGTTGGACTTGCCTTTGGTCTATTACATGGAAGCCTCGTACCACATCAATGGCGAGCGCCAAACCGTGGTGTCTGGTCTAGGTGACAAACCATACGCCCGTGGCGGTGTGGTGCCCACGCAGGTGTTTGAGCGCAGCAAGAAGGCGTACCCCATGCTGCGTTATGCGTGGACGGATGCCAAGGCTGCGCTGCTTGCCATGGCGTCTGACAACCCTGCGCTTGAGGCCGTGCAAATCACCTACGTCAACCCCGAGACAGGGGCGGATGCTGAAAACATCCTAGGCTTCTACGCGATGCTGCTGCGCCCCGGGCAAACCTTGCGCTTGCCTGCGCGTTCGCCCGCTCAGGTGTTCCACGTCATCGAAGGTACGGTTCACGCCCAGATCGTCGACAGCAGTTTCACGCTGGTCGAAGCAGACACCTGCTGCGCACCAGGCTATGAAGCGGTCACGCTCAAAAATTTGCAGGCTGACAAGCCATCCTTTGTTTTCATCGCCGACGAGTCTCCGTTGCACCGCAAATTGGGTGTGTACGAGAACCGCGGCTAACCCGCCACATTCACTTTTAAAACGCCATGACTTCTTATCTTTTCACGCCACCTGCCGTTCAATCTTTGGCCATTCGTGGCAAGACAGAGCGCTTTCCCATCAACCGTTTGTTCTTTGTGGGACGCAACTACCATGCGCACGCGGTTGAGATGGGCAAGCCGGTCGATAAAACGGTAGAGCGTCCGTTCTACTTCACCAAAGCACCACAAACTTTGGTGGACAGTGGTAGCACCGTGGCTTATCCGCCCGAGACCAAGAACTACCACTTTGAAATGGAAATGGTGGTCGGCATCGGCAAAGCTGGTTTTCGTGTGAGCCAAGAAAAAGCCCACGAAGTGATTTATGGCTATGCCGCAGGGTTGGACATGACGCGCCGCGATTTGCAATTGGTGGCGCGCGACAAGGGGCGTCCATGGGACTTGGGCAAAGACGTAGAACAGTCTTCGGTGTGTACCGAGATCGTGCCCATGGCAGGGCACATCATCGACCAAGGCGCAATTGCCTTGGAAGTCAACGGTGTGACCCAGCAGTCGTCCGATGTGAACAAGCTCATTTGGAATGTGCGTGAAATCATCGCTGACCTGTCCTTGTTCTATCACCTGCAACCCGGCGATTTGATTTACACCGGCACACCCGAAGGTGTGAATGCGGTGGTGCCTGGCGACAGAATCACGGGCCGCGTGGCGGGCGTGGCTGAGGTTGCGCTAACGATTGGAGCCGCTGAGTGAAACTCTACAATTTTTTTCGCAGCGGCACCTCGCACCGTTTGCGGATTGCGTTGAACCTCAAAGGTTTAGCCGCTGACTATGTGGCCGTGGACTTGCGCACCGAGCAGCATTTGAAAGCCGACTTCAAGGCCATCCACCCCCAAGGTTTTGTGCCTGCACTCGACACCGGGGAGCAGGTGCTGATTCAGTCACCCGCCATCATTGAATGGCTGGAAGAAAAATACCCCACGCCTGCGTTGTTGCCAGTCGACCCTGATGCGCGTGCCCATGTGCGCGCCTTGGCCGCCATTGTGGGTTGCGATGTGCACCCCATCAACAATCGCCGTATCTTGGAATATTTGCGCAAGCAATTGGGTGCGAATGAAGACGCCATCAATGCTTGGTGCACCACTTGGATCACCGAGGGTTTCAATGCCTATGAAACCTTGTTGGCGGCGGACACAACGCGTGGCGACTTCAGCTTTGGCCACAGCCCCAGCATGGCCGATGTGTATTTGGTGCCGCAAATCGAAAGCGCGCGTCGCTTCAAAGTCGACCTGACGCAATGGCCATTGATTGCGGCGGTGGAAACCGCCTGCCTGCAACTGGAGGCGTTCAAAAAAGCCGCCCCCATGCAGCAGCCTGATGCTTAATTTTGGCGAACGCCAGTCCTGACAAACCACAACGGAGACACCCCCATGAACACCACTTTCACCCGCCGTGCCCTCTGCACCGCAGCCGTGCTGGCTGCGTTTGCCTTACCCGCCACGGCGCAACAAGCCAGCACATTCCCCAACAAACCGGTGAACATCGTCACCGCGTTTGCCGCAGGCAGCGGCCCCGATGCCGTGTTGCGTCAAATCTCAGAGAAGCTGTCTAAGCTGTGGAACCAGCCCGTGACCATCACCAACAAGCCTGGCGGCGGTGGCTTCATCGCGATTGACGCCACACAACGCATGCCTGCCGATGGCTACACCTTGCTGCAACTCGACAGCGAACACTTGGCCGCGTTGCCGCTGCTGTACAAGTCGAAAAACTTTGTCACCTTGAATGTGTTTGACCCTGTGGCCCCTTTGTTTCGCACGCCTTTCCTTGTGGCTGTGGCGACCGACTCTAAATGGCAAAACATGAAAGATTTGATTGCCGCCGCCAAGGCTGAACCCAACAAAGTGAGCTACGGCTCATGGGGCGTGGGCAGCCCTGGGCATTTGGGGGGTGAGCAGTTGGAGTTGTTGACAGGCGCAGAGATGACGCATGTGGCCTACCGCGAAGTGTCGCAACTCTTCACCTCCGTCGGGTCTGGTGATATTCAGTGGAGCATGGCCAGCATTCCTTCTAGCCAAGGCATTTTCAAAGCCGGCAAGATTCGTTACCTCGCGGTCGCCGCAGCCAAGCGTTTGCCACAAATGCCAGATGTGCCCACCGTGGCTGAATCGGGTGGACCTGCTGGCTTTGAAGTGAACTCGTTCGTTAGTTTGCTTGCGCCCAAAGGCATTGCCAACGATGTGAAGGCCAAAATCAACGCCGACGTTTTGAAAGTCTTGGCGGACCCAGAGGTCAAAGCGCGCTACAACACTTTCGCGTTTGAAACCATCACTTGGTCGCCTGACGAGATTCGCAAGAACGCGGATGTCAAAAGCAAGATTTACGAACAGTTGGTCAAGCGCAAAAACATCAGCTTGGATTGATCAAGCCGCATTCCTGTAGATCTTCTGTAGCAAGCGCATGAGGGTTTTTTGCTCTGATGCGCTCAACGGGTAGGCAGCGCTTGCATCCGATTCGATGGCCGCAACTTCTGCTTTTTGCATGAGTTGTTGGCCTTTTTTTGTGAGTGTCAAACCCATGGACCGGCCATCGGTCGGGTGAGGGCTGCGGTCAATCAAGTCGCGCTTTTCAAACGCTTTCAAGAACCCCACCATATTGGGCGGCAAGATGTTCAGTGTGTGGCACAACTGACGCGCGGTGATGCCGGGGTTGTGCCCAATCAAAGACAGCACTGAAAAATCCACCGGTCGCAAATCAAATTCCACCATGCGCTCGATGAAGCGGCCGATGATGGTCAAGGTCGCGCGCCGGGTGTTGTAGCCCAGCAGGGTTTCGAGGTAGCGGGTGTCTATCGTGTCGGTCATGTGGGCTTGATGTGTGCGCGAATCATGTTCAGGCGCATCTCAAACTCAGGCAGCACCCATGCACGCAGCGCTTGGGCAGGTGCCTGCCAACGGGCAAGGTCGGTGGGTGCCGCAGCATCGATGCGTGTCCAAGCCCAAGCCAGCAAGGCCAGCGTGGCCATGCGCAAATAGTCGCCCGCAATCCAGCTCAGGGTCACGTTGCCATCGGCGCGTGTTTGCACCTGCAAGGCTTCTTGGGTGATGGCGCGCAGTTGTTCAAACATCTGCAGCACCTGCGCTTCGTGCGGGGCTTGTGCCTGCAAGGAGGTGGACAACTCGTCAAGCATGGCCTGCAAGGCTGCACCGCCGTCGGCCAACACTTTGCGCATCAACAAATCAATGGCTTGAATTTCGTTGGTGCCTTCGTAAATCATGGCGATGCGGGCATCGCGCACGTTTTGTTCAATGCCCCATTCGCTCACATAGCCATGGCCGCCAAACACTTGCAGACAATCGCTGGCCCCGTGAAAGCCTTGTTCAGTGCAAGCGGCTTTCAAGATGGGCGTGATCAACGCACACCAGCGCTGGGCGGATTCACGCTGTGAGGCCTGCGGGTGGTGCTTGGCCACATCCAAGGCCAAGCCTGTTTGATATGCCAGTACGCGTGAGCCATCGACCCACGCGCGTTGCGTATCCAAGATGCGCCGCATGGCGGGGTGTTCAATGATGAGATCGGTGGCATCGCCTTTGACACCCACGGGTTTGGGCGCGCGCATTTGACGGCGTTCGTGGGCATAGGCATCGGCCTTTTGCCATGCGGCATCGAGCAAGCCCACGCCTTGCAGGGCGACGTGCAAACGTGCCGCATTCATCATGACAAACATGGCGTTGAGGCCGCGGCCTACTTCTCCGATGAGCCACGCTTGGGCGTCGTCAAAGCGCATCACACAGGTGGGGCTGGCGTGGATGCCCATCTTCTCTTCGATGCGTTCGCAGTGCACCGCGCTGCGCGTGCCATCGGCATAGAACTTGGGGCACAAAAAGAGGGACAAACCTTTGGGGCCTGCGGGGGCATCCGGCAGACGTGCCAGCACCAAGTGCACGATGTTGTCGCTCAGGTCGTGTTCGCCGCCAGAAATGAAAATTTTGGTGCCGTTAATTCGGTAGCTGCCATCCGTTTGGGGGACAGCTTTGGTGCGGACCAAGCCGAGGTCACTGCCCGCATGGGGCTCGGTCAAACACATGGTGGCCAGCCATTCGCCTGTACCGACTTGGGTCAAGTACTGCGCCTTGAGCGCGTCGCTGGCGTGGTGCTTGATGCACTCGTACGCGCCGTGCAACAAGCCGGGCGCCATGGTCCAGCCTTGGTTGGCAGCAGACAGCCATTCATACAAAACGCTTTCCAACACCGCTGGCAGCGCTTGGCCACCATCTTCGGTGGCGGTGGTGAGCGAAGCCCAACCCGATTGCCAAAATGACTGGTAGGCCTCTTTGAAACCCGGTGGCAAGGTGACCTGGCCTTGGTTGAATTGCGCGCCCACTTCATCGCCCACGCGGTTGAGCGGTGCAATCTGGTCGGCCACAAATTTGCCAGCTTCTTCGAGCACTTGGTTCATCAAGTCTGCATCGACTTCGGCGAAGGCGGGAAGCTCAGCAATGCGCTGCGGCGCATGCAAGACGTTTTCCAAGATGAAGCGAACGTCGGCGAGGCGGGGTTGGTAGTGGTTCATGGCAAGTTGTGATGTATCAGGCAGATTTTTTGGCCGCACCCAAATAGGTGTCGATCACGCGGGCGTCTTGCGCCAAATCGCTGGCGCGGCCGTGCAGGCTGACTTCGCCCATCTCCAGCACATAGCCGTGGTCCGCCACGGCCAAAGCAGCGCGGGCGTTTTGTTCGACCAGCACAATCGTGACGCCGGTTTGACGCAGCGTTTCGATGATGCTGAAAATCTCTTTCACGATCAGCGGCGCGAGTCCCAAGCTGGGCTCGTCCAGCATTAGCACCTCGGGGCGTGACATCAGCGAGCGGCCCACCGCCAACATCTGACGCTCACCGCCAGACAAAGTGCCGGCCAATTGGGTGCGGCGTTCCCTCAGACGGGGAAACAAGTCGTACACATCGGCGATGCGGTTGCGCCATTGGCTGTTGCCCAAACGCATTTGCCGAAAACCACCGAGTTCCAAGTTGTCTTCCACCGTCATGGTGCCAAACAACTCACGTTTTTCAGGCACCAAGGCGATGCCCAAGAGCACGCGCTCTTCCAGCGTGAGCTCACTGATGTCTTCGCCGTTGTAGTACAGCGCGCCACGCGCGGGCAGCAAGCCCATCAAGCTGTTGAGCAAGGTAGATTTGCCAGCCCCGTTGGGGCCAATGACGGTGATGACTTGGCCTTTGTGCGCTTGCAAACTCAAGCCGTGCAGCACTTCGGCTTTGCCATAGCCAGCGCGCAGGTCGCGCACGTCGAGCAAGGGGTGTGTCATAGCAGGCCTTTAATGTTCCGTGCCCAAATAGGCCGCACGCACGGCTGGGCTTTGTTGAATTTCCTCTGGCGTGCCTTGGGTCAGCAAGGTGCCAAACTCCATCACCACCAAGTGGTCGCAAACTTTCATGACCAAGTCCATGTCGTGCTCGACCAACAAGATGCTCACGCCTTCGCCGCGCAGTTGGCGCAGCACATCGGCCAAGGCCAGTTTTTCTTTGTGGCGCAAGCCTGCGGCGGGTTCGTCGAGCAAGAGCAGGGCAGGGTCAGCACACAAGGCCCGCGCAATTTCCATCAGGCGTTGCTGCCCCATGGCCAAGTTGCCGGCCAATTCGTGCAGGGTGTGGCCGATGCCAATGCGCTCCAGTTGGTGTTGTGCCTCCTTGAACAAACGCCGCTCTTCAGCCACGTTGGTGCGCAACATGCCCGACAGCACGCCGCGGTGACTGCGGCTGTAGGCGCCCATGGCCACGTTTTCCAAGACCGTCATGTCTGGAATCATCTTGACGTGTTGGAACGTGCGGGCCATGCCGCGTCGTGCGATGTCGCGTGAGGGCAAGCCGCTGATGGTTTCATCTTGGAACGTCACCGTGCCTGAGGTGAGTGGCAGCACGCCGGTGATGAGGTTGAAGGTGGTGGACTTGCCAGCCCCATTCGGACCGATCAAACCCACAATTTGTCCGGCTTTGATTTGGAAGCAGATGTCGTTCACCGCCACCAAACCACCAAATTGTTTGCGAATGTTTTGCACGTCCAGCACCACTTCGCCGGGGCATGGCTTGTTGCGTTCTTCGAGCGCCTCGGCATGGGTCCAGTCTTCGGTGCGATTGCGTCGTGGCAGGTGACGCGCCACCAGCGACCACAACCCGTCGGGCAGGTACTTGAGCACCAGCACCAAGGCAATGCCAAACACGATCACTTCATAGCTGCCGCTGGTGCCAATCAGGCGTGGCAACAACACTTGCAGTTGGTCGTCCATCAGCTTGATCAGCCCTGCACCGACAATGGCGCCCCAGACATAACCGACACCACCGACCACGGCCATGAACAAGTACTCAATGCCCATCTTCAAACCAAAGGCCGAGGGGTTGACGGTGCGCTGAAAGTGCGCCATCAACCAACCCGCCACCGAGGCCAGCAAGGCGGCCAAGATGAACACGGTCACTTTGTAACGAAAGGTGTTGATGCCCATGGCTTCGGCCATCTGGGTGCCGTTTTTCAGGGAACGAATGGCACGACCGGCACGTGAGTCCAGCAAGTGGGTGAACCCCATGGCCGCAACCATCAGAATCAGCCAAGTCAGCACAAAAAAGGCACGGCCTTGGCCCAGATCAAAGTCACCTTCGGGGCCAGGGATGGACAAGCTTTTGAGACCTAACAAGCCGTCGTACTTGCCCAAGGCATCTAAGTTGCCCATGAGGTAGTAGAGCGCCAAGCCCCACGAAATGGTGGCCAGCGGCAAGTAGTGGCCCGACATGCGCAAGGTGATGAGACCTACCACCAAGGCGCTCACACCGGTGAGTGCCAGGCCGACAAACAAGGTCATCCAAGGCGACATGCCCAAGTTGAGGGTGAGCCAAGCCGTGGTGTAGGCACCCATGCCCACAAAGGCAGCTTGTCCAAACGAGGTCAAGCCAGACACACCGGTGAGCAAGACCAAACCTAAACAGGTCAAGGCATACAGGCCGATGTAGTTGAGTTGAAAAATCCAAAAGTCAGGCAAAGGGAGCCACGCGATCAGCGGCACCGCAGCAAACAGGGCAAGCCACTTCATATCAATGGTCCTCATCAGAATGACCGCTGTGCAGCGAACGCCACAACAGCACGGGAAGAATTAAGGTGAACACAATCACTTCTTTGAAAGCGCTGGCCCAAAACGAGCCAAACGACTCGACGACGCCAACGAACAAGGCCCCGAGCATGGCCCCGGGGTAGCTGGCCAAACCTGCCACCACCGCCGCCACAAACCCTTTGAGGCCAATTAAAAAACCAGAGTCGTAAAAAACGGTGGTGGAGGGGCCGATCAACAAGCCAGAAATGGCGCCAATCAGGGCTGCCATCATGAAGGTGAGTTGGCCGCTGGTGTGGGTGGAGATGCCCATCAAGCGAGCCCCTGTGCGGTTGACTGCGGTGGCACGTAAGGCCTTGCCAAACAACGTGCGTTCAAAGAACAACCAAAGCAAGACGATCAAGGCCAAGGCTGTGGCAAAAATGATGAGGGTTTGGCCGCTCAGGGTGATGGGGCCCATGGCGAGGGTGCTGCTCCAAAAACTCGGGTTGCGAAACCCTTCAGCGCCGAAAAACAGCAGACCAAATCCGGTCATGGCAAAGTGCACCCCGACCGAGACGATCAACAACACCAAGGGGGTGGCGTCTTCCAGCGATTGGTAGGCCACTCGGTAAACCAAGGGGCCAAAGGCGGTGACGATGGCCACGCTCAACAAGGCTTGCACCAAGAGGGGCAACTGCAACGGCGCAGCCCAGAGCGTGAGGCCCGAAATGAGAACGGGCGCGATCAGTGTTTTGAAACCGGCCTTGAGGCCAGCAGCGATGTTTTTGTCGTGATGCCAACGGCTCACCAGTTCCATCACGGCGGCGACGCTCGCCAAAATCATGAGCAACCAAACGGTGCCGGGTACTTTGCCAGTTTGCAAAATAGCCAGCGTGAGTGCGCCATAGGCGACAAATTCGCCTTGTGGAATAAAGATCACGCGGGTGACGGTGAACACCAAGACCGTGGCCAGTCCCAACAGGCCGTAGACCGCGCCGTTGGTGATGCCATCGAGCATCAAAATGCTGGCAATTGAAAAGTCCATGTGGATGGCCTCAAACAGAAAAAACCAAAAAATGGCGCGGTGGGCTGCATCAGCACACCGCGCACACAAAACGTCGTTATTCGACTTTGAATTGACCGTCGACGACTTTGAGCATCACGCCCGTTTCCATGGTGTAACCCCAATGGTCCGAAGGCGTCCAGTTCATCACGCCGTGGGCGAAGATGGTGCGACCCATGGTCTCCAAGCTGTCACGCACGGCGGCACGGAACTCGGGCGTGCCGGGTTTGGCTTTCTTCAAAGCCATCGGAATGGCTTTTTCCAACGCAATTTGTGCATCGTAGGCGTGGCCTGCAAACTGGTTGCGTGTGTTGGGGCCCATGGCTTTTTCGTACTGTTGCACAAAGGCGATAGACACTTTCTTGGATGGGTGGCTGTCAGGCAATTGCTCGGCAATCACCGCAGGGCCGGAGACCACAAAAGTGCCTTCCACTGTTTTGCCGCCCACGCGCATCAAATCTTGCGTCGCGGCGGCGTGTGTTTGGTAAATCTTGCCTTTGTAGCCACGCTCAGCCAAGCCCATTTGCGGCATGGCCGCGCCACTGCCAGAGGCCACCACCAAGATGGCGTCTGGGTTGGCCGCGTTGAGTTTCAAGGCTTGTGGGGTCACGCTGGTGTCGGTGCGGGCAAAGCGCTCGGTGGCCACAATTTTGATGCCGGCTTTGTCGAGTTGCGGGGTGATTTCTTTCAACCACTGCTCGCCGTAGGCATCGGTGTAACCCAAGAAGCCCACCGTCTTGATGCCTTGCTTTTTCATGTGCTCCACCACGGCGTGGCCCATGACGGTGTTGGACTGTGGCAAGCGGAACAACCACTTGTCCTTGCCCGCTGGCACGCCCACGGGGGAGCCGGCCAGTTGCACGGTGCCGGCTTCAGAGGCAATGTCGGTCATGGCTGCGGCCACGGCGGTGATGCAAGAGCCGATGATCACGTCCACCTTGTCTTCTGTCACGAAGCGGCGTGCGTTGGCAGCGCCTTTGCCGGGATCGGTGGCATCGTCCATGATGATGAGGTTGACCTTTTCACCCGCGATGGTTTTGGGCCACAGCTTGAACTGGTTTTGCATCGGAATGCCCAAGCCTGAGCCGGGGCCTGTCAAAGCCAGACTGACACCAATGTTGATGTCGGCCAATGCGGCGGTGCTGACCAAAGAGGCAATGGCTGCGGTGATGAGGGTGGTTTTTAATTTCATGGTGTTGTCTCCGGTTGAAAAAGGGGGGGGGGATTAGCGAGGGGCCATGCGCAGTGCGCCGTCCAAACGAATCACCTCGCCATTGAGGTGGTCGTTGGTCACGATATGGCAAGCCAGCTGTGCAAACTCTTCGGGTTTACCCAGACGCGCAGGGAAGGGAATGGAAGCTGCCAGCGACTGCTGCACGGCTTCGGGCAGGGTCTTCATCAGGGGCGTGGCAAACAAGCCGGGCGCAATGGTGCAGACGCGGATGCCGTGTTGTGCCAAGTCGCGGGCCATGGGCAAGGTCATGCTGACCAACCCCCCTTTGGAGGCGCTGTAGGCTTGTTGGCCCACTTGGCCATCAAAGGCGGCGACCGAGGCGGTGAACATCATCACACCGCGTTGACCGTCTTCGCCCGCTGGCAGTTTGGCGCACTCGGCCGCAAACAAACGGCTGATGTTGTAAGCGCCCACGAGGTTGACGTTGACCACGCGCGCAAAGTCTTCGAGGGGGGCGGCTGTGCCGTCTTTGCCCACGATGCGCTTGGCGCTGCCAATGCCGGCGATGTTCATCAAAATGCGTGCGGGCCCGTGTGCCGCAGTGGCTTTGGCGAGTGCCGCTTGCACGCTGTGGGGGTCGGTGATGTCGCATTGACAGGCCACGCCGCCAATGTCGGCTGCTACTTTTTCGGCCAGTTCTAAATTGACGTCGATCACAGCGACTTTGGCACCCAAGCGGGCCAGCTCGCGGGCGGTGGCTTCACCCAAACCCGATGCGCCACCGGTGACTAAGACGGCTTGTCCTTCAATGTTCATGCAGTGTTTTCCTTATGCGTGTGGTTTCAAGATGTGCGTGGCGGTGTTTTCGTGCAGGGCTTGCACCAAGGCATCGCGATGTTTGAGCACGGCGCGTTGGTTGATCGAGCCTTTGTCGGTCACTTCACCTTTGTCGATGGAGGGTGGCTCACTCAACAACACCGCACGGGCGATGCGCGAGGCGCTGCCGGTTGATGTGTCTGCCAAGTGGTTGAGCACGGTTTGAAAGTGCGACACCACTTGGGCGCTGGCCAACACCTGCGCCAAGCTGGCTTCTGGGCCTAAGCCACTCAAACCGCGCACGGCTGTCGTGGGGAAAATCAGGGCGCCCACTTCTTTGCGGTTCAAACCGGTGATCACCACGTCTTGGATGTAGGGGGCACCCGCACCAATGATCTTGGCGCGCAAGGGGCCCACGCTGACGAAGGTGCCTGTGGCGAGTTTGAAGTCTTCGGCAATCCGGCCATCAAACTTCAGGCCTTGGTGCACATCGTTTTCATCAATCCACTTCACGGCGTCGCCCGTGCAAAAGAAGCCTTCTTCGTCGAAGTGTTCGCGTGTTTCTTCGGGCGCGCGCCAGTAACCGGGCGTGATGTTGGGGCCTTTGTAGCGGACTTCAATTTTGTCGTTGTCTGGAATCAGTTTGATTTCCAAGCCCGGTGTGGGCACGCCGAGATCGGCCGTTCGTACGTGAGGGTTGGTGACGAACAAGGCAAAAGGTCCCGATTCAGTCATGCCCAAACCGGTGGTCATGGCAATGCGTTCGCCTACTTCGCGCTCTTGGCTGGCGTACAGGCTGTCCCAAATGGGTTGCGCCAACGCAGCACCCGCATAGAAAAACATCTGCACACGGCTGAGCAATTTTTTGCGCAGGGCATCGTCTGTTTGCATGGCGTTGGCAATGGCTTCAAAACCCGTGGGCACATTGAAGTAAACCGTGGGGGCAATTTCACGCAAGTTGCGCAGGGTTTCATGCATCAAGGCCGGCGTGGGTTTGCCGTCGTCGATGTAGAGGGTGCCGCCGTTGTAGATCACCAAGCCCACGTTGTGGTTGCCACCAAAGGTGTGGTTCCAAGGCAGCCAGTCGATCAACACCGGTGGCGTATTGGCCAACAAGGGGATGGACTGTCTCAATTGCTGCTGGTTGGCGCACCACATGCGTTGTGTGTTGATGACGGCCTTGGGCAACTTGGTCGAGCCCGAGGTGAACAAAAACTTCACGATGGTGTCTGGGCCCGTGGCTTGCATCGCTGCATCGACAGCGTCTGTGATGGGGGTGGCCAGCAAGTCGGCAAACGCGGTGTTGCTGTGGCCGTCCACCTTGCCTTCCGTCAGGACCACCTCGATGTCGGTGCCTACCGCTGCATGAATGGCTTTGCCGTAACGTGCCGCGTCCGCAGCAAAGACCAAGCCTGGCGTGAGCGTTTGCAAGATGTGGCGCAGCTTGTCGTAGTCTTGGCTGATGGTGGAATACGCAGGCGATGCGGGGCAATAAGGCACGCCCGCCAGCATGCAGCCCAAAGCCATCAAGGCGTGTTCGAGGTCGTTTTCCGACAAGATCACCACTGGGCGCTCGGCGTTCAGTCCTCGGTTGATCAAGCCTTGTGCGATGTGGCGGGCCGACGTGAGGGCTTCGGCATAGCTGATGTGGCGCCAGTCGCCTGAGGAGCCATCGGCGCTTTTGACGCGACGTGCAAACAAGGTTTGTTCTGGCTTTTCTTTGGCCCAGTGCACCAAGCGGTCCGTCATGCGATCGGCGTAGGGGGCGAGGGCTTGGTCGGCCATCATGTAGCGCGTGCCGTGTTGGCCCTCACGCATCTT
Source organism: Comamonadaceae bacterium (assembly GCA_947373245.1). Lineage (GTDB taxonomy): Bacteria > Pseudomonadota > Gammaproteobacteria > Burkholderiales > Burkholderiaceae_C > Limnohabitans. The sequence goes on from CANBWY010000004.1 coordinate 51,037, forward strand.
CACGCGTGTGACGCCAAACGTCATGTCACGAAATTTCACTGCAGTCATGGGGTGTCTCCGGTTGCGGCTGTGATCAGCTCTTTTGAACCTTGGCGGCACGACCTTCTAAAAAGTCACGCACGCGTTGTTTGGCTTCGGGGGCGGCTTGTGCAATCGCTGACATCATGGATTCGGTGACGAAGCCTTGGTCTGCGGGTTGGTCTGCAATACGCGGCAGCACGTTCATGAGCGCGTAGTTGGTCAGCGGTGCATTGCTGCCAATGCGCTCGGCCAGCGCCAAGGCTTTGTCCAACGAGGTGCCGTTGGGCACGAGGTATTGCGCCAAGCCCACACGTTCACCGTCCACGGCGTTGTAGACGCGGCCCGTCATCATCATGTCGGTCATGCGTGCCACACCGATCAAGCGTGGAATGCGAACCGAACCACCGCCGCCGACAAAAATGCCGCGTGTGCCTTCGGGCAGGGCGTAGAAGGTGCTCTCGTCAGCCACGCGGATGTGGCAAGCGCTGGCCAGCTCCAAACCACCGCCGACCACCGCGCCATGCAAAGCGGCGATGACGGGTACGGGACCGTATTGCACCCGCTCCAAAGCCGCGTGCCATGAGCGTGAGTGGTGCATGCCTTGGCCGGCATCGCGTTCTTTCAAATCACTCAAATCCAGGCCTGCGCAGAAATGTTCGCCATCACCTGCAATCACAGCGGCTGTGGTGTGATCGGGCAGATTTTCAAAGATGTGGCGCAGTGAGGCGATCAAGGCATCGTTGAGCGCGTTGCGCTTGGTGGGACGCGTGAGGCGGATGACCGCGATGTCGCCGTGCATTTCAAAGTGAATGTCTGAGTTCTGATTCATGGTCGGGTTTGCTCTTGGTTGCTTTTGATCTTGAAATGAATTATGGTTATGTCTAATAACTAAATAATTGGGATTTACCCTAAACTTGTCTGAAAATAAAACCACTCAGGAGATTGACCATGGATTACAAAAACCTCATTGCCATCGACATCCACACCCATGCCGAGGTGAGTTGTCGCAACCCGTTTGACAACTACGGCGAGGAGTACGACCGCGCGGCCGACAAGTACTTTGGCTCCAGCCATAGACCCACGATTGACGAAACCGTGGCGTACTACCGCGAACACAAAATGGGTTTGGTCATGTTCACGGTGGACAGCGAATCACAAACAGGCCGTCGCCGTATTTCGAACGAAGAGATTGCCGACGCCGCCAAAAAGAACAGCGACATGATGGTGGCCTTTGCCAGCATCGACCCGCACAAAGGCAAGATGGGTGCGCGCGAAGCTGAGCGCCTGATCAAAGAAGACGGCATCAAAGGTTTCAAGTTTCATCCCACGGTGCAGGGTTATCACCCCTACGACAAGATGGCATGGCCCATCTATGAAGTGATCAATGCGTACAAGCTGCCTGCCATCTTCCACACCGGCCACAGCGGCATTGGCAGCGGCATGCGTTGCGGCGGTGGTTTGCGTTTGGCCTATAGCAACCCCATGCATTTGGACGATGTGGCGATTGATTGGCCGGACATGCAAATTGTCATGGCCCACCCCAGCTTTCCTTGGCAAGACGAGGCCTTGAGCGTGGCCACGCACAAGCCCAATGTGTGGATTGACCTCTCAGGCTGGAGCCCCAAGTACTTCCCCAAGCAGCTCATTCAATACGCCAACACGTTGCTCAAAGACCGCGTTCTGTTTGGCAGCGACTATCCGCTGATCACGCCTGAGCGTTGGATGAAAGATTTTGAGGTGGCTGGCTTCAAACCCGAAGTCATGCCCGGCATCTTGAAAGACAACGCCGTGCGTTTGCTGGGCTTGGATAAAGCCTAAGTTTTGTTGTTGGGGTCGAGGCGCGCTTGGCGTGCCTGGGCTTTGGCCAACGCGGCTTCGATGATGGCGCGTTTGCGGTCCACCTCAGGCGCATGCGCGGTGCCTTTGGTATGTGCGGGCAGGTCGGCCAGTTTTTGGATGGCCTTGGCTTGCAAGCGTGCGTCGTGCTCAACCGCTTCGCGTTTCAAACGTGTGAGGCGAGCGTCGTAGCGCTGACGCGCTAGGTCGGCCAAGGCTTGCGGCCATGAGGCCCAGCCGCTCAGGTTCAACGCCACGGGCTCTAACGAAATGCAGTCGACAGGGCAGGCGGGAATGCACAACTCGCAGCCGGTGCAATAGGCTTGCACCACGGTGTGCATGCGTTTGTTGGCACCCAAGATGGCATCGGTGGGGCAAGCCGCAATGCACAGCGTGCAGCCAATGCACCATGCCTCGTCGATGATGGCAATGGTGCGCGGTCCTTCGATGCCGTGGTCTGGGTTCAAAGGTCGGGCTGGTTGGCCTGTGAGGGCCGCCAGCCGTGCCACGCCTTCGGTGCCGCCGGGAGGGCACTGGTTGATGTCAGCCTCGCCTTGGGCGATGGCTTGGGCATAGCGCTGACAGTCAGGGTAGCCGCAACGCGTGCATTGCGTTTGCGGCAGAGCGAGGTTGATTTGCTCGACCAGACTCACTTTTTAGCAGCAGCGGCTTTGGGCGCAGCGGCGGCAGCCACGGGGGCTGCTTTTTTAGCCACAGCTGGCGCTTTTTTCACGACGGGCGCTGCCTTTTTCACCACGGGGGCGGCTTTGGCAGGTGTGGGCGTTGCGGCTGCGACTGTGGCGCTCACTGGTTTAGCGACTTGGTTGTGCTCCAAGATGAATTTCTTGACGTGTGGGTAAACCACTTCGCGCCAACGGCGGCCACTGAAGATGCCGTAGTGGCCAGCGCCCTTGGCTTCGAGGTGGTGGTGTTCTTGGCGCACGATCCCGCTGCACAGCTTGTGCGCGGCTTCGGTTTGGCCTGAACCCGAGATGTCGTCCAGCTCACCTTCCACAGTCAGCAATGCTGTGGTGCGAATGTCTTGTGGGCGCACCAGTTCGAGTTTGCCTTTGGGGTTTTTGATTTCCCATGTGCCACGCACCAATTTGAATTCTTGGAACACCGTGTTGATGGTCTCCAAGTAGTAATCGGCGTCCATGTCGAGCACGGCGTTGTACTCGTCATAGAACTCGCGGTGCGAGTCGATGCTGGAGTTGTCACCCTTGATCAAGTCTTGGAAGTAGTCGTAATGGCTCTTCAAATGGCGGTCCGGGTTCATGGCCACAAATCCCGTGTGCTGCAAGAAACCGGGGTAAACGCGACGGCCAGCGCCGGGGAAGCTGTCGGGCACGCGGTAAATCACGTTGTTCTCAAACCAGCTGAAGCTCTTGTTCATGGCCAAGTTGTTCACGGAAGTGGGCGACTTGGTGGCGTCAATGGGGCCGCCCATCATGGTCATGGTGATGGGGGTTTTCTCGCCACGGCTGGCCATCAACGACACAGCGGCTAACACGGGCACGGTGGGTTGGCACACGCTCATGATGTGGCAGTTGCCGTATTTGGACTGCAAATCACGGATGAAGTCTTGTACGTAGTTCACGTAGTCGTCGAGGTGGAACTCACCTTCGCTCAAGGGCACCAAGCGGGCATTTTTCCAATCGGTGATGTAGACCTTGTGGTCTTTGAGCATGGTGCGTACGGTGTCGCGCAGCAGCGTGGCGTAGTGGCCAGACAAGGGGGCCACGATCAGCACCACGGGTTGTGCTTTGAGCTTGGTCAGGGTGGCAGCGTCGTCGGTGAAGCGCTTGAAGCGACGCAGCTCGCAAAAAGGTTTGTCGAGCTCAATGCGCTCGTGGATGGCCACTTCCACGCCATCAACTTCCACGGATTTGATGCCAAATTCTGGTTTTTCGTAATCTTTGCCTAAGCGATACAGCAAGTCGTAGCCAGCAGACACGCGTTGAGCCATGGGGTTTTGAGCCATGGGCGAGGTGGTTTGGCCATAAAGTTTGGAGGCCGCTTGCGCAAAGTCTGCGAACGGCTCCATGAGGCTACGTTGTGTTTCGAAGATTTGGTAAAGCATGGTGATGTCTTAAAAATGTTGCAGTGCAATATAGCAGCTGTTACTTGGTTGAAAATGGAGGCTGTCCCCCAATTTGCTTGCAGTGAAGCACGCGCAAAGGCTAACTATGAATCCGTACAAATTGATTACAACGATGCCTGTGCTGTTTGTGGGACACGGCAGTCCCATGAATGCCATCGAAGACAGCCCTTATCGCCGTGCATGGCAGGCTTTGGGTGCCCAGTTTGGTGTGCGTTGGCCCAAGCCCAAACTCATTTTGTGCATCTCGGCGCACTGGATCACCCAAGGCTGGTGGCTCACGGGCATGGACAAACCCAAAACCATTCACGACTTTGGCGGCTTCCCACAAGCGCTGTTTGATCAGCAATACCCCGCACCGGGCGCGCCCGATTGGGTGGCACAAACGGCGCAGTTGCTGCGTCAGCCAAACAATGGGCAGCCCGTGGGCGTGGACTTGACCGAGTGGGGTCTAGACCACGGTGCTTGGAGTGTGCTCAAACCCATGTTTCCCGCCGCCGACATTCCTGTGGTGCAACTGAGCATCGATTACCACCGCCCACCCGCTGAACACTATGCCTTAGGCCAGCAACTGCGTGGCTTGCGCGAGCAAGGTGTGTTGATCCTCGCGAGTGGCAATACCGTGCACAACTTGCGCACCATGAACCGCTCCGCTCCCGACAACCAAGCTTTTGAATGGGCCATCCAGTTTGACCAGTGGGTGGCTGAACAAATCAGTTCGGGTCATTTAGAGGCTTTGGTGGACTTTCAAGCCCAAGGTGAGATGGCGAAGATGTCGCACCCGAGTTACGACCACTTCTTGCCTTTGCTCTACGCCGCTGGCGCGGCAGAGGCGGGTGAACCCGTTGAGTTTTTCAACGAGGGCTATCAACTGGCGTCGATTGCCATGCGTTCGGTCATTTGGGGTTAAATAAAAAAAGGACCCGGAGGCCCTTTTTTTATAGCAACGCAAAGCGCAATCACATGACGGTGGCAATCGCTTTGCACACGTAGTCGATGTTCTTGCTGTTCAACGCGGCCACGCACATGCGGCCTGTGTCGGTGCCGTACACACCAAACTCAGAGCGCAAACGCACCATTTGGTCTTTGCTCAAACCGGAGTAGCTGAACATGCCGATTTGGGTGGTGATGAAGCTCATGTCTTGCTTCACGCCTGCGGCTTTGAGGCCATCCACCAGCGTTTGGCGCATGGCTTTGATGCGCACGCGCATTTCGCCCAATTCTTTTTCCCACAAAGCGCGCAGCTCAGGGTTGTTCAAAACCGCCGCCACCACAGCACCACCGTGGATGGGTGGGTTGGAGTAGTTGGTGCGAATCACGATTTTGAGTTGGCTCAACACGCGGCTGCACTCTTCTTTGTCGGCGCACAAGACGCTCAAAGCACCCACGCGTTCGCCGTACAAGCTGAAGCTCTTGGAGAACGAGGTGGACACGAAGAAGCACAAGCCAGCGGCGACAAATTTTTGAATCACAGCGCCGTCTTCGGCAATGCCATGGCCAAAGCCTTGGTAGGCCATGTCCAAGAACGCAGTCAGGTTTTTGGCCTTGACCACGGACACCACTTGGTCCCATTGGGCGGCGGTGATGTCGTAGCCCGTGGGGTTGTGGCAGCACGCGTGCAACACCACGATGGTGCCAGCCGCTGCGGCATTCAACGAAGCCAACATGCCTTCAAAGTTCACGCCGCGTTTTTCTGCGTCGTAGTAAGCGTAGGTGTCGACCTTGAAACCGGCGTTGGTGAACAAGGCGCGGTGGTTTTCCCAGCTCGGGTCAGAGATCAACACGGTGGCGTTGGGGCTCAAGCGCTTCAAAAAGTCAGCGCCGATTTTCAAGCCGCCTGTGCCGCCAATGCCTTGCACGGTGGCCACGCGGCCGGAAGTGACGGGCTCAGAGTCCGCGCCGAAGACCAAGCCTTTGACGGCAGCGTCATACGCCACGATGCCGTCGATAGGCAAGTAGCCGCGCGCTGTGGGCGTGGCCATCATGGTTTTTTCTGCGGCTTGCACGCATTGCAAAAGGGGCAGTTTGCCGTTGTCGTCGAAGTACACACCCACGCCGAGGTTGACCTTGTTGGGGTTGGTGTCGGCGTTGTATTGCTCGTTGAGGCCCAAGATGGGGTCGCGGGGTGCCATTTCGACAGCGGTAAACATTGACATCGTCAGTCC